>QCND01000008.1 GCA_003213355.1 Prochlorococcus sp. AG-424-E20
GCAATTTAATTTTTAGCTTTTTCTATCACAAATATTTCAATATTTTGTTCGTTTTTGCAACTATGTTCAATGTATTATAGATTCATCATTCATGAATTTGTGATGAATAATGTTAGGAGCAGATGTTTCCTCTCCTGGGGTACTTAATATTAATGACCTCAGGTCTAGAGCAAAAAATCGTCTGCCGGCAATGGTTTTTAACTATATAGATAGTGGTGCAGATAGAGAACTAACACTTTCACAAAATTGCAACGCATATAATGAAATTTTATTTAGGCCAAGATGTGCAGTTTCTGTTCCATCGTGTGATCTTGGAATATCTGTTTTAGATCAGAAATTTCAACTTCCTTTCTTGTTGGGACCTGTAGGGAGTAGCAGAATGTTCTATCCTAAAGGAGAAGTGGTTGCAGCTAGAGAGGCAGGAAAAGCTGGAACGGGATATACCTTGTCGACTCTCTCAGGTTGTTTGTTGGAAGACGTTAAAGCTGCTACAAGCGGACCAGCTTGGTATCAGCTTTATTTACTAGGTGGTAAAGAAGTTGCGTTAAAAACAATTGCTAGAGCAAAAGAGGCTGGATTCTCAGCAATAGTTGTAACTATTGATACACCCGTATCTGGTTTAAGGGAAAGAGATATGCGATCAGGAACTCAACAGCTTTTATCAATGAATCCTTTAGAGATGCTTCCTTATATTCCTCAAATATTAGTTAAACCATGCTGGATGACTCAATGGTTAAGTGATGGAGGCTTAATGAGTTTTCCTAATGTTCAACTTGATGATGGCCCTATGGGATACACGGCAATTGGTCCTGCTTTAGAGCAATCAGTTGTTACTTGGGAGGATCTGCAATGGATACGAGAGGCGTGGGGTGGAAAAATTATTGTTAAGGGAATACATATTGGTGATGACGCAAAAAAAGCGGCAGAGCTAGGGGCTGATGCGATCGTTATTTCTAATCATGGAGCTAGGCAACTTGATAGCGTTGCTCCCACGATCCGTGTTTTGCCCGAAATTTTAGCTGCAGTTGATGGGAAAATAGATGTGCTGCTAGATGGAGGTATTCGCAGGGGTAGTGATGTCGTTAAAGCATTATGTCTTGGCGCAAAAGGAGTTTTGATCGGTAGAGCATATGCGTATGGACTTGCTGCTGCAGGAGGGAAAGGCGTTGCCAGAGCTATAGAAATTCTTCAAACAGATATAGTTAGAACTATGAAACTATTGGGATGTGGATCTGTTGCCGATTTAAATAAATCTTATATTCAAGTTCCTGAAAGTTGGGATAGATTCGAATAAATCTTTGATTGAATAATAGATTTATTTTTTATGAAAATAATTATTTTTGATGATGATCCAACGGGATCTCAAACTGTTTATGGATGCCCATTATTATTAAATTGGGATGAACAAAATCTAGAAAAAGCATTTAAACAGTCTTCTCCTTTAATATTTATACTTGCGAACACAAGATCTTTATCCTCTGTGTTGGCTGTTAAGAAAACCAGAGAAATATGCTCATCTATTAAGAAATTTTTTTTAAGACAAGGATATTCCAAAGATGATTTCTTTTATATTAGTAGAGGTGATTCAACATTACGTGGTCACGGTGTTTTGGAACCTGAAATTCTTGCGGAAGAATTAGGACCATTTGATGCAACATTTCATATTCCAGCTTTTTTGGAAGGTGGAAGAACAACTGAAAACGGTATTCATTATTTAAATGGCATACCTGTTCATACTACTGATTTTGGTCGTGATAATATTTTTGGATTTTCTACTAGTAATTTAGCTAAATGGATTGAAGAAAAAAGTTTTGGAAAGATTCAGACGAAAAATATCTTGCACGTTGAAATTAAACAATTAGATATGGCTTTTAATAATAAAGATGGTTTTGAATCTCTTTTAAAATTTTTGTCTCAATTAGAAAATAATACTTCAGTGGTTGTGGATGCTAAATTATCTCATCATTTAGAAATACTAGCTAGAGCGATTAAAGTAGTTTCTAAAGAAAAAAGATTTCTTTTTAGAACTGCGGCAAGCTTTATCAATTACTTATCTGCCTTGCCACCTAACCCTCAAGATACTGCAGATTTAGTTGCTTTGAAATCGAAAAATGATGAGTGTAAATATAAGCCAGGTTTGATAATGGTTGGCTCCCATGTGAAATTAGCGACAGATCAATTAGAGGTTTTATTGATAGATAATTCCTGTAAAGGGTTGGAAATATCAGTCAGTAAAATAGCTAATATCTTTGCTTTAGAAGATCGTAAACAGGCAATCTTAGAACTTGAGTATACTTTATTGTCGAAAATAGATGATATTTTGGATATGGAAAAAGTACCTGTTTTATATACTTCTCGAGAAGAAATTAAGTTTTCTTCAAACTCTAAAAGAATGAATTTTGGGCTTGAACTTGCAGAGTTTATGGCTATTCTAGTTGGAAAAATAACTAATAAACTGGGTTATATTATTAGTAAAGGAGGTATTACAACACAAGTTTTACTTCAGAAAGGGTTGAATTTTAACCATGTAAATTTAAAAGGCCAAATATTACCAGGGTTGTCAATAGTAACAAGTAATTCTGATCAATACAATTTACCAGTAGTTACTTTCCCAGGTAATCTTGGCAATGAGAAAACATTGCTAGAAGCATTAAAATTGATGGAGTCGATTTCTTAATTTGTGAAGACTCTAAATAAAATTATTTAAAATCTTTCAACAATTGATTTAGCAAAATCACTACAACTAAGAGGCTCTACGCGTGGTTCCATTAATCGTGCTAGATCGTAAGTAACTTGTTTATCTGAAATAGATTTGCTCAGTCCATTTGTAATTAATTTTGCTGCCTCATTCCAACCCAAATATTCCAGCATCATTACTCCACTTAGTATTACTGAACCTGGATTTATTCGGTCCAAGCCTGCATGTTTCGGCGCTGTTCCATGGGTGGCTTCGAAAATAGCCGCTTTATCCCCAATATTTGCACCTGGTGCCATCCCCAGTCCACCAACAATTGCTGCGGCCGCATCCGATATGTAATCACCATTAAGATTGAGAGTTGCAAGTATGGAATACTCTTGAGGACGAGTTTGAATTTGTTGAAAAATACTATCTGCGATTCGGTCATCAACCATCACCATATCTTTCCATTTGCCGCTGCCATGACTACTTCCAATGCTTGTAAGAACTGCACACACCTCATCACAAATAGCTTTCTTTTTTTCTTCTGTTAAAGACGAATAACCTGGATCAATTAACTCAGCATTCTCCTCGTAGGAAATGTGAGGATTTTTTTCTACATTATCTAAAATCCAACTTTCTCTCTCGGTAACGCATTCATTTCTAAATTCTGTGGTTGCTAATTCGTATCCCCAATCTCTGAAAGCTCCTTCAGTGAATTTCATGATGTTTCCCTTGTGAACCAAGGTCACATGTCTTTTGGTCCCCTCAAGGGTGAGTGCATGTTTAATTGCACGTCTGATATGTCTTTGACTACCACTTTTACTAACTGGTTTAATGCCTATTCCTGATCCGCTTGGAATTTTCCTGTTTTTTAGTTTTTGGCTGGCTGGAATTATTTCATTATTGAGTTTGTCAATCAATTTGATGCATTCAGCATCATCAGATTCCCATTCAATGCCCATATAAATATCTTCAGTATTTTCTCTATAAACAATTACATCTAAATCTTGCGGCTTTTTATGAGGGCTTGGAGTCCCTTCGTAATATCGACAAGGTCTAACACATGAATATAGATCAAAAATCTGTCTTAGAGATACGTTTAAAGATCTAATCCCACCACCAACAGGAGTGGTTAAAGGTCCTTTGATTGCTATCCCGTAAGTTCGTATCGCTTCGAGAGTATCGTTTGGTAAATATTGATAAGTCCCGTATAACTCGCAAGCTTCATCACCTGCATAGATTTTGAACCATTCAATGGATCGATTTTTTCCATAAGCTTTTTCAATAGCTTTATCGATGACTAATTGTGTAGCTGGCCAAATATCTATCCCTGTTCCATCACCTCTGATAAATGGAATAATTGGATGGTCTGGGACTACTGGGTTTCCATCAAAAAAAGTAATTCTTTGGCCTTCTGATGGAGCAGTAAGCTTTTCGAAAATTGCCATAATTTTTATTCAGCGATTAATTCATCTAATGTTGAGCTTATGTCTAAGTGGTAAGTTTTGATTAAATGATTTTGAACTCATGGCACTAGCCTTCGCTAGGCAACTTCGTGAAGGGACTAAAAAGTCTCATACGATGGCTGAAAATACTGGTTTTATAAGTTGTTTCCTCAAGGGAGTAGTCGATAAGTCCTCATACAGAAATTTATTAGCTGATTTATATTTTGTTTACTCTGCAATGGAGGAAGAGATAGAAAAACTTTGTGAAAATTCTCATCCGATAATTTCTCCAATTGGATTTAAAGAGCTTTTTCGTAAGAAAAAATTGGAACAAGATTTGTCGTTTTACTTTGGTAGTAATTGGTCTGAATTGGTAAAACCCTCAAAGCCAGCTGTTGAATATGAAGCAAGAATTCGAGAAATCGCTAAAGATAATCCTGAACTTTTAATTGGGCATCATTACAGCCGATATATAGGTGACTTGTCTGGGGGACAGCTTTTGAAAACAATCACTAAAAAAGCCATGAATCTTCCTGGTGAAGATGGACTTAGCTTTTATATTTTTGAGGAAATCAACGATGAAAAAGAATTTAAGATTAAGTATAGAAATACTTTAGACAATCTTCCTATTGATCAAAAGATAGCTGATTCAATTATAGAAGAGGCTAATAGATCTTTTAAATATAATATGGACATTTTTAATGAATTAGAAGGAAATTTAATTGCAGCGATAGGGAAAGTTTTATTTAGATTTTTTGCAAATAAAAAGCGAAAAGGTAGCACGGAGTAATAAAATTCATATTTTTTTAAGACTATTATTTTATTTATATTCATTATCTATTAAGATATCTATTATGAAATATAAGAGTGTGAAAGGTTTGTATTTATTCTCTTTAACTGATTTAATCATTTTAAGCGAGAGGACGTTATTGAACTCTGTAAGGAGGTGACTGTATATGTTTAATGACCTGTTAAGTGAGTTAACAAAAAATATTCTTGAACATGGCGGTAAGAAGTTGATTATTCCGAATGAATTTTGTGAATGCGTTTCAAAACAAGGCAATTGTAAACTGAACAGCTGGTTATGGGATGTTCCCGGATTTCGAAGATGGAGAGTCACCAGATTGGACGCAGGAGATCGCCTTCAGGTATTAAATTCAGTTGCTTATCCTAATGAAGAAAATGATATGCCAATTATGGGTATTGATCTTTTGTGGTTTGAAAAAAAACAAAAGCTAGTTGCTATTCTTGATTTTCAGCCTCTAGTTCAAGAAAAAGAATATTTAGACAGATATTTTGATGGCTTGAAAAGCCTAAAAAAATGTTTTAATGAGTTTAATACTGATATGAAAAGTAATATATATGATCCAAATAAGTACTTCTCACCATGGGCTCTATTTTGCAAAGGAGGGAATTTTGAAGCGGAACATATTTTACCAAAAATATTTAGTTCTTTTCTTAAATATTATTGGAAAAATCTTGATTTGTCTAAAGCTAATGAAAATTATATTAAATCTCAAGAGGTCAGCTTATTGCATATGGACTATGATAAATATAGTGCTGAAAAAGATCCTGCTCATGGTTTATTTACTGGCTTTTTTGGTAAAGAATGGTCAGATAAATATCTGAAAGAATTTTTATTTCCTTTAAGCCTTGAAAACATTAATTCTTAAGTTTATTTTTTAAATGCAAAGTATTCGAAATAATAGTCTTGAGCCTATTTCAATAAGAAATTGGCGTTGGGCTTATTTCTTAGATGAAACTATTAAGGCCTTTTCTACTTTTCAAGCGAGACCTTATCCAATAGATAATGATTTTTTGTTTAGAGAATCTTTTTTTGGTTCAAGTTCTAATCCTAAAAAAGTTATTTTGGAAACATGGGGTCTAAAGACGGAAAAAATACGACAGGCTAGATGTGCTTGCTTGCAAGCAGGAAAAATTACGTCTGTCATGAATTTGGTGATTTCACCTCTAAATAATTATGATCTGCCTTTTTTTGGAGCCGATTTTGTCACACTTCCAATTGGACATCTTATTGCATTAGATCTTCAACCAGCTTTAAAAGATGATATGACTCATACTCAACATGTTTGGAATAAATTAAAACCTATACATGCTCATTGGCAATCTAAAATTCCATCAGGAGGTGATATACCCTCTGATGCTAGACAATACTTTTCTCCAGCTTTTCTTTGGTCTAGAATTCCATTAGGAGAAGAAGGTGACAACTTAATTACTAAGATAATTAAACCTGCTTTTGATGAATACTTGAATTGTTTCTTTGATTTAGTGAGAGATGCAAAAATAATTTCTAAGGAAAGATCTTTTCAACTATTAAATGGTCAGAGAAAATACATGCGATATAGGGCTGAAAAAGATCCTGCAAGAGGAATGTTGCGAAGCTTTTTTGGAGAGCAATGGACTGAAAGCTATATAAATAATATCCTTTTTGACTTAAAATAAAAATAAAGACATTCAAAAAATGGTAAAAAAAATTCTCTTTGTTTGCTTGGGAAATATTTGTCGTTCGCCTGCAGCTGAGGGGATTTTTAAACAAAAAATTAAAGAGAGAGATTTAGAAAAATTGTTTGTAGTTGATTCCGCAGGAACTGGTAGTTGGCATGTAGGAAATCTTCCTGATAAAAGAATGCGTTCAACAGCCTTATCAAGGGGGATAGAACTGACCAGTAGGTCGAGACAAATAGAAGAAAATGATTTATATGAATTTGATCAGATTCTTGTTATGGATAAAGCTAATCTTGACGCTGTTAAATTATTAACTAAAGATCAAAATAATTCTGTAAATTCTAAAATAAAACTTATTCTAAGTTATTCAAAAAACTTTCAATTAGATGAAGTCCCTGACCCTTATTATGGAGGTCAGAATGGATTCGACAAAGTTATAGATTTACTTGATGATGCTATGGATGGATTAATAGATAGTCTCACGGATTAGGCGTTGGCCAGACTTCTTCTGGAATCTTTGATCTGAAAATATAAATCAGTTCTTTTAATACATTTTCAATATTCATACCATCTGTTACGAGCTCTATTGCATCTTGAGCTTTTTTTAAAGGAGCTATTTTTCGTTCACTATCTTTTTTATCTCTTTCTTTAATTTCTTTTTCAAGATTTTCAATGCTGGAGAATTCATAACCTCTTTTGTGTAAGTCAAGGGCTCTTCTTTTTGCTCTTTCTGCTGGAGAGGCAGTAAGAAAAATTTTTAGCTCTGCATCTGGAAATACAGCTGTGCCTATGTCTCTTCCTTCTGCAACCAAGCCCCCATTATTTCCAATTACTTGTTGTTTTCGCGTCAATAACTCTCTTACAAATGGTTGTTTGGCAATTTCGGAAACCATTGAAGTCACTTGAGGAGATCGTATCTTTTCTGTTACGTCAATATTATTTATGAATATTTTTTGCTCAACAAAGCTTGAGTTTTTAAATTCTAATTTTGAATCTTTCAAGATATTTTTGATTTCCGCTTGATTATTTAGATCAATCGAATTGCTTATTATTAGCCAAGTCACTGCTCGATACATTGCGCCAGTATCTAAATAAATAAAACCAAGTTTCTTGGCAAATGCTTTAGTTACTGTGCTTTTCCCTGCACCAGCAGGACCATCAATCGCAATAATTGGTTTTCTGTGCATAAGAAAAGTGTGATCAATTAGCCTCGTAGATCCACATTTTACTGCTACTGCTAAAAGGCATAGTCTATTGATATTTTCTGTTTCTTTTAACGAAAATGGATCTACTATTTTGAGATATTCAATTTTTAAATTATTTTCTTGAAATATCGAAGCTATTTTTGTGAGATTTATTACTTTCCCTTTATCAAATTCTGTTTTTGCTTCTTTGATTGCATTAGGTAATGATTGAGCACTTACTCTTTCAGAATCACTAAGGTAAGAATTTCTTGAACTATAAGCAAATCCACTTTGGTCTCTTTGTGTGGAATAGGATTCAATTTTTACAGGTATTGATAGTTCTTGAAAGAGTTTTCTAATTATAATTAATTGTTGCCAATCTTTTTCTCCCAGAACTAGTTTCTTTGGTTTGATAATTTTGATCAATCGAATGATAACGGTTGCGACTCCATCAAAATGTCCTTTCCTTTCAGCACCACATAATTGATTATGCAATGTTTTAGGAACTTCAATTTTAAAATGTGAATCTTCGCCTCCGGGAAAAACGTCATCATAATTTGGAGCCCAAATTGCATCTGCTCCTGCAATAAAAGCTAATTCAGCATCTCTGTTTATATTTCTGGGATATTTTTTGAAGTCTTCACCCTTACTAAATTGCAATGGATTTACAAAAATACTTACAAGAATAATTTGGTTTGTGTTTGTTTTCCTTTCTCTTGCTTTCTGAATTAAATATTGGTGCCCAGGGTGAAGTCCTCCCATAGTAGGGATCAAAATTATTGCTGAATTTTGTTCACTAAGCCAATCTTTTAATTCAGCATTAGTTTGGAAGATTTTTCGTACCACTCCACTATGTTGGTAAACAAATTAATTTCATCAACTTATGATTGAAATGAAATAAGTTGATTGCATACTGATACTGATACCATATGGATTTCATATTAGGGTCCATATCTTTTAATAAGAAAGCTTTTTACTGATGGATTACAAAACTGCGGGAGTTGATGTTACTGCTGGAAGGGCCTTTGTGGAGAGAATTAAATCATGCGTTGAAAAAACTCATAAAAGTGAGGTCATCGGTGGCTTAGGAGGTTTTGGAGGATGTATAAGAATTCCAAAAGGCTTTGAAAGTCCAGTCTTGGTCTCTGGGACAGATGGTGTTGGTACAAAATTAGAATTAGCTCAGCAATATGGTTGTCATTTTGGAGTCGGAATAGACTTGGTTGCAATGTGTGTTAATGATGTAATAACCAATGGGGCTAGACCTTTATTTTTTCTTGATTACATAGCAAGCGGAACTTTGACTCCTGATGCTTTAGCTGAAGTGATAGAGGGCATTGCAGCAGGCTGTTGTCAATCGGATTGTTCTCTCTTAGGAGGCGAAACAGCTGAAATGCCAGGTTTTTATCCCAGTGGAAGATATGACCTTGCAGGTTTTTGTGTTGGGATCGTTGAAAATCATCAATTAATAGACGGCACGAAAATTAATTGTGAAGATCAGATCATTGGCATTCAAAGTAACGGGGTTCATAGCAATGGTTTTAGTCTTGTTCGTCAAATTCTTTCTATGGCGAATGTGGATGAAAATACTCTTTATGGGAAAGATAAAATGAACTTGATCCAATCTTTGCTGAAACCAACAGCAATTTATGTTCAACTTGTTGAGAAATTGTTGAGAGAAAATTTACCAATTCATGGAATGACGCATATTACAGGTGGAGGATTGCCAGAGAATCTTCCTAGAATTTTCCCTTCTGGATTGTCACCACATATAGATATAACTACTTGGGAAATAACTGAAATCTTTAATTGGTTACAAAATGCTGGAGATATTCCTGATATTGATCTTTGGAATACTTTTAATATGGGTATAGGTTTTTGTCTAATTGTTCCTAAAAATGAAGTGAATTCTGCTTTAAAAATATGTATGAAAAATGATTTTCAAGCTTGGAATATAGGTCAAGTTGTTGAAAGTCAGAATAATTCAAAGCATATCGAGATTTTAGGAATACCTAGCTGAGGTTATAAGCGAAGTTTTATAAAATTCTCCAGTACAGTATTTGAACAAATTAAATGAAGGTTAAAAAAGATTTTCTATAAGGGTAAAAAAACAGTAAGATATAAGAAAACGCAAGCCGGATATTAGTTCGGGTGATGCGAAGTTAGATCTTACTTAGCTCTATGCCTTTTGAAAATCAACAGCGTCTAACGCGTAGGAGAAGTTCTGCAGGTCCAACACCGCCTAGAAAGCCTCTTGGCGGTCAAGCAGATTCGGGTATGCGACAAAATAGTGGCCCAAGACCAACTTTTTTAACCCTTAGAGATCATGGAAAAGTTTATGTAGCTGATTTACCAAACTTGTCTGACGGACAACTTTCTCATATTGGGAAAGAAGCTGATGAAGTACTTACAAGTTTGGAGAGCAGAATTAATGATCTAGAACAAGAAGCAACTAATGGTCAAAGAGATAACGATACTTTGATCAAAGCGTCGACTAAGCATGAAGTCACACTAAGATTTATTCGGGCCATTCAGGACCAACAAGAGCATAGAAAAAATAATCCTGCATTAAAAGACGCTGCATCAGAGTCTTTACCACTCACGTTCCTTGAGGTGGCTAGGCATAGATTGCCTGGTGCAACCTTTGACTCGTTATTGAGAGAAGCTTTAGAAGCTTGTGCTAATGATGAAAAAGAGCCTGAGAAAGAAATAATCGAAAAAAGCTCAAATTCACAGCCAATTTCACCAGCAAAAGTGATTAGTCTTCCAACCTCGTCAGATTCTATGAAGGTTATTGTTAGTCCTGATACTTGATTTTGGATTATGGACTAGTAAAAGGATTTTGTGGCATATTGGCTAAACATGTATTCCTTTGAAAATCCAGACTTTGTTTTTCACTTTTAGTTAAAGACCAATTAAGTGCAGAAATTGCATCTTTAGCTTGAAATGGATTACGAATCCCGACTATTGGTTTAGCTCCATGAGACCTTACCCAGTTCAAAGCAACTTGTGCCTGGGAGGCTGAATACTTTTTACCTATATTAGTTAGTAATGTTCTCAATTCTATAGTTTTTGGAAGTATCCTTTTAAATAATTTTTTTCGTAAGAAGGTTTCAGGATTTGGAGATTTATTAGGTGGAACTGTTAGTATTCCTAGTCCTAATGGACTATAAGCTAAATATTCAATTTCATGCTCATCACATATATTTTTAATGTTTTCATCTTTTAAAGATGGCTTTGTTAATAAGGAAAGTTGCGTTTGTATACTTTTAATTTTAATTCCTCTTGTTTTCATCTTTTTCAATAGAAAATTTAGTCTTTTTGGACCAGTATTAGAGAGCCCAATTTCTTTAATTAAACCTTCTTCGTATAAGTCTCCTAGTCCATTTAGTAATTGTTCTTCTTGCCAAGGTGCATAGCGATAAGTACTCCAATGAAGTTGTACTCTTGTCATATTTCCTTTTAGACGCTGATTACTTTCTTGGAATGCTTTGTTTAGACCATTGCGACCAATTCTCCATGGAAAGGGTGCAATCTTTGTTGCGATAGTAATTTTTTTGAGCTGTCTCTTGGGCAACTCTTCTAGAAAATCGCCTATCAGCTTTTCGCTTTGCCCAAATAAACTTCCAGTGCCATATGAATCTGCACTGTCAACAAGATCTAATCCCCCATATATTGCATCAAAAAAAGTTTTTTTAAGTAAAATATCATCTGTTTCTGGTTTGTAGCCCCAAATAAGCTTATTTCCCCACGCCCATGTTCCAAAACCAATTCCAATTTTTTTTCTAGTCATGACTTCATTGAAGTTATTTCAAATAAATAAAACTAATATCATTATCTTACATGAATAAATTAAAGAGTTTTCAAGATCCTTCCTTTGAAAAAAAGCACAGTAGTGAAGAAAAAACTAAAGACAATGAAAGTAAAGGTCAACAAGAAAAAGTTCTATGTAGTCATTGTGGAAGAACTTCCAGTAACGGAATAAGATGCCTAGGCATTTGTGTAGCTGATAATGATTATTAATTTATAATTTATCTATTTAGCTAAAAAAGTATTAAAGTAGATTCCTCATAAAAGGACTAATCTGTATTTGATTCTATTCAATTACATCAATAATCCCTTCAGTTATATATCTGGCCATTTTAGTTATATGCTTTCTTATTTCAGCTTCTTTAATATTCCACTTGTTGGAAATTTCCTTGACTTTGTTATTCTCTTTAATGTACTCAATCATTTTGTTTGCTAGGTAGTAGGGTAATTCTTGTTGATTTGTAGAAGATAAAGTTTCCCATCCTTCTTTATCGATAAGTCCAATTTCTTGGAGATCTCTTGTGTTCGTAAAATTATATAATTCTGTTATACCTATAGAGAGATAAAGAGATCCTAATTCATCAAGAAAACTTTTCGAGTTATTACCATTTTTGAAGTCATTGATTGTTTCATCTAGCAAAGATATTTGTTCGGTTTTACCTTCCTTTATTGAATTTAATAATTTATAAAAAGAACTGAATTCAATTTGATCAGACACTGTTCTTATTGATTAATATGAATAATATTAATTCATGAATAATGTTTCTATGTGAATTCTTCTATTTAATTGTAATGAAAAAAAACCTTCACATTATGAATAAAAAAATATTTAATCAAGTAGCGAAAATAAGATGTAAACATTTTTCATCCTGATTACCTACGAGCTTTTCTCTAGTGGTTCTTTTAGAGGCTAACTGTAAGAATGGATATATGATCAATATTTAGATATTGTATAAAGCTCAATTAATTAATTTCTGAATCTTCTTGAAACTTGCTACTCGCTACACATGGAGCATTTTGCTAGAAGTCTTCTGCAGGAAAATTAGACGAATAATAATTAAGGCGGCACCCAGATTCGAACTGGGGATAAAGGATTTGCAATCCTCTGCCTTACCACTTGGCCATGCCGCCGAAAATGAAAGGTTCATTTCCAATTCAAATCGTATCAGTCAAACCGAACAAAATCTTTTGTTTCTTTGTAATGGACATGGAGAAGACACGATTGCTTGCAGGGTTATAGAAGCTCTCCATGAAATGAATCCAGATATCTCCCAAGAAGTTCTCCCAATGGTTGGAGATGGGAAAGCATTTTCAACGCTTGTAAAAAATGGTTGGCTTGCAAAGATTGGCCCCTCAACATTTTTGCCAAGCGGAGGATTTAGCAATCAGAGTTTTAGTGGTTTGGTTTTAGATTTAAAAGCTGGATTGTTAGGAAGTCTTTGGAGGCAATGGACTTTGATTCATAGAGCAGCAAAAAAAGGAAGAATTATCGTTGCAGTGGGAGATTTATTACCTCTTCTTTTTGCATGGGCTAGTGGGGCAAATTATTTTTTTATTGGCACGCCTAAAAGTGACTACACATGGGCTAGTGGTCCAAGATCCTCTTTGAGTGATTGTTACCATCGATTGAAAGGAACTGAGTGGGATCCATGGGAATATTTGTTGATGCGATCTAGTCGTTGCAAGATGGTTGCAGTAAGAGACAAAATCACTGCTAGAGGTTTGAGAAATCATGGGGTAAAGGCACTGTCGCCTGGGAATCCAATGATGGATGGAATTTCTAAAAGAGAATGTCCCAAAGACTTTGAAAGATATAGACGTTTAATTTTGTTATGTGGAAGTCGTTTGCCTGAGGCGTATCAGAATTTTAAAAAACTTTTAATTGCAATTCAATTTATTCGAATTACATCTTCCATCGCAGTATTTGTGCCTTTAAGTTCTTCTGCAATGCGAAAAAAAATAGAATTAATTTTGATGGATTTAGGCTTTAAGTCTACTTATCAATCAACAGGTCAAAATGGTATTTCAGAAATATGGAAAAAAAACTCATTAATTATATTGATTGGCTTTAACCAATTTTCTTGTTGGGCTAAGTGGGGAGAAGTAGGAGTTGCTAATGCAGGTACAGCTACAGAACAACTTGCAGGTTTAGGTATACCATGCGTGTCCCTGCCAGCAAAAGGACACCAATTTAATTTCAATTTTGCTAAGCGTCAAAGTCGTTTATTAGGAGGTTCTGTGGCTATTGCTAAGGGTTATGAAACTCTCGCAAAACGCGTGGAGTTTTTACTGAACTCTGATTTTGATAGAGAGATTATTGGCTTAAGAGGGGCTCAAAGAATGGGTCCAGAGGGCGGAAGTCAATCTATAGCACTTAGTATTTCGACTCACTTGTCCCAGATCTCACAGTGAGGTGTAATCTAATTAAAGATTTTTTATGAAGATTTTCTATTCAAGCTTCAGCATATGCCACTAATTGAAGATCAACATTATCTTAAAATTTGTGCTCAGTTAGCATCATCTTTAAGTATTAGTATTTCAGCCGCTCGACGAAAAGTAGAGGTCGCGGCAGCTCAAGAAGGGAAAAAAGATCTGCAATCTAGAAAAGAAATTGCTCAAAGTTTACTTGAGCAAACTTTAAATGAGGATAAAAAACAAAGTTTATCTGCCGCTGCATCATTTGATCAATTATTAAAGGCTCTTAAAGAAGAGGAGAATTTTATGCTTGAGGATTAATACATTTTTTGGTTGAGAAAATTAATGCTCAAAAATATTTGTAAATCTTCTTCTATCAAGCTCTGACAAAACTGGTACGCATTGGAAACATTGTTGGGCTAAAGCCCATCTTTCTTCACGTTTCAACATCTCTTCAAGTTTGTGTTTTGCGCCTAGTAAATATCTAACATCATTAGCCGCATAGATAAGTTGTTTTTGAGTTAAATCACCAACTTTTCCCCAGTCACTGCTTTGAGCTTGTTTATCTAACTCCACTCCAACAGTTTCCATAACTACTTCTTTTAATCCATGTCTTGGACTGTAAGTTCTTCCTATTTTACTTGCGATTTTTGTACAAAAAATTGGATTAACATCAATATTTAGATTACTTGCTAAGGCAGCGACATCAAATCTTGCAAAATGAAAGACTTTATCAATTGTTTTGTTCTCAAGAATAGATTTTAAGTGTGGTGCTGAATGTTGATTTCGTTCTATACGAATACAAATAACATTATCAAATTCATCACATATTTGTATTAAACAAAGTCGATCTCTACCATGAATTAATCCCATGGCTTCGGTATCAACTGCTAAAGCTGAAGATGAGCTTAAAGCAACTTCAGTTTCATTATCTATGTCTTGATCAAAGATATTGAAAGTCGAGGGTTCATCAAGTTGTTTTGGCATAACAAATTTAATGAGAATTTAATTCATCAGTAATTTATTTATGATCTAATTCTAGTACCTTAAATGATGAATAATATTTAGGGAAATCAACGATTTTATCTTTTCTAATATCTTTTGATTTTTTTAGCTCATTTTTGTAGCTATGTTTTCCAGAACAATTAAAATAAAAGATATCGAATTTTTGAGATGCAATTTGCATTCTCCTCGACTTTAGTTCTCACTATCCTATTGGCGATAGGCTTGGGATTTTTCTTGCGAGCTGCTAGTAAGGACCGCACAACAATTGTAGATGTTCAGTCTCCTTTGCCTCCGTTGGAAGTTTTGAAAGGCATTAGTTTTTGGTTGGAAGAACGAGGCTGGAAAAAAAATGGAGGCAATGTTGAAGAGAAATTGTTGATCTTTAGTGGCAATGTTGCTTCCAGTGCTTTTTTGGCGATCTTTTTATCTTGCCTCGGAGGAGTTGGCTCAGCCTGTTTGGGTCTTGTTCTAAAGCAGCTTTACCCCTCTTTGAGTTGGTGGCCTTTACTATTAGCTGCCATTGGCGCACCTCTAGCTGGAATTATTTATCGTATTAAATCCAAACGAGAGGAATCATTAGAAGTTAAACTATTAAGTTCAGATCTATCTGATAAGAGTATTTTACGAATCAAAGCTCATCGTGATGAGCTGATAGCAATTCAGTTGGAATTATCTGAAAGTCTTGAGCTTAGTAGTGACAACTCTCTACTTTCTTCTCCTATTTAATGAGTATTAGTAGTGAGAAATAAGGTATTAGATAGTTTAAAATTAATAGTTTTTATACTTGCTTTTTATACTTTTTCTCAACTTTATTACACTAGGAGTTTTAGTTTTAAAGATGATTTTGAACTAATCATTGGGGACGCTTCTAATCTTTCTGCAAATTGGGTTGGCAGTAAAGATGTAGATGAAAATATTCCTATTTTAATATTGGCTGGCCATGCAGACTCTCAGGGGTTGGCTGGTGCTGGCACATCTGGAGAAGCTGTGGATAAGTTTGGATTGGATCCCATGCATCCAGAAATTAGTGATGAACTGTTTTGGAATTTAAAATTACAAGAATCAATTGTCAAACTTGGCAAAAAAAAAGGTTTAAACATCAAATCTTATGATCCAGAAATAAGAAATATAGATGATGCTAATGATCCAAGAACGAATTGGTCAGTAGGGAAGAGATTCGCTAAACGTGGTGGGTATGCGATTGAGATTCATTTTGATGCATATGGTAAGTACGGAGTTGGTTCAGGATTAATTCCTCCTTTTTCTGATACACCAAATAAAATAGACGAGTCAATCGCAAGAAAATTTGGACGGTTTCCTGTGTTATTTAGAGGAGGTTTAGGAGCTCCAAGAAGACAAATAAGAGTTCTTGAAATTGGGAAATTAGAGGGTTTGCTAGAACAAAATCTCAGAAATTTAAAAACTAGGCACAAAACAATAAAGCTGCTTGCAACTGAAATAGTTCAGGCTTTTTTAAATGGCATAATTTAGAAGTTCAGTATCTAATCCAATGCTTGATGAGTTAAGCACCTTTCTTCCAGAGATTTGTCTGTAAACCAATCTTGAGGCTTAGTAAACAAATCTGTTAATAGAGCCTCACGTGAATTTTCTTCTGGCTTATATCCATACTCCCATCTTGCTAAGGGAGGTAATGACATTAATATTGACTCCGTTCTTCCATTCGTTTGTAATCCAAAAATGGTTCCTCTATCCCATACCAAATTGAATTCAGCATATCTACCTCGCCTATAAAGTTGAAAGTCTCTTTCTTTAGTTGAAAAGCTTTGATTTCTTCGCTTTTTTATTATTGGCTCATAGGAGGGCAGAAATGCCTGCCCGCATGCTTTAGCAAGTGAAAAAAGATTTTCCCAATTCAAAGAATATTCCCCTAGCTCTTTAGCGATTTTTGAGGCCTTCCCATTGGCATTTTGTCCTTTATAAAGTAAGCCAGATCCATCTTGATAGTCATAAAAGATACCTCCAACTCCTCTCGTCTCATTTCTATGTTTTAGAAAGAAATATTCGTCACACCAAGGTTTGAAAACCCTATGAAGATCTTTGTCAATTGTGTCACATGCATTTTTATGGCATGAGTGGAAGTGACGCGTGTCAGATAGATATGGATAGAAAGGTGTTAAATCAGCCCCTCCCCCAAACCACCAGACAGGACCTGCTTCGAAATATCTGTAATTAAGATGAACAGTTGGTATGTAGGGACTTTTGGGGTGAAGAACCATTGAGGTTCCTGTCGCAAACCAAGAGTGACCTTTTGCTTCTGGTCTTTGGCTAATGATTGAGGGTGGAAGTTCATTGCCATGTACTTCAGAAAAATTAACCCCTCCCTGCTCAAAGATTTTTCCATCTTTCAAGACTCTTGAGCGTCCACCACCACCCTCTGGTCTCTCCCAAGATTCTTCTAGGAATTTGCCTTCTCCATCAATAGTCTCTAAGCCAGAGCAAATTTCATTTTGAAGCTCTAAAACAAGCTTTTTTGCTCGATCTCTTGAATTGTTTGCCGGTAAATTGGCTTTATCTTGTGATGAGGACAAAATTAAATGTATTTTGCTTTCTTTAAAAAAATACTTTCAAATGATGCACATTTCACACCAATATTGGAAAAGTTTGTATTGCGAATAGTATTTACTTATTACTAAAGGCAATATCATTGGATCATGAGGTGGAATATGTGCCGAATTTTTTACTATCATCAAATGTAATAGAAATTAAGAATGAAAACCAACGAGAAGGTTTTAAAAGCGTTTCATTCAGTCAAGGATGTTGGAAGTGATCGATCTATTGTTGAACTCGGATGGCTGGTAATAGTTTCAGTAAAGCCACCGAAAATTGTTGTAAGACTAAGTCTCCCTGATTTTGCGATAGCTCAAAGAGGTCAGATGGCAAATGATATTAGGGAAAGCATTAAGTCATTGGAAGATATTGAAGAAGTACAAATAGAGATAGGTGATTCATCTCCGTCTAAGGAGTCTCCTATTGGTCAAGCCGGCCATGGTTCTCAATCTCAGGGATTAACTGCAATACCAAAAGTGAAAAATGTTATCGCTATAAGTAGCGGTAAAGGTGGTGTTGGTAAAAGTACTGTTGCCGTAAATTTAGCTTGTGCTTTAAGTCAAAAAGGTTTTAAGGTTGGTTTGCTTGATGCTGATATTTATGGGCCAAATACGCCTTATATGCTTGGTGTTAGCGAAATAACTCCTGAAGTCAGTGGCTCGGGTGCAGAGCAAAAGATTATTCCCATTGAAACTTGTGGAATTGGAATGGTTTCAATGGGATTATTAATTGATCAAAATCAGCCAGTAATCTGGCGGGGCCCTATGCTTAATGGAATTATTCGACAATTTTTATATCAAGCTTCTTGGGGTGAACGTGATTTTTTAATAGTAGATCTTCCTCCTGGGACTGGAGATGCCCAACTTTCTTTGGCTCAGGCAGTTCCTATGGCAGGAGTGATAATAGTTACAACTCCACAAAATGTATCTCTTCAAGACTCAAGAAGGGGGTTGACAATGTTTAAACAAATGAATATTCCTGTACTCGGAGTAATAGAAAACATGACCTATTTTATCCCTCCAGATCAGCCACAAAAATCATACGAGATTTTTGGTTCAGGAGGAGGTAGTCAATTAGCTAAAGAGAATAATGTCCCTTTACTCTCTCAGATACCAATAGAGACAGATACTTTTTCGGGCACAGGTGAGGATCTACCTGTCGTTCATACATCTAGAGATTCAATAACAGCAAAAGTATTTTTAGAACTTGCTGGGACTTTGTGTAATGCATTATCTGTTAAAAAGTGATTTAAATTAATGATGGGTTTTGGTCGCAATAAAATATCTTCTTTTAAAATAGTTAGAAACAAAAAAATTTGGAAAAATATAGATTTCGTGATTTGGATTGTGCCTTTTATTTTAGTACACTTGTCTTGTTTGTTAATTGCGAGTACTCAAAGAAATCTTAGGGTTACAGATTGGTATCAACATGCAATTATTGCTTATGTAGGGTATTTAATTGTTTATTTTTTAGCTCAATTTCCTTTGCAAGATTTCCGAAAATATATTCTAAAAATATATTTTTTGACTATTTCTATACTTTTATATGTGAATTTTAGTGGTACTTCTGCCCTGGGAGCAAAAAGATGGTTGAACTTTGCTGGCTTGTATATTCAACCCTCTGAGTTTGCAAAATTAACCTTAATTCTTGTCTTGGCTTCCATTTTAGATAAAAAAAGATTTTCAGATTTATCTCATTTATTGAAACCTTTATTGGTTTCCTTTTTGCCTTGGATTTTGGTTTTTATACAACCTGATCTTGGTACATCTCTTGTTTTTGGAGCCATACTTCTTGGAATGTTGTATTGGTCAGGGATGCCATATGAGTGGGCATTTATTATTTTGGCTACTTTGGTTACGGGATTACTTGCATATTTATATCAATTTGGACTTTTTATTTGGATTCCAATCATTGGTTTTTTGTCTTATAAGTCTCTGCCACATCAAAAAAAATTACTAACTTTATTAGTTGTCTTTTTTCATTCACTAATAGCGAAAATCTCTCCTTGGATTTGGGAATCTGTTTTAAGAGATTACCAAAAAGATCGACTAATCCTTTTTCTTAATCCTAGCCAAGATCCTTTAGGTGGTGGATATCACATGCTTCAAAGCAAAATAGGCATCGGATCTGGAGGATTAATTGGATCAGGGCTGATGCAAGGTCAATTAACTAAATTAAAATTTATTCCAGAGCAACATACAGATTTCATTTTTAGTGTTCTAGGCGAAGAGACAGGTTTTTTAGGAACTTTATCGGTCTTATTTTTATTTTTGATTCTAATCTTGCGATTAATAAAGATAGCCATTGAGGCGCGCACTGATTTTGAATCTTTGATTGTGATTGGAATAACTTCAATGTTTATCTTTCAAATTATGGTGAATATATTTATGACTATTGGCCTAGGCCCTGTGACTGGAATCCCTTTACCTTTCATGAGCTATGGAAGAACTGCTTTATTTGTCAATTTTATAAGTCTGGGCTTTTGTTTATCTGTGTCTAGGCGAGGTCAGTCAATAAGAAGAAATCTTTGATTAGATACTTTGCATATTTGTTTTGTAAAGGTATTAATTGAGTCGAAATAGAGCTTTTAGACTCAAAATGTTTAATACCCTTTACCATCTTGAGGTTAAGTTCTTTTGTCTATGTAAAGGAAGGAATCCTCACTTTCTGATTAAACTTTAGTTTCATTGAATTAGTTACAATTGTATTCCTAGGGATTTTAAGGCATATTTTTCCTTACTAATCCTTACTCATAGACGAATTAACTCTAAACATCCTAATTTGTCTAGGGAGATTTTAATTAACTTTTAAATAGACAACTAAACAAACCTCACGAGTTGTAACTCTAATTTTATGCTTTTTCATCCTTTAAAATCTAATGAATCAAATGGATTTAAAGGTTTATATGAGGTTTGCAGGTTCTCGTGAGTACCCCTCTAGTAACTATTCAAGCTTTACAAAAAAGAATGGCTGAGGGTGTTCCTCATGCCACAAAAAGTGAATCTGCAGTAAGGAGAATGTGGTGGGCAGCTCTTGATACTCTTCAGTCAGACATTTTGTTGCCAATGAACCTTACAAGAGGTTTGTGGTTGTCTTCACCTTTGCCTGCATTGTACGAACCTAAATTACTCAAGAAATTTCAAGGATGGGTGTGGGCACCAAAGGACTTGTTAAACATTTCAAATCCTTCTATGGGGATGTTGCCTCCCAGTCAATCGGCCTCTATCGATTTCTACAATGATTCTGCAAGCTATGAGCGCTTATCTCTTCTTGAGGAAGATGGAAATGATCCATTACTAATAGTTATTACTCCTGAAATTCAAATAGCTTTGGCTTTGGAAGGTAAATCTCATGAGAGAAAATTATTAATGAGGAGTGATCCGGAGACTTTAAGTGATCTTTTGACACTACTTGATAATAGATTGAATAAAGAAAATGTTGAACAAGCCAATAATCTGCGAAATGCGCTTGGAGAGATGGGACAGCTAAAAACAAATGATGATTTATCTAAAGTATTTTGGCCTCTATTATCTCAACGTCTAGCAGATATTGCACCAAGTCTAAATATTCAAACTTTGCCAGAAAATTTAATTAATGATCACAAATCTAGTTCAAAAAATAGTGAAATTTCCTTACTAGAGGCATTAACACATGAAATTAGAACTCCTTTGGCAACAATAAGAACCTTAATAAGATCTCTTTTAAGAAAGCAAGATTTAGCTAAAGTCGTTGAAACACGTCTAAAGCAAATAGATATTGAATGTACGGAACAAATTGATCGTTTTGGTTTGATTTTTAATGCAGTGGAGCTTGAGAGAAGCAAGCCTAACGAAACAAATTTAGCTTTAACCGATTTGGGGCAAATGCTTACTATGCTTTCTCCAGTGTGGAAAAGTCAGTTAGAGCGAAAAAGCTTGACACTTATTCTTGATATCACGCCGGATTTACCAAAAGTTTTGAGTGACTCAGAAGGACTTGAATTAATGTTGACAGGTCTTATTGACAGGAACAGTCGTGGTTTACAAGCCGGTGGAGAATTAACTTTGAAATTAAGGCCAGCGGGGCAAAGACTAAAGCTTCAAATTTTAACTCAGCTTTCAGCTGCTAATCATCCTGGATTTTCAGAAAGTGTTTCTAATGAAGAAATTGGACCAGTACTGAGTTGGAATCCAGCCACAGGTAACCTGCAACTTAGTCAGGCTGCAACCCAAAGGCTTTTGAAAAGCCTTGGTGGACGTCTTACTAATAGGCGAGATAGTGGAATGACGATATTTTTTCCTGTTTCTGAATCAAAAGAATTTGATCTTTAAGGTTAATGTTGACGCGTGTGAAGTTGACGAGTAATGAGTCAAAAGGCACAAAATAAAGTGCTAATTTAAAAATATAAAGAAAAAGTTGATTTAATTGAAAGCATGACCGAAGTATTACCTGGAACACTTCCAAAGCACATTGGGAGCACTGGTGGATTATTAAATTCCGCTGAAACAGAAGAAAAATATGCAATTACATGGACAAGTAAAACGTCTGAGGTTTTTGAACTTCCAACAGGAGGAGCTGCGGTAATGCATGAGGGAGATAATCTCATGTACTTTGCTAGAAAAGAGCAATGTTTTGCCTTGAATACACAATTGAGGGGATTTAAACCAAGAATTGAAACAAGTAAAATCTATAGAATTTATCCTGGAGGAGATAGAGAATTACTTTTTCCTAAAGATGGGGTTTTCTCTGAGAAACCTAATGAAGGACGCTTGAAAGAGGGCTACAACAATAGACGCATCGGTGAAAATCCTAATCCAGCAAGTTTGAAATTTAGCGGTAAAAAAACTTACGATGCATAAGTAATTTAATTTAAACTTGTGCTCCCTTTAAATTTATATATTGGACTGCCATTATGCAGTCATGCTTAATTTAGATAAGAAAGAATTTCTTTTGTCAGCGTCCAACGGGGCTAATTATATTCCGTTGGCAAAAAGTTGGCCGGCAGATTTAGAAACTCCTCTTACAACCTGGCTTAAAGTTGGTAATGATGCTCCTTCAGGAGTATTGCTTGAATCAGTAGAGGGTGGAGAAACAATCGGTAGGTGGAGTGTGGTGGCATCAGATCCTCTTTGGAAGGTAGTAGTAAGGGGCGATGAAGTAAAAAGATGCTGGAGAAATGGAAAACAAGAAAAGTTTCATGGAAATCCAGTTGAAATACTCAGGAAAATGCTTGAGCCTTATAGATCTGTTGCTTTGTCTGGGTTGCCACAACTGGGACAACTTTTTGGAATGTGGGGATATGAACTAATTCAATGGATAGAGCCCTCAGTGCCTACTTATGAATTATCAGATCAAGACTTACCTGATGGTATTTGGATGTTTATGGACAAAATTCTGATTTTTGATCAAGTCAAACGCCTAATAACAGCTGTTGCATATGGAAATTTAAGTGATGGAGTTTCTTCTCAAAAAGCTTATGAAATCGCCTGTGAACAAATTAATGAACTTCAAGAGTTAATGGCTTCTCCTTTAAAGCCAATAAAGTCTTTAAAGTGGAATCAAAAATCGAATAGATCTCTTGATATGACTTTAAATACCTCAAAAAGTGAATTTGAGCATAGTGTGAAAGCGGCCAAAGAATTTATTAAACAAGGTGACGTTTTTCAGTTAGTTCTTAGTCAAAAATTGGAGTCGACTGTTATGCGACAACCCTTTGAACTATATCGAAGTCTGAGGATGGTAAATCCCTCTCCATTTATGGCGTTTTTTGACTTTGGAGACTGGCAACTGATTGGTTCTAGCCCGGAGGTAATGGTGAAGGCCCAACAAACAGAAAAGGGTATTCAAACAAGTTTGAGACCAATTGCAGGTACTCGTCCTAGAGGTGAAAATAGTTTGGAAGATGAAGCCTTTGAAAAAGATCTTTTAAAAGATCCCAAAGAACGAGCAGAACATGTGATGTTAGTAGATTTGGGTCGAAATGATTTAGGTCGAGTTTGTACCCCAGGAAGTGTTGTAGTAAAAGAATTAATGGTTATTGAAAAATATTCTCATGTAATGCATATCGTCAGTGAGGTTGAAGGCACTTTAAAAAAAGAAAAGGATGTTTGGGACTTATTAATTGCTTCTTTCCCCGCTGGGACAGTGAGTGGAGCACCAAAGATAAGAGCAATGCAATTAATTAATCAATTAGAAAAACAACGTAGAGGGCCTTATTCAGGGGTTTATGGGTCTATAGATTTAAATGGAGCATTGAATACAGCTATTACCATTCGAACAATGATTGTACGTAAGAAAAATAAAGATGGTTTTATTGTTGAAGTGCAAGCTGGGGCGGGGGTTGTTGCAGATTCCATTCCTTCTAATGAGTATCAAGAAACTTTAAATAAAGCCAAAGGGATGTTTACTGCTTTAGCTTGCTTAGAACCTCAAGATTTATGACCAACTTTATGCTTTTAAAGGGGTTTGAAGTGGAGCTTTTTACTGGTACATATGCTGGTAAAAATGTGGGTGTTGCATCTGCTATTACTGAGGATCTATCAGATTTTGTCAAAGAACCGGATCAAAGAAATCTCGAGTACATAACTGTTCCAGATCAAAGATACGCTGTTTTAAAACATGCACTTTTATTACCAAGACAAAAACTTAGGGAATGGCTTGATTTTCAAAAACTTACAATTCTTCCAGGAAGCACACTTAGCCTTGGTAATACAAAAATTTTTGAAAGATCAGATTTAGAAAATTCATATCATTCGTTTATAGAAAAAAACTATGGAACTAATGTTGTAACAGCAAGTATTCACATAAATTTAGGTATTGAAAATTTATCCTTACTTTTTTCGGCTCTACGCTTGGTTAGATGCGAGGCATCATTATTTCTTGCATTAAGTGCTAGTTCTCCTTTCTTAGAGGGACATGCAACGGGTGCACATTCTCAAAGATGGGTTCAATTTCCTAAAACACCCTCCAATGTCCCCATTTTTGTGGATCACGCACACTATGTTGCATGGGTTGAAGAGCAACTAGGTCAGGGCAGTATGCAAAATGAGAGACATTTGTGGACATCAGTAAGGCCAAATGGTCCGGAGAGACCTCATGTCTTAAATCGATTAGAGCTAAGAATATGTGATTTAGTCGCTGATGTTGACTTGCTTTTGGCAATTACAGCATTACTTGAACTGAGAATTATTAATCTTAAAAACAACATGAAAAAATTTGATCCTATTGAAGCAAGCTCTAAAACAGAAGAAGAATTGGCTCAATTAGCAGATGAAAATGACTTGATCGCAGCTAAATCAAGTCTTAATGCCACTTTATTTCATTGGAAAAATGGGAAACAAATAAAATGTCGTGATTGGATAAAGGAACTACTATTCGATGTAACTCCTTTAGCTAAGGAGCTTGATATGTTTGAGTTACTTCAACCTATTGAATCTGTTTTGACCAACGGAAATCAATCAATGATATGGCTTGATTCTTATTCCAAAGGAGTATCAATTCAGAGTTTGCTTCAGCAGGGTATTGGTGACATGGAACGAGAGGAGACCAATTTCATGCAAATGAATTCAACCTATTAGTGACTAAGTCGGTAGAACTGCCTCATAATAGGTTTATGTTGAAAAATCCTTCTAGCGAAAATATCTCTAATCACTCGACAGTATGTGTTGAGGATTATAATCCTGGATCTTTATTGCAACAAAGGCTTGAACTTGTTGAAGATCTATGGAAAACCGTTCTCAGAAGTGAATGTCCACCTGATCAAACAGAGAGATTATTGCGATTAAAACAATTAAGTGACCCCAGCAAGTCAAATCAAGACAATTCCTCACAGGCAATAGTCCAATTGATTACAAAAATGGATTTAGCTGAGGCAATATCTGCTGCTAGGGCTTTTTCTCTTTATTTTCAGTTGGTAAACATTCTGGAGCAACGCATAGAAGAGGATAGTTATTTAGAAAGCATAGAAAAAGGGAAGTTAGATAACAGTAATTATCAATTAGATCCATTCGCTCCAGCTTTAGCTAGTCAGACTGCTCCAGCAACTTTCACACAATTATTTGAGCGACTACGTCGTTTGAATGTCCCTCCCGCTCAGCTTGATGGTTTGATGAGAGAAATGGATATTCGTCTTGTTTTTACAGCTCATCCAACTGAAATAGTTAGACACACTGTGCGCCATAAGCAACGCAGGGTTGCCACTCTTTTGCAGCAACTTCAATCTAATAGCTTGATTTCCGAATCGGAGAAAGAAATTTTTAGGTTGCAACTAGAGGAGGAGATAAGACTTTGGTGGAGAACTGATGAGCTTCATCAATTTAAACCGACTGTTCTTGATGAGGTTGACTACGCTCTTCATTATTTTCAGCAGGTTTTGTTTGATGCAATGCCCCAATTAAGAAGGAGACTGACTACCGCACTTGCTGCAAGTTATCCAGACGTAGAGATCCCTAATGAAGCTTTTTGCACATTTGGCTCTTGGGTAGGTTCGGATCGTGATGGAAATCCCTCTGTTACTCCTGAAATCACATGGAGAACAGCGTGTTACCAAAGACAATTAATGTTGGATAGGTATATTGCATCAGTTCAAGAGCTAAGAGACCAACTGAGTATCTCTATGCAATGGAGTCAAGTAAGTTCACCTTTGCTAGAGTCATTAGAAATGGACAGAGTTCGTTTCCCTGAGGTCTATGAGGAAAGGGCTGCAAGATATCGACTGGAACCTTATCGCTTGAAGCTGAGCTATACACTTGAGAGACTACGACTGACTCAGCTACGTAATAAGCAGCTTGCGGATGCTGGATGGCAATCTTCACCTGATGGAAAACAGTTAATATCTACTAATAATAGTTTTGATGAAGTACTCCACTACAAATCTGTAGAAGAATTGAAAAATGAATTAGAGCTTATTAGAAATAGTTTAGTTAGTACAGAACTCACGTGTGAACCATTAGATACTTTACTAAATCAAGTTCATATTTTTGGATTTTCATTGGCTAGTTTAGACATTAGGCAAGAAAGCACAAGACATAGTGATGCGTTGGATGAGCTTACTTGTTATTTAGATCTGCCTGAGTCGTATGGAGTGATGAGCGAGGAAAGTCGTGTTCAATGGTTGCTGAAAGAATTAAGAACTCGGAGACCACTGATTCCTCCTGCTTTTAAGTGGTCAAAAAGTACTCAAGAAACTATCTCAGTTTTTCATATGCTTCAAAGGCTTCAGAAAGAATTTGGAACTCGTATATGTCGCTCATATGTAATTTCTATGAGTCATACAGCATCAGATTTATTAGAAGTTCTTCTTTTAGCAAAAGAGTCAGGCTTAATTGATCCAACTTTAGGAGCTTCTGATTTTCTTGTTGTTCCATTATTTGAAACGGTTGAGGATTTACAACATGCTCCTTCTGTAATGGAGTCGTTGCTCCAGACAGATGTTTATCGCGAATTACTTCCGCGAGTAGGAGAGAAAAAACAACCGCTTCAGGAACTTATGCTGGGATATTCTGATAGTAATAAGGACTCTGGTTTTCTCTCAAGTAATTGGGAAATTCATAAGGCCCAAATAGCACTTCAAGATCTAGCTAGTAGACAAGGAATAGCATTACGTATTTTCCATGGTAGAGGTGGGTCTGTAGGAAGAGGCGGTGGACCAGCTTATCAAGCTATTTTGGCTCAACCTAGTGGTACACTTCAGGGACGTATAAAAATAACAGAGCAAGGAGAAGTTCTTGCTTCAAAATATAGTCTTCCAGAATTAGCTTTATATAATCTAGAAACTGTCACTACTGCAGTTATTCAAAATAGCTTGGTTACCAATAAATTGGATGCTACGCCAAGTTGGAATGAATTGATGACCAGACTTGCAGCTCGTTCAAGGGAGCATTACCGAGCTTTAGTTCATGACAATCCAGATTTGGTTCAATTTTTTCAGGTAGTTACTCCAATAGAAGAGATTAGTAAGTTGCAAATTTCTAGTCGTCCTGCTCGACGAAAGAGTGGTGCAAAAGACTTATCAAGTCTTAGAGCTATCCCATGGGTCTTTGGTTGGACTCAAAGTCGTTTCCTCTTGCCAAGTTGGTTTGGTGTTGGTACAGCTCTAGCTACTGAATTAAAGACAGACCCCGATCAAATGGAGATGTTGCGAATGTTGAATCAGAGATGGCCATTCTTTAGAATGTTGATATCTAAAGTAGAGATGACACTTTCAAAAGTTGATTTAGATGTTGCCCACCATTATATGGTTAGTTTAGGTGGCAGTGATAATAGGGATGCTTTCGCTGGGATTTTCGATATTATTTCAAGCGAATATAGCTTGACTAAGCAATTAATTTTAGAAATCACTGGCAAGTCAAAATTATTGAGTGCAGACCCCGCTTTGCAGTTGTCTGTCAACCTGAGAAATAGGACTATTGTCCCTTTAGGATTTTTACAAGTTGCTCTTCTCAAGCGATTAAGAGATCAGAATCGACAACCACCAATTAGTGAAGATGTGAGTATTGACTCTACTCAGAGTTCTCGTACATATAGCCGTAGTGAATTATTGCGAGGTGCATTGTTGACCATCAATGGTATTGCTGCAGGTATGAGAAACACAGGATGACATGCTTGGATTAAATTCAGGAAATAAATGTCCTCAAATTCCCGAGGGCTTTCTTCTGCTTCGGAGCGAACTAATTTCTGTACGTAAAATAAATAGGCTCCTATCAAGGTGTAACCAAGATACTCATCAACCGAGAAAATTAGAACTAGCTTTGAAAAATAGTGATTTTTATTTGACTCTCATTCAGAAAACTCCTGAGAATCTAGTTGGCTTTGTTCGTGTTACTAGTGATAAAGGTCTAAATGCAAATTTGTGGGATTTAGTTGCAGAGCCAGGCGATCAACAAGAAAAGTACATATCTATTGTAGTTTTTAAGGCAATTGAAATAATTAGAAGAGAGTTACCAGGCTGTAGCATTTCTGTTGCTGCCCCATTAATTTCACTCGATTCATTGAAAGCTAATGGGTTTTTACTCGATCCAAATGGTATTAAAACAATGGGATTCAGACTGTAAAAAATTCAATTTACGAGCATGGAGGGACTCGAACCCCCGACTCTCAGAACCGGAATCTGATGCTCTATCCAACTGAGCTACATGCCCAACGAGGGGTGTTATTAAAAAAGGTCAAATACCTAGACCTTATTAAAATTAGCTTACATATAAATTCCATAAAGAAACATTCAACTTCACCAGTTAGAACTTAATAATTTTCGAAACTATCGAGGTTTTCAGTTGGAGTTAACTGAAAACAGGTTGATAGTTATAGGTCAAAATGGAGTTGGCAAATCTAATCTGCTTGAATCCATAGAACTTTTGTCTAGTTTACGTTCTCATCGATCGAATCGAAATCAAGATTTAATTTATTGGGATCAAGATCAGGCTAGCTTATCTGCAATGATTGAAGATGATCAAAAACTTTCTTTAGAGCTAAATAGAAAAGGTGGAAGAAAAGCCTACAAAAATGACAAACTTTTAACTCGTCAAATTGACTTGATTGGACCAATTAGAAGCGTAGGCTTTAGTGCTCTTGATCTAGAATTAATTAGAGGAGAACCTTCTCTTAGAAGAAATTGGCTGGATCGAATTGTCCAGCAACTTGAACCTATTTACTCTGATTTGATCGGAAGGTTTTCTAGATTGCTGAGGCAAAGAAGTCAGCTTTGGCGTAATTTGAGTCTTAAATCGAGCAAGGATCAAAATATTCTATTGGATTCTTATGATATGCAAATGGCGTTGGTGAGTACAAGAATTCATCGAAGACGTAGGCGTATTTTAGATCGTCTACTTCCTATCGCTTCACGCTGGCAACAACATCTTAGTAACAGTAAAGAGAAACTAAATATTACATATGTGCCAGGTAGTAAACTCGAGGGTGAAGAGAGTGAAAGGCTTTGGAGGGAGAGTATTGAAGGCCAACTTTTACAAATGAGGTCTGAGGAAGAGATAACGGGTAATTGTCGAGTCGGCCCTCATCGTGATGATGTACAGTTTTCAATAAATGATATAGATGCCAGACGTTTTGGTTCTGCTGGTCAGCAGAGAACTATTGTTTTGTCTTTGAAATTGGCCGAATTAGAATTAATTAAAATGGTCTATGGCAAATCCCCAATATTGCTTTTAGATGATGTTTTGGCTGAGCTAGATCCCAAGCGTCAATTATTGCTTTTAGAGGCTGTTGGTCAAAAACATCAGTGTTTAATCAGTGCAACACATCTGGAATCTTTTGAAGGTGAGTGGGTACGAAACTCACAATTAATGGCATTAAATTCTTTTGGTTGAAACTATTGGTCGGTTATTGTGGAAATGATTTTTGGATAATATGGAACCTTTTTTCCCCGAATTGCATCCAAACCCTGGATGGGGTGACTTTTGCAAGTCAAAAGAAATAGATACTATACAATCTAATTCGAGTGAGAATATTGGAAGGCACTGCATACTTGAACTATACCAATGTGATCACGCGAAGCTTAATGATGAAGCTTTCATAAGAACAACTATCACATCATCGGCCAAAATCGCTGGTGCAACACTCATAAATTTGGTAACACATAGCTTTAAACCTCAGGGAGTAACCGGACTAGCTTTATTGGCTGAATCTCATATTTCAATACATACATGGCCTGAGATTGGTTATGCAGCTATAGATGTTTTCACTTGTGGAGACCATACAATGCCTGAAAAAGCTTGTAAGTTACTTTGTAAAGATTTTTTGGCTCAGCACTTTTCTGTTAAAAATATCGAAAGAGAGATCCCTGCAGGAATCCAAACTTTGCATCGTGAACCTTGATCAAAATGAAAGATTAAACATAAATCAAGCATCTTTTAGACATTAAAGTTTGTTGTTTAAGTAGTCTTTATATCTCTAGTGAGTTTTCCACTAATCAAACCCTCAAGATCTAGGCTTATTGAATGGAAACCTAAAGATAAAAAATATTTAATTAAATTATTTCTTTCAACAATTTTAAGAAAGTTATTTATTTCATTTGCTGGTAATTCGATTCTGGCAGATAGGCCTTGACTTCTTACACGTACTTTTGAAAAACCTTGATTAATAATCCATTCTTCTGCTAAAGCAATCTGCTGAAGCCGTTTTGAACTTATTTCCTCTCCAAAAGGAATACGAGAGGCTAGGCATGGTTGTGCAGGTTTATCCCACCAGGGTAAACCTAATGATTTAGAAATTGAACGAATTGATTTTTTATCTATTTCTAGTTCAGCAAGAGGTGATATCACTCCTGCCTGATTAGATGCTGTAATACCTGGTCGATAGTCTTGAAGGTCGTCATAATTCACTCCATCAAGTATTTGAGCATTATGGAATTTTTTTGAAATTGCAGTTAAATGTGTATGTAATTCTTGTTTGCATGCAAAACATCGATTGTCAGGATTTTTAAAGTAATTTGGTTGGTTGATTTCATTTGTTTGGCATTCTTCATGATGAATCCCAATCCAGTCTGCTTGAAGACGCGCTTGCTTACGCAAAGATGGAGCTAAAGAAGGAGAGACACCAGTAACGGCAAAGGCTTTTGAACCTAGTTGCTCTTGGGCTATTGTCGCTACTAAAGAACTATCAACGCCTCCAGAAAAAGCAACACATACATAATTTATGTCTTTAATAAACTCCCTTAACAATTTTAATTGCTTCAGTTCTGAGTCAGTTAAAGATTCAAGTTGACTAAAAAACACTTTTTAAAAGATCATTAATTTGATTAAATTGAGACTCCTAGTCTCCTTCATCTGTGTATGTATTTTGCATATTCTATGACGTCTAATGTAGAAGAAGTTAAGTTGCATGCATAAGAAGCAGAATTATCGATCGTGGTTTCAAACGGTATAGGGATTACGACAGCATCGGAAAGCCAAGAACGTAGTCACGGTCAATTACATGTTTATGACGGAGAGGGTAAAGGGAAGAGTCAGGCAGCTTTGGGGGTGGTTCTGAGGACTATAGGTCTAGGCATATGTGAGAAAAAACAAACAAGGGTATTACTTCTTAGATTCTTGAAAGGACCTGGTCGCTCGTATGACGAAGATGCCGCAATAGATGCTTTGCAGCAAGGTTTCCCTCACTTAATTGATCAAGTTAGGACTGGCAGGGGAGAATTTTTTAGTGCTGATCAATCTACCAAATTTGATTATCAGGAAGCTCAAAGAGGTTGGGACATAGCCAAGGGGGCAATCGCTAGTGCCTTGTATTCAGTCGTTGTCCTCGACGAATTGAATCCTGTTCTGGATTTGGGATTATTACCTGTTGAAGAAGTTGTTAAAACACTTACTGCAAGACCAAACGGTATGGAAATTATCGTTACTGGAAGAGCTGCACCAAATCCTCTGATTAAAGTTGCGGAACTGCATTCTGAGATGAGAGCTCACAGACGACCTGAGATTAATAACAATGAAATTCTTTTTGAAAATAATGTTGGTGGGATTGAAATATATACCGGTGAAGGGAAAGGAAAATCAACCAGTGCATTGGGTAAAGCTTTACAAGCTATCGGTAGAGGAATAAGTCAGGACAAAAGTCATCGTGTTTTGATTTTGCAATGGCTGAAGGGTGGTAGTGGTTACACAGAGGATGCCGCTATTGCGGCTCTTCGAGAAAGTTATCCTCATTTAGTAGACCATCTTCGATCTGGTAGAGATGCGATTGTTTGGAGGGGGCAGCAAAAGCCCATCGACTATGTAGAGGCTGAAAGAGCATGGGAAATTGCAAGGGCAGCTATTTCCAGTGGTCTTTATAAGACTGTGATCTTGGATGAGTTAAATCCAACTGTTGATTTGGAACTCCTCCCAGTTGAGCCTATTGTTCAAACATTGCTTCGTAAACCTTCAGAAACTGAGGTGATTATTACAGGAAGATGCAAAAACCAACCTATATATTTTGATTTGGCAAGTGTTCATTCTGAGATGGTGTGTCACAAGCACTATGCAGAAAAAGGAGTTGATTTAAAAAGGGGAGTTGATTATTAGTTTTAATTAATTTTGTTCGTTATTCCAAGCATCAATACCTCCTAGAATATTCATACCTCTAATTCCAAATTTTTTTAAATGCTTTAATGCAAGTAATGATCTTTTCCCACTTTTACACAATACATAAAGATTTTTTTTTGCGGTAAGAATTTTAATTTCATTAATGGCTTCACCACTTTCAATAGAGTTAAGAGGTATAAGCAATGATTCTTTAATAGAACATTGATTGTATTCATTTTGATTGCGAACATCTATTAATAGTATTTCTTTTGCAGGTTGGCTAAGCAGTACTTTTAATTCTTTAACTGAAATACTTTCTATATCACAATCTACTTCATTTTTGACTTTAACTTCTGAACAGAAACTTTTATAGTCTATTAATGTCTGGATATTTTTATTTTCTGGATTGGATTTCAATGTTAGCTCTTTAAATTGCATTTTTAATGCATTAAAAACGAGGATCCTACCGTTAAGTGGATAACCAATATTTGTTATTATCTTTATGGCTTCTGCTGCTTGAATTGTACCAATAATTCCTGGAAGAATTCCCATAACACCTGCCTCAGAGCAAGATGGAATTAATTCTTCTGGAGGGGGTGTGGGGAGAAGATCTCGATAGTTAGGGCTATCTTTCTTCAAATTAAATACACTTACTTGTCCTTCAAATCTTGCAATTGAAGCATATATATTAGGCTTATTAAGTATTAGACAAGCATCATTGATTAGGTAGCGTGTTGGGAAATTGTCTGAACAATCACATATCACATCATAATCTCTAAGTATTTCCAAAGCATTACTACTTGTTAGCTTTTGATTGAACAAATCAACTCGACAAGAAGGATTTATTTTCCGTATGTGTTGTTTGGCAGAGTCTGTTTTTAATAGACCTATTGAGTTTGTTGTATGAATGATTTGTCTTTGTAAATTTGAGTATTCAACGACATCAAAATCAACTATTCCAATACGTCCAATTCCAGCTGCTGCAAGATAAATTAAAAGTGGAGATCCTAGCCCTCCTGTCCCAACGCAAGCAACTGAGCTTGCCTTCAATTTTTCTTGGCCTTTGATACCTATCTCTGGAAGACTTATATGTCTTGCATACCTGGCAATTTCTTCAGAACTTAAATTTGCTTCATTCTGGCTTTGCTCCATTAATCAAACCTTCCCTGATTCATTTACGTTATAGAAAAAATTTCAATTTTCACGCTATGGAAGTTTAATTTATTTTTAATCCACCATGCTTTTAAATC
>QCND01000009.1 GCA_003213355.1 Prochlorococcus sp. AG-424-E20
AGCCTGTTGAAGAAGAAAAGCCTGTTGAAGAAGATAAGCCTGTTGAAGAAGATAAGCCTGTTGAAGAAGATAAGCCTGTTGAGGAAGATAAGCCTGTTGAAGAAGAAAAGCCTGTTGAAGAAGATAAGCCTTAGTAAGCCATTAGTATTGGATAGCTTTAATCATTTCTCAAGTTTTTTAATGGATACAAATGCAAAAAACAGTTTTTGGGATTCAAAGCCTTATTGGTGTCAACCTTGGTCAATTATTAGCTTTGGAGTTTTAGTTCTAATTTTCAGCTTTAAACTTTTAAATAACATTATAATAACTTCTATTTTAGGCATTTTTATTCTTGTTTGGTGGATTGTGTTTTTAATACTTGCTCCGAATTCGTATCCAGCAAATAATGATAAATAATAACCATTACTTATTAATTTGTTTTTTGCAATAGCCTTAATAATAAATTATCTACTTAGATCTGAAAACAAAAAAAGAAATTTTAAGCTCGACCTTTATTTCTCCTAATCACTAATTATTTCTTTAGGAAAGCCTAAGTAACCTCCTGAAAATCGCTTACGATTTGTCCAGTAAAATTCAACTAACTCTCTTGTGGGGCTTGTTATTAGCGCTTCTCTTCCACCTTCTAGTCCGTTTGAAAGCTTTAGGCTCTTTGTCGACTCCCAGCTTGAAGTGCTTGAAGATTCCATTAGATGCTCCAGTTGATTGGTTGATTAAATACGCCAAGATCCCTATTCCTCTGGTGCCTTTTTCATTAATCATGCTCAGCAAATTAAATGATTTTGTTAGAGTGGGTGAAGGGAAATTGAGACTCATCGATGCGATCGAAGTGTATTATTATAGTACATTAGTACCAGGCAATGTCAATTTTCTTTCCTTGATGGCTTAAAATAAACTTGCCTATTCGATTCAATTATATACGTATTTTTATTACTATTTAATGAATAAATATAGAAATAAATTTTTTTATTTAATGTAAAATCTTATTATTCAATTCAAAAATTATACTAATAAAATATACTCCAATTATATATACAATTAAAATTATTTAAATCTTTAAAAATTATACGAATATTTTTAACTAGAATAGAAATATTAATTCTAGGTAAATGTAAACTTATCTATTACTAGAATCTCTTGCTCTGAGAAATCACTAGCAGATATGCAATTTATCCATTCTTTATACTCTTGGGCAATTGCTAATTGATCCCTTGGACTTACCTCTACTGTTCTTTTTAAAACATGAGATAAACCTTTGACTAATAAATCTTCTATGCTTTTTGGATCTTCTTGCATTTACTTTTTGTATATTTCCTAGACTACCTTTTATTAAATTGTTTGTAAAGAGATAAATTGTTTTATATTAGGAATGATTTGCTAGCAATATATATATATAATAAAATTAATTATGATGCATTCGTATTTTTTCTCTTATCTATTGATGGTATAAAACCTAATTCTTCAATTTGTTCAACTAATGTGAGCTTGGTATCTATTTTATTTGATTTCATATAAATTGTATTGGAATTTATTTTACTATCGTTTTCATATGACTCTTTAGATTCTTTTTTTATAACTATATTGTTACTTATAGATTTTGTTAGATTATTAATCATATCAATATTTATTAAATACAATGAAAATGTAATACCAATTAGAACTAGAAAAATATTATGAACGAAAAAATAAGAGAGAATAAATGTCGGAGCTAAATACTCTATCAACTGATTTATTTTAATCTTTTTCATAATTAGGCGACATCCTCTTGAGTTCTGTTGTTTTGTCTTTCTATTAAGGTAAGATCATAGGAAGATTGTATTTGATTGCTATAATCTAAATCATCTATGAATCTTGATAGAGATGCTTTATTTTGCATCCATTTACGCCTTATTGTTTTAGGTAAATCAGGCAGATCGACCTCTTTCTTGTTAAGTGACTTTATATATCGTTTTCTTTGCCCACTGTCTACTGTCGAGCTGTAGGTTTCATCGTATTGAAAGACCTGCTTTTGGCTGTCTCTTGACTCTGTAATGGCCATCAGCTCTGAAAGACTTCTAATAAATGGAATCATGCTGCATACCTATCCTTATCGTTTTTGTTTAGACTATTTTTAGATTTTTTATCTTTTTTATAGGCATTTATATAGTGTACGTCGTAGGACCCTAATCCTTCTTTCTTTGGGTTGTACAAATGGATGAATCCATTTCTAGAATTTAAATTCTTATTCATAATTTCAAGCCACTTTCCTTTGAAATTTGTTCTCGTTCAAATTCTCCATGCAGCCAGGAACTTTAACCTTGTATTTCTCCAGTAATGCCTTTGTGATCCCTTGCTCTAAGGTGTTAATGTCGTCGTTTTTTGATTTTATTTGTTCAGGGATCCTAGATCTAAAGTTGATGCTTTTCATTTTGAATAATAGTAAAGGATAAATACTTTTTAGGGTAAGCGCTAGACAAGCGACTCAATCTTCTCTCTGTTCGTTAGTAATTTACTTAGTTTTTTATTTTCATCCTGAAGATTGTTGATGACTTTTTTGTAAGTCTCGATCTTTTCTTTTAGGGATTTAATCTTTTCGCTTTCTGTCTTTTGGGAGGTTTTTTTTGCCTTTTTATTGCCTCCCTTCACCAAGCCCCTTACCGTAGCTTCTGTCATTCTTTCTCCATTTTCAACTGCCTCGAAAACTTTTTGCCTCTCCTTGTCGGTCACTCCTTTGCTTCCCATTAAAGCCAATGACCTGGGCGTTAGCGACGCAAGCAAGTTGTCGTTTATGTCAGAGCCACCTAGCCAGTTCGTGTATGCACTTACAAGGTCGATTGCAAATCTTTCTGAGCAATTAATAGCTCCAGACTTTAAGAAGGCTCTCCAGTTCCCAGGCTTGATATTACTCTTTATGTCGGAGAGGTTCGCCGCTACAGCCCTAAGGGACTGCCCAACGCAGCTCAATTCCTCGTTGATTTCGACAACTGACTCTTTGACGTACTCCACCTGCGCGGGCACGAGCCCCTTGGTGACTTCGCTATTGAGCGGAATATTTGCTAAGTCAACCACCTCCGTAGGCGATAATTCCATGGGTTTAGCTAAATACGTATTCAATATACGCTTTGTGACGAACCGGAACAATGGGTACTTATGTACTATCTTTATCTGTCTTTTGCTGTTTATTCTCGTATCTTGTTGGTATAACCTAATCTGTTTCAAATTTTTGCGATAGTATAATAAAACATTTTATTTATTCCAAATAAAATGTTTAAACTTCTGACTTTGCAGTGTGCTGAGGCTTAATTCTTTTCTGAATACAAATATTTTTTGAATTAGCATGAAATTCTTGTATGATTTATTATAATATCCTAATTTGTTATTCGTTTCTGTTTTAATAGTGAGCCAAGGAGAGCTTTCTCCTTTTGACGCGTTAGGTATTTATACTGATTTTTTATTTTGTCATCGTTTAGACGTTCAGCTTTAAATACTCGATTGTTGATTTAGGATTTAATTAATTTTATCGCTCGAGCTTTTTGATAACGAGGGTTCAGGAGATACTTCTTTGTCGTAATCCTTTCAAGCTAAGTCGATCACTTCTTATTCGTTTATATCAACACTGATGTATCTCTAGGACATAAATACACTGCTTAAGTTGTTGTCTCAACAATTCAATTTTATTTTGTTTTCAATCCATTCATTACAGCTTTATAAGATCTTAAGGCAATTTTCTATTATGATTCCCCCCCTTGTAGAGAATGAGGAGGTCAGAGAAGAGATGATTCCTGATGAAAATAATCACTAAAATACCACCCGTAACTCCTTTTATTGAAGTAAAACTAGATAAAGAGATTATTGATTACCTTTGGAAGATAATCAATAATAGCAAGACAGAGAATACAAGCCATAAAAAATATTTAGCGGGTAATATCTCAAAGAGTTATTTATTAGAAGATATTAATAATTTTTTCTTTAAAAATGTTTGTGTATCATTGATTACAAATTTTCGTCAAAATAATCTAGGAATAGATCCAAGTACTGTTAATCTCTCATTCAAGAATGATCATCAAATTGCTTTCAAATTGACTAGTTTATGGGTTAATTACCAATATAAAACAGAGTTTAATCCCTTTCATGATCACGGTGGTGTATACTCTTTTGCTATTTGGCTGAAGATTCCATACGATAGTAAACAGCAACAAAAGCTACCTATATTTGCTGATATGGATGATAAAAATAAAAAGGCCGGAGATTTCGAATTCGAATATCATGACTCACTTGGAGGTATTAGAAATATTTCATATAAACTTTCTAAAAATTACGAAGGAACTATGCTTTTTTTTCCTGCAAAACTAAGACATTGTGTTTATCCATTTTATGGAACTGATGAACCAAGGATTTCTATCGCAGGTAATTTAAATTATTATCTAGAGGATTGAAACATCTTATTTATTGAAAATCTTCTATATTTAAAATCTTACTCTCTAAGTATGAAAATTTATAAATGACAGATGCAAATCATTAGATAACAATAAAAAACACCATTGAGTATAAAATTCTTATATGACTAATTCTCCTTTTTTAGTGCAAACATTCCTGTAATCTTTATCACTTGGAAGTTCTATCCATTTGGATCTTATTGTTTTCCTCTTGTTCTTTAGTTAATAGCTACTTAGTCTTAGGTTGTTGATTTATCAAGATTCCTGTGGAAGATTAACTGATAGAGGGATGTAGGTATTAGCAATCGCGCTCAGCATTGTTTTCGATATCAATTTCTTGTGAAACCTTTTATAGATGTCAGTCAAAATTTTACTTGAAGTCTTTGGCGCTATTGGAGATTTAGGCTAAAGATCATGAAATTAGACTTGTTGAAGATAATCAGGGACTCCAAAAATAAGCGATGGGTTCTTATCCTTTTCAATTAAAAGAAGATAATAATCCCATAACAGTTCGAATATGACGATCGTATATGCTTGATAATTCTGAATGATCAAGATAAAAATGGCTTCCATGGTAACCAACACTCTTATGAAAATCCGCCTCTATTGAAAAACGATTGATAATATTTATATTGGATGGAAGGTTCTTTGTATATTTTTTTAGATGTTTGCTAAAGAAAATATCTTCATTCTCATTAGGATTTGAAGTTTCATTTGAACAGATTTTTTCCATTATTTCGCAATTTCTAATTGATAGTCCTCCATTACCCATTAATAGTCCAGGACTTAAGTCCTCATTATATTTCTGTGTTATCCAAGTATTTCCATTTGCTTCTCTTGTCTTGTTATTGAAATGAGGAATACTTATACATCTTGATTTTCCTCTTGAAAATAATGCGCCTATATAATCATAATTAAATTTTGTGAATTCTAAAGGCTCTATTAATAGAGTATCTGTTTGAAAAATTAGGACTTCTTTGGCTATTAAGCTTGACCAGAAATTTGAAGACTTTAACAAATTATTATAGAGATCTATATTGATTGAATCGATTTCCAAAGCATTTATTGTTATTAAATTTGTAAAATCAAGAATATCTAAAAATAATTTCTTGGTATCCGAGAGTGATTTTTGGGTGGTATAAATTTGAATAGGTAGATTTAAATCAGTCATTAAAAGTGTATTTAGTACTGAAAACCTAAGTATTTCATTAGGTCTATCATCTATTATCAATCCATATCGCTTATTGCTAATATCTAAATTGTTTTTTAATGATCTAGAGAGATGTCTATCTGCCCATGGGTTTAAGAATCTTCGCAGTATATAAATTCCATGACTTTCAAAAATCTCTTTTCTATATTTTTTGAACTCAGGCGTGAAATCTTTTGGCTCTATCAAATCAATAAATAATTTTCTAATTAAATTAATTTAGATTGCTAACGCTCTCTTTAATACTTATTGATGTAAATATCAAAATTTAAAAAAGTTATAACCTCTTTAATTCTTTAAGTTAAAGTCCAATTGTCTGACTTTTACCAGCTTTTCGAATTGAATCTAGAGTGAATTCTTAAACTGTTCTCAATAAGTCTCAAAAATCAAAGGAGCTTGTTGTTACCTGTTTGATTATTCATGGATATTTTCGTGTCATTGATTACACAAATAGATAGGATTAGTTGAGTGAAAGAAATAGGAGAGCAAATCCAAATTAAGATTATGCTCTCTCCTCGTTCTCATTACACATCACTCATCTGTTCTCCTAAGTTAGTTTTGAATCGCTGTTCTCCCCTTGTGCTCCTAAATCTGAGCTTCAAAATCATTGGGAGGACTGTATAGTGTACTTTCAGGACATAATTTCTAGCCTCAATAATTTCTGGAGTGAGAAAGGTTGTTTGCTTCTACAGCCATACGATTTAGAGAAGGGCGCAGGGACGATGAGCCCTCATTCTTTTTTAAGAGCGATAGGACCTGAGCCTTGGGCTGTAGCTTACCCAGAACCCTGTCGAAGACCAACTGATGGTAGGTATGGAGACAATCCAAATAGAGCGCAGCATTATTTTCAATATCAAGTTCTTATCAAGCCCTCTTTAGACGGTATTCAAGAAATTTATTTGTCTTCTCTTGAAGCTTTGGGGATTTCGGCTAAAGACCACGACATTAGATTTGTTGAAGATAATTGGGAATCTCCAACTTTGGGCGCCTGGGGAGTGGGTTGGGAAGTTTGGCTTGATGGGATGGAAGTTACCCAATTTACTTATTTTCAACAATGTGGAGGTCTTGATTGCAAGCCTGTTTCAATTGAGATCACTTATGGCTTGGAGAGATTGGCAATGTATCTACAAAATGTCGAAAGTATTTGGGAACTTTCCTGGAATAAAAAGACTAAATATGGTGATATCTGGCTTCCTTTTGAAAAAGGTCAATGTAAGTATAATTTTGAAGAATCTAACTCGGAAAATTTAAGGAAACTTTTTGAAATTTATGAGGAAGAGGCTCATCAATTAATCGCTAAAAAACTACCTGCACCTTGTCTTGATTACGTTTTAAAATGCAGTCATACATTTAATTTATTAGAAGCAAGAGGGGTTATTTCTGTTACTGAGAGAACTAAGATTATTGCACGAATTCGATCTTTAGCTCGTAAGGTTGCTGAAGCTTGGCTAGAGGAAAGAGATGCCCTTGGCTTCCCTCTTTGTGCCGAAAATTAATTAACTCTAAGTAATAATTTTAGATTAATTCGCTAACAAACAGTACGAATAGTATATATCGCTGTATAAAAAGCTACCTCTAAAAGTTTTCGCTCTGGAATGTCTTATTGAATACACTATTATTCTGATGACATATTTGTGTGAGGACACAATGAAGCTTTTTCAGCGTTTGCTGGTAGCTCCTGCTGCTTTGGGCCTTATGGCACCATTAGCTGCAAATGCCGACGTTACTTCGGTATCTAACGAGTCAGATCTAAGTTCTGAAGTTATTCAAGCTCGTGTTGATGGCGTTGAAGCTCAACTCGGCGAAATAATGGCTGGTCAGTTCTCTTCATCTACAAAGATGAGCGGAAAGGCTGCTTTCATAACTGGTTATGTTGATGATGATGCTGAGTCAGATACTGACAGCATCACTATGGAATATATGTATCAGTTGAACATGAACACCAGTTTTACTGGTGAAGACCTTCTTTATACAAGGATTAAGGCGGGTAACGTATCTGATCATTTCGTAGACAAAGGTCAAGGTACTTATCTTTCAGCGGGTAAGAACACATCAGATGCTTTAAAAGTTGACAAGATTTGGTATCAATTCCCAGTTGGCGATACTCTTACAGTTTGGGTTGGACCAAAAATTGAGAACTACTACATGCTTGCAAGTTCTCCTTCCATCTATAAGCCAGTAACTAAGCAATTTAGTCTTGGTGGCAATGGAACTGTTTATGGTTCAAGCACTAAAGCAGGTTTTGGCGCTGCATGGACACAGCAAACTGAAGATCCTTCTGATGGTAGATGGGCACTAAGTGCAGCATATACAAGTCAGGGTGGAGCAAAGTCTGAAGAAGGCCAAGGTTTATTTGGAGATGATGCTAAGTCAGCTTTGTTAACGAAGCTTGAATATGGCACACCACAATGGCAAGTATCTGGAGCTGTTGCTTTCAAAGATAATGGCTGGTCAGATAGCTATTTCACAACAGCTAAAGGCAAGTCAAGAGCTTCAGATAGTTCTGAAACTGCTATTGGTTTGAGAGCATATTGGAGACCTGATAATTCAGGCGCAGTTCCTTCTGTTCAGCTTGGTTATGACACTTCTAGTATCGATGATGCTGGAACTGGTTTTGCAGATGAGGCGTCAGGTTGGATGGTTGGCCTTAATTGGAAGGACCTATTCATTGATGGAAACAGAGCAGGACTTGCTGTTGGCTCAAGAGTTAGTGCTACAAACATCGTTGGCGGTGGCGAAGATCCTTCAGAGGATAACTCTGTTTGGGAAGCTTATTACTCCTTCAAAGTTAATGACGGCGTAACAGTTACCCCTGCTGTATTTGGCAGTACTGATGTCGAAGCTGATGGAAAAGACGTCACAGGAGCAGTTCTTCTAACTGAATTCAGATTCTAATTTCTAATTAGGAACTTTTGAAACGCCCCGAAAGGGGCGTTTTTTTTTTGTTTATTTACGTATTTGGTATTAAAAAAAGCCCCCTATATGGGAGCCTCTTTATTGAATTTAAAAAATTCTTACCAACAATTTTCTCCCTCACCAATAGGGATGCAAACATTAGCTTTCTTGGCTTTATCAGCTGCTTTTTGCGCAGCTTCGTCAAGCTTGCCATCCTCATCTGCTTTTTGATCTGTCGTCCATTCCTTTAAACCACCCATATTCCCATATTTTTCCCCAGCCATTGAATTTTCAGGAATAATTGCATTAGTCCCTAAAGCAGCTGCCGCCGCAAGGAATATTCCGATAGGTGTTTTACTTGGCATACCATTTTTTATTTATATATATTTTGATGGGACCCCCCTCTTATTGAAAGTTCTTTTTTTACCTCTACTTGTATAAAGTGATCGATTTAATCTCCTAGTCGCTTTAGGATATTGCTGTAAGCCTGGAAAATTAAATCTAATTCATCTGATTTTCCATGTTTTGCTAGTAAGCCTTTTGCTCCTGCATCCAGTCCGAATAGGAAATTTCTATCTTCATTATTTTGTACATAGCTTTGAATCCAGCCTACACATACATGACGTTCACCATCTTTGACTTCAGCAACAGAATGTAGTTGAGTGCTGGGATAAATTATCATCTCTCCAGAAGATAGTTTGATTTTTTCAGTTTTATTTATCGTCTGAATACATAATTCACCACCTTCGTAATCTTCTGGTGAGTTTAAAAATAACGTAAAAGAAAGATCACTCCTTCCAGAGGGCATATAAGGATTATCAATATGTGATCCATAACTGTGTCCAGCTAGGGATTGAGTAAACATGACTCCATGTATAAGACTAGGTAATGTAAAACTTTTTAGAAGTGGATTTGAAATTATTTTGCTAACAATAATTTCTCTAAGCTCAATTGATAATTTTGAATTTTTATCTAATTGAAAATTAGATTTTATCTCTGCAGCGTGACTTCCAGCTGTCTTTTTGCCATCTTGCCATGAGGATTTTTCTGCTTTTAGTTTCTTAATTATTTCATGAGCTTCTGATTTTTCGATTAGCGAATGAGTTAAATATTCCATCTTTATTAGCTAGGTTTAGTTACCATCCTAAAGTATAAATAAGATATCAATTTATACTTAAATAGGTATCAAAGTTTAGAATCTATTTTTAGCAGGATCTTCTTGCCTAGTCTATGAAAAGTTATTAATCCCTTCCCTAGATAGATTAATGAATTTAATTAAGCGTCTTTTTACTTCAGTAATAGCAGGTACTCTTTTAGTCTCTTCAAGTTTTAGTCATGTAAAAGCTTCTGGGAGAGAAGTAAGAATTTATTCAGGCAGACATTACAACACCGATAAGCAGATATATAAGCAATTTGCAGAAGAGACTGGGATAAAAATCCGATTAATCGAGGCGACAGGAATTTCTCTAGTTGAAAGATTGAAAAGGGAAGGATCAAATTCTAAAGCTGATGTGATTCTTCTTGTTGATGCGGCTAGAATTAGCAATGCTGCTAAAAGTGGTCTTCTTCAGTCATATAGGTCTTCCAACTTAGATAAAAATGTTCCAGTGGAATATAGAGATCCTCAAGCCAGATGGTATGCCTTGACAAGAAGGGTGAGAGTCATGGTTGCTAATCCAAAGAAAGTTGATATAAATTCAATCAAAGATTATTCAGATCTTGCTAATCCTTCTTTGGACGGTCTCGTCTGTGTGAGGAAAAGGAGCAGTCCTTACAATCAATCTTTAGTCGCTAATCAAATTGTCAATAAAGGAGAAGACCAAACTAAAGAGTGGTTGAAAGGGATGATTTCAAATATTTCTCAGCCTTTTTTCCCTGGTGATATTGGTGTTATAAGAGCTGTTGCTCAAGGGAAATGTGGAGTAGGTATTGTTAATCACTACTATGTTTCAAGAATGCTTGCAGGTGTCAATGGTAGAAAAGATCAAAGGTTGGCTAAAAAAGTAGAGGTTCTAACTCCTAATCCTGCTCATGTGAATGTCAGTGCAGGTGGAATTGCTAAATATGCTGAAAACAAAGAAGAAGCTATTCAACTCCTGGAGTATCTTGCCTCTCCTGCTGGGAGTAGTGGGTTGGCTGGCCCAACATTTGAACACCCTTTAGTTGGTGTTAATAAAACTGATGAGGTTTCACTATTTGGAGGATTTACTCCTGATGGTGTGACCATTGATCAATTAGGAGCTAATAATAAAAAAGCAATTCAGCTTATGAGAAAGGCAGGTTGGGATTAAACAATTAAGAATTAGATTTTTAATTCTGCTTATTCTTAAGTGGAAAGGGAAGATTGCCTTAAACTAACTTCTAGGGAGAGGTGGCTGAGTGGTCGAAAGCGAACGACTCGAAATCGTTTGATAGGTAAAACTATCCGTGGGTTCGAATCCCACCCCCTCCGTTCTTTGACTTTTATCAAAAAAATTTATCCCGAACACGTAAATAAGTGGAATTCCTTTTTGCCTTTAATACTTTTTAAATTTAATTAGTAAAAGTATCTATTCCTAATGAAATACAGAATCCTTTGTGATAACGAGCTTATCTGGTGTTTATTGTTTAAAGCAGCTGAGGCAATATATCTGGCTATGAAGAACACACGTTTTTGTTTTGCAAGTTAAGTGTTATTTTGATTATGGATATACCTAAACTAACGTGAAAGATAACTTGATTTCTAATAATATTGATAAAAAAGTCTTTTATGCTGAGGCCGATTATTCTCAAAATGAAATCGATGCGGTAATAGATGTCCTACAAAATAATAGACTTTCTTTAATGGGAGGGGAGAAAAGTAAATTATTAGAGAAAGAAGTGGCGCATATTTTCAATAAGAAATATGGATTAATGGTAAATAGTGGTTCATCTGCAAATCTCATCGGATTGTTATCACTTAAGCTAGAAAAGGGTACTAAGGTTATAACTCCTTCTTTAACTTTCTCAACAACAATTTCTCCAATTGTTCAATGTGATCTAATCCCTTATTTCGTTGATGTTGAGGAAGATACCTTGCAGCTAGATACATCCAAACTCAAGAAAATGGATTTAGATAATGTGTCTGCAATTTGTGTACCGAATTTAATTGGAAATATAGCTAATTGGAATGAAATATATAATTTTGCTAAAGAGAATAATCTAAAAGTTATAGAAGATTCTGCAGATACTATAGGATATACATATAAAACTAAACTTAAAAATTGGTCCGATATTTCGACAACTAGCTTTTATGCCTCTCATGTTATTACTGGTGCTGGCTTCGGTGGTATGGTCACCTATTCAGATTCAGAAGAATATAATCATGGACTTTCTTTAAGAGCTTGGGGAAGGAGATCCTCTCTTTATGGTGAATCAGAAGATTATCAGAGAAGATTTTCTGCGAAAATTGATGGGATTGATTATGATGACAAATATATATTTGATGATCTCGGGTATAATTTTTTACCTTCTGAAATATCTGCAGCATTTGCACTTGTGCAGCTAAATAGTTTAAAAGAAAACATAAAAAAAAGGTCTAATAATTATAATTTACTTAGGAAAGAATTTTCTTCTTCTAGTAATTTTTATATTCCTATTTCTTATAATAATGTAGAAACTGGCTGGTTGGCTTTCCCTTTAATTCTTAAAAATAAATTAGCTTCAAAAAGAAAGCAAATTCAAATTTTCTTAGAAAAAGCGGGGATTCAAACTAGGCCAATTTTTACAGGCAATATAATGAGACAACCAGTCGCAAAGAAATTTAAATGGGATAAATATGGAACATTTGAAGTTAGTGATAATATAATGGAATCAGGAATACTTTTAGGTATTCATAACAGACAAAGTCAGGATAATCTTAATTATATAATTAAGAAAGTTTATGAAGCAGAAGATTTATTAATTAATTAAGTTTACTTCTTCTTTTAAAGAAAAAGTAAACAGTTAATGTTCTATATACTTAGAAGTGATCAGGTGAATATTTAAAGTAAACGAATGATTATAAGTTTGACCATAAACTTTCATGCAGAAATTTAAAAAAGAATCTACTAAAAATCAATCTGAAATGAGAGAAGAATGCGTATAATTATTTATTTCGCAGAGCGATTCTTTTTTAGGATCTTATTCAATAAGGATCTTCTCTCTCAATATTTTAAGATAGATCCTTGGCTTTTCTGCTTCATCGTCATTGTGTCCTTTTTTCAGTGGTTTAGTTTATGTGCAATATTAGTGGGTAATTAATTCTCCTTCATTCTCATGAAATTCTCCTCATTTAATAGTTTTGTAACTTAGAGCAAAAGCTATGAATGTACATTAGATTGAATGGATGGAGATGTTACTATCTCACCTCAAGGCCTTCAGGTTCTTTTGAACCTCATACTTTGAATCTCATAGAGTTTCTTCCTTTATGATTTTTTTTATTAGATGATTATCTTATGAAAAATCTTGATAAGGCATCATTTTTTTATTACGAAGTAATTAATTTGATTGATTTAGATGATTACGAGGCTGCAATCGATATAATTAAAAATAATATTTATACTCTTAGAAACCCAGACGATATCTCCTTGGCATATCTTAATTGTGGTTTTTTGAATGATAAATTGGGCGATCATCTTTCTGCTATTGATGATTTTACAAAATCAATTTTAATAGAATGTGAATTAGATTTTATAAATAAAAGATCTAAAAATATTTCATATAATGGAAGAAGTAATTCTAGATATAAACATGAGGATTATTATGGAGCTATAGAGGATAAACGTGAAGCGAAAAAGGTTAGATTAATGGAAATTAAAAAATTTTCAGACTTTACTAATCAACAAATAGCTTATGAAAATATTTTAATGGGTAATTTTTCTCAAATTGATCTTGAGGTAAAATATACTACTTTGATTAGGGCCTCAACTATTAAAAAAAGTAAATATGATTTAATTGCAGACTATAAAAAAGTAATTAGTAAGAAAAGAAAAGATGAGGTGATAAGAAAATTAGAGACACTCAGTGAATCAAAGTATAAAATCGGAGATTTTAAAGGTGCTATAAAATCTATTAGAAGAGCAGAGAAATATTATTAATTATCTAATGAATTAAATATCTTCACTTTCACCAATAAGGGTCACTAAAAAATTCAACATTGAGTTCCTTTTTATCCGGAACTGTTGCAATACATGCACGGACTACTTCACCATTAACTTCTATTTCGCATGCCCCGCAGCTTCCTCCTAGGCATCCAGTAGGGATCTCTATATCGGCATCATAGGCAGCTTTTAACCAATCATCTCCAGGAGAGCAATTGCTTGATTTCTTATTTGGCCAGTTTATTTTTACAATATTCATTGTTTAAATTATTTGATTAAAATATCTATATTTATATTTTTTTCGAAGGCATCAGTTAATAAATCTAATAATTTTTCTCTTTTATCACCATTGTTTTCTTCATTAATTTTTAAATGATTTAATCCCTTTTTCTGTCTTATTTTATTCAGCCATTGCCTACGCCATTCATCATTTTCAAAAATTCCATGTAAATAAGTTCCTCCAATAAAGCTTTTATCTTTTTTTTCAATTACCCACCCTAAAGAACTGTTTTTGAATAGAGAAATAATTTCAGAATCTTTATTATTGATTAAATCACTTTCCCCATAATGCATTTCAAACCCCTTTATATTCTGAGAACATGGCCATGAAGCTTCTTCTTCTCTTTGTGAGGTGTGTTTGATTTCTCCAAATCTTGTTTTGATTGGAAGAAGGTTCATCCCTATATTTGGAAATGCATTTATTTCATTAATACTTTCCTGCTGATGTGGGTCTTCCAATGATTTTCCTAGCATTTGTAATCCTCCACATATGCCAAAAATATTTCCCCCATTTTTGGCATAATCTTTTATTTGATTGCTCAAACCAGCTTTATTTAAACTCTCTAGATCTTTAATCGTTTGTTTGCTTCCAGGAATTATTAATACATCTGGTTTACCTAGTTCTTCTCCAGGTTCTATCCAGCGCATTTGAATACTTGAATCGCTAAAGAAAGGATCTAAATCAGAAAAATTGCTAATTCTAGGTAATTTTATTATTGCTATTTCTATTTCTGCACTTTGATTTATTTGCTTCCTTTCAAGTAAGTCAAGGGAATCTTCAGGTGGAAAAATCTCTTTTAGCCACGGCAATATTCCTAAAACTGGGATTCCTGTTTCTTTTTCTATCCATGTAACTCCTGATTCGAATAAGGCTTTATCGCCTCTGAATCTATTAATAATTATTCCTTTAATTAATTTTTTTTCATCAGGTTTCATCAATGCAATTGTTCCAATGATTTGAGCAAAAACGCCTCCTCTTTCAATATCTGCTACTAAAATACAATTTGCATTTAGAAATTTTGCTAATTTCAAATTTGTAAGATCTTTATGTTGCAAATTCACTTCTACGGGGCTTCCAGCCCCTTCAAGAATCAGTCTTCCGTTGGTTTTACTCTTTAATAATATTGCTAGGCCTTTTTTAATAGCTTCCCACCCAGAATCGAACCAGTCTTCGTAATAATTAATCGCTTTGCTAGTGCCGACACTTTTGCCTAGATGAATTACTTCACTTGTGCAATCCCCTTTTGGCTTTAGAAGCACAGGATTCATTTCAGCACTTGGCTCTAAGCCTGCAGACCAAGATTGTAGGGCTTGAGAATATGCCATTTCTCTTCCCTGTGTATCAACCCAAGCGTTATTGCTCATGTTTTGGCCCTTAAAAGGTATTGGCTGTTCCCCTTTCCTTTTTAAGCATCGACAAATAGCAGTAGCTATTAGCGTTTTACCTGCGCCACTAGAGGTTCCTAAAACCATTAGTGGAGTCCTTTTGAGATCTATGTTCATCTAGGTGATAGTTGATACTTTAGGCATGTAATTAATTTTTTTATAAGCGATATTCTTTTAGTAAATAAATCTGCACGGCTTTCTAGTACTTTTCTTCCTGTTGGTGTAATACGAACTTTGGAAGTAAGACCTTGGCCATCAACTTCCCTTCTTAATACTCCAATTTTAATTAATTTAAGAAATTCATTCTCTATGAATAAAGAACTATTGATAAACATAAATTCTTGACTCAAATATTTTGTTTTATTTTCAAAAACATCTTGAGCACTGAGACTCTTTTTTTGAAGACTTTGAAAAAGAAATAAGTTAAAGGGAGAATTCCTAATCCCTTTCTTTGCTCTTCTAAAGATTTTTTGGTCAATCAGCAACATTTAATTAAAAGGATTTATTTTTAAATGGAAGATCAATAATGATCGTAAGATTTAAAAAATTTAGATTTCTATGTTTGTGCTTGCCTCTGCATCCAAAGCACGTCAAAAATTACTTGATCAAATAGCTTTGAGACACAGAGTTATTGTAAGTGATTTTGATGAGACACAGCTTCAGGAACCAGATCCAATCTTGAAGGTCAAATTATTAGCCAAGGGTAAAGCTGACAGTGCATTAAAAAAGTTGATAGAAGAAAATCAAGCCTTAAATACTTATCAAGCTTTATTAGGTTGTGATTCTTTGTTTGAGTTTAAGGGGGAAATTTTTGAAAAACCAATTAATAAAGAGCAATTGATATCGAGATGGCAAAGGATGTCTGGTCAATCTGGTTTTTTACATACTGGTCACTATTTGATTTCGTTGGATAAGCCCAAAGCTGATATGGAAAGTATTTCACAAAATAATAGTTGCGAAGGAGTTGTGAGCACAAAAATTGAATTTATGAATTTATCCAATTTTGAGATTAATAAATATGCTTCAACTTCAGAACCATACAATTGTGCAGGAGGATTTGCGATTGAGGGAAATGGAGGACTTTTTATAAAAAAAATAGATGGATGTTTTACTAATGTTATTGGGCTCAGCTTACCTTGGTTAAAAAATAATTTAGAAAAATTTGGTTTATCTCGCTTGCTTTTAGATATGTAAATAATAGTAAGATCAAATATTTTAACCATAAAAAAAGCCCTCTATTAAGAGGACTTTTTTTATTTATTGATGGATCTAATCTAGATCAGGCATTGAAAGAGCAGGTTCTTGTGAACGACTGATACCTTTTTCAAATCCAGCTGCAGCAGCTCTCGCACGACCAGCATGCCAAAGATGACCTACAAAAGTAAACCAACCAAGGAAGAATTGAGCACCTGCTAGCCATTGACGCAAGTTAACAAAGTTAACAGCATTAGGCTCAGTAATGATTCCACCAACAGAGTTGATAGATGCGTTTGGAGCATGTGTCATGTATTCAGCTGCACGGCGAACCTGCCAAGGCTGAATATCATTTTGAATCTTCTCAAGGCTGAGACCATTTGGTCCTCTAAGAGGCTCAAGCCAAGGTCCACGGAAATCCCAAAAGCGCATAGTCTCTCCACCAAAGATGATTTCACCAGTAGGAGAACGCATTAGGTATTTACCTAAACCAGTTGGACCCATTGTTGAACCTACATTTGCTCCAATTCGTTGGTCACGAACTAGGAATGTAAAACTTTGGGCCTGAGAAGCTTCAGCGTTTGTTGGACCGTAGAACTCAGATGGATAAGCAGTGTTGTTAAACCAGATGAAACATGAAGCTACAAAACTTGCAACACAAATCCCACCTAATGCATAACTGAGAAGTCCTTCACCATTCCAGATAAAGGCTCTTCTTGCCCATCCATAAGGCTTAGTGAAGATATGGAAAAGTCCACCAATTATTTCGATTACACCCAGGTAAACATGTCCTCCGACAATATCTTCCATTGAGTTAACACCAACCATCCAACCACCACCACCCCATGGGGTTGATAGTAGATATCCAAAAATAATTCTTGGATCGAGTGTTGGGTTGATCAACCTAACTTCTCCCCCACCAGGAGCCCAAGTGTCGTATGCGCCTCCTATGTACATCCAGTTAATGGACCACAAAAGAGCACCAACGCCTAGAACAACCAAATGAAAACCAAGAATGTTGGTCATTTGATTTTTATCTCTCCAGTCAGTTGAGAAGAATGGGAAATCTTCTTCAAGTTTCTCTGGACCAGCTAAGGAGTGGAAAACTCCTCCAAAGCCAAGGATTCCAGATGCAACAAGGTGAATCACACCTGCGATGAAGAATGGCCAAACATCAGTGACTTCTCCACCTGGACCAATCCCGTATCCAAACATGGCTACGTGAGGCATACAAATTAAGCCTTGTTCCCACATGGGTTTATCCATGGTGAAATGACTTACTTCGAAAAGCATCATCGCGCCTGCCCAGAACACAATTAGTCCTGCGTGAGCGATATGAGCACCTAATAGTCTTCCAGAGAGGTTGATTAGCCTTGCATTTCCTACATACCAGGCGTAACCAGTCTCTTCGAGACTTTGATTAGGGGCTTTAAGTAAACTATTAAAGGGCGTTTCCACGTGGGAGTACCTCCTCAGGGAATACAAAGTTTTCGTGTGGCTGGTCTACAGAAGACATCCATGCACGCATACCTTCATTTAGAAGGATGTTTTTGGTATAGAAAGTTTCGAATTCAGGATCTTCAGCAGCTCTGATTTCTTGGCTAACAAAGTCGTAAGCACGAAGGTTTAGAGCTAATCCGACGATTCCAATTGATGCTGCCCACATTCCTGTTACTGGAACGAAGAGCATCAAGAAGTGAAGGAAACGCTTATTTGAGAAAGCAATACCGAAAATCTGACTCCAGAAACGGTTTGCAGTAATAAAAGAGTAAGTTTCTTCTTCTTGAACTGGATCGAAACCTCTAAATGTTGAACTCTGAGCTTTACCGTCAGAGTACTGACTTGAATCTTCGTAAAGAGTGTTCTGAACTGTTGCGCCGTGAATAGCACAAAGAAGAGCACCACCAAGAATTCCAGCTACTCCCATCATGTGAAAAGGGTTAAGCGTGATGTTATGGAATCCTTGAATGAAAAGAATGAAACGGAATATTGCTGCAACTCCAAATGAAGGAGCAAAAAACCAACTGTGCTGTCCTAATGGATAGATAAGGAAGCAAGCAGTAAATACTGCAATAACTGCTGAGAAAGCAAGTGCGTTATATGGACGGATACCAACTAGTCTTGCAATTTCGAATTGACGAAGCATGAAGCCGATAAGACTAAATGCGCCGTGAAGAGCAACGAAATTCCAGAGGCCACCAAGTTGGAACCAACGTGTTAAATCGCCCTGAGCTTCTGGACCCCAAAGGAATAGAAGACTATGACCCATGGCGTCGCCAGGGGTGCTAACAGCGGCTGTGAGGAAATTGCATCCCTCAAGGTAAGAACTGGCTACACCGTGGGTGTACCAGGAAGAAACGAAGGTTGTACCTGTAAACCATCCACCTATAGCTAGGAAAGCCGTAGGGAAGAGTAGTAGTCCAGACCAACCAACAAATACGAATCGGTCGCGCTTTAACCAGTCATCGAGGGCGTCAAACCAACCTCGTTCTGTTGCGCTTCCAACAGCGATCGTCATGGGAGGAGCGTTGCTGAGCTTTTGTATACGTCGAGGACTTTAACAACGATGACGGGGTTTGTGGGTAAATCTTTAACTTGATGAAATCCCTTGTATTGAAATGAGATAAAATCAATTTTTTTTATTTCTACTTATTAATTGTCAAAAACTTAGTCTCTATAATGTTTTGAAAGGGATGTTCTTCCAAATTTCATTAGATTATGTCATCTGAATCAAAGTTAAGCCAATCAGAAAAAGAGCTATCTGGTTTGGTTCTAGAACAGAAAATTAAAGGTTCGCGTAAGGTTTCGAACTATCTCGTTGCTTCGATGCTAAGTATCGGAGGTGTTGGATTTTTATTGGCTTCATTCTCTAGTTATTTTGGAAGAGATTTTTTACCACTAGGAACCCCTTCGACCCTGATTTTTGTTCCTCAAGGCTTGGTTATGGGGCTATACGGTGTAGCGGCTTTCTTGTTGGCTATTTATTTTTGGAGACTGATAAATATTGATTATGGTTCTGGAGTAAATAGATTTGACAAAAATAAAGGAGTTTTATCTTTATCTAGGAGAGGTTTATTCAAAAATATAGAAATAGAAATCCCCATCGATGAGATTAAAGCTGTGAAATTAGAGGTAAGAGAAGGCTTTAATCCACTAAGAAGAGTATCTTTGAGAATTAAAGGTAGGAAGGATTTACCTATATCTAGAGTTGGATCTCCTACACCATTATTAGATTTAGAGAATGAAGGGGCTGAAATTGCGCGATTTTTAGAGGTTAACCTTGAAGGAATTTAATAATAAAATTACAAAACTTTCAAACAATTCAATTTTATCTTGTAAATTCTTTCAACCTGTTTATATTTTTCTGTTTGTCAATTTGTTTTTGATTTTGGGATGTGCAAATATAAATAGAAACGAAGATATCAATATATGCTCTACGACAAAACTCCCCTGTATAGAATCAAATGAATATGTCTTGTTTATTACTAATAAAGGCAAGATAAAATTAGAGCTATATGGTAAATCAGCTCCAATAACTGTTGGGAACTTTATAGATTTTGTCGAAAAAGGTGCCTTAAATAAAACAATTTTTAACAGGGTTATTAAAAAACCTTACCCTTTTATTATTAGAGGTGGAGACCATACATTAATAGGAAATCAAAATAAGTTTATAGAGACTAAAACAAAAGATAAAAGATATATTCCCTTGGAAATCAAACTAAAGACAAGTAATTTACCAATATATGGAAAAGAAATTGATTCACCTAGTCAAATAAATAATATTGAACTTAAGCATAAAAGATCATATTTATCTATGGCAAGATCTAAAGCAGTAAATTCAGCAAGTTTGCAATTTTATATTATACTCAAATCTTTACCAGAACTTGATGGAAGGTATGCTGTTTTTGGAAAAGTGGTTAGTGGTATGGATATAGTTGATTTAATTCAAGAAGAGGATTTTATAATTGAAGCTAAAAGAGTTGACTCTTAAAAAAAATTATTTTTTTTTAGGTTTTTAACATTTCTGTGTTTACACCTGAGGCCCTCTTAAGAGCAACTTTCCCTGTTCTTGCAATTTCTAAAATTCCATAAGGCTTCAATAAATTTTCCAGAGCAACAAGTTTGCCTGGATCTCCAACAACTTCAAGTGTCAGAGCAATATCCGAAACATCTACAACTTTTGCTCTGAAAACTTGAACAAGATCTAATATTTTCCCTCTGTTCTCAGATGATGCAGAGACTTTCAAGAGCATTAACTCTCTTTCTACAGCTGGTAAAGTTGTCAAATCGAGAACTTCTAAAACATTTATTAATTTGTTGAGTTGTTTGGTCATTTGTTGAAGCGTTGAGTCGTCCCCTTGAACGACCATTGTTAATCTTGATATCCCTTTGGCTTCTGCAGGACCAACAGCCAAGCTATCAATATTAAATCCTCTTCTTGCAAAAAGGCCTGCAATCCTGCTTAGTGCTCCAGATTCATCTTCAACTAAAACTGAAAGTGTGTGCTTCATATTTTTTACTTAGAAGTTTTTAAGTTCTTCAGCCATTTCATAACAATTTGATTGAAATGTTTCGGTAATTCATCGTGGATACAATGACCTGCTTCGTTAACTACGGTTAATTTAAGCCAAGGATGGAGCTTTATTAGTTTTTTTGCTAAAAATATAGGTATCAATTTATCCTGTTTTCCCCAAATTAATAAAATTGGGGGACGATTTGGCAGGTTTTGAATCTTCTCAATAATAGATGGACCTTTTGCCGAATTTGGTCTATTGCTCATTCCAATACACATAGCTCTAAGAGCTTTGGATGCGTTGACTCTCTTAGCTGGTACTGTGACTATCCTTTTTAGAGGAGTGTCATTTGAAATTGAACGAAAATAGGCACTTTGAAGAGCAAAAGTAATTAATTTTGTTCTTGATATCAAATTTATTAATGTCTTAAGTGGAAATAAATGAAAAACAATTTTTATGAGAAAACTTTTAACTTTTAAAAGCCAATTTGGAAAAGAAAATTTAATTGGATTAACAAAAACTGGCTCTGGTAGTGGTGCGGCAATTATTGTTTTTATTAACTCTGCTCTCATAGAGAGTGTTGTGATTGCTGTTAAAGCTCCCAATGAATTTCCAATCAATATAACCTTTCCGTTCTTTTTTATATCTACAATTTCATCAAGAAAAGAAGCTAATTGATTTGCCCAAAATTGATTCTCTAAATACTTTATTTTACTTTGAAGACTTTGCTCTGATTTCCCAAAACCTATTAAATCGATTCCGAAAACCCTAAAACCTTCTGATGCAAATATTTCTGCATTATTTCTCCAGTGATCGCTGCTAGCTCCAAAACCATGAATTAGAACCATGGGAGGATTAGATTCCTCTCCGGTCACTCTGAAGTGGACCCTAAGATCTTTGTAGCTCCAATATTTAGATTCACCCCAATCAGGAGATCCCATTGAAGGCTCTTTATTAAAAATATTTTGCTGCATTTAGATCAAGACTCGCTTTAACTTTGTTTTTTATTATTTATAGTTTCATTTTAAGTTTATTTTAAAAATTTGCTCATGCTTTTTGATTGTGGTCTGAATGTAAGGTCTTTAGGTTTTAATAGTAAATGAGTTAAGTTAATTGAATGGCATCAGAAATTTTTGGAATCGCTGCAGTCTTTTGGGTTTTGATTCCCGTTGGGCTTTTAGGAGGAGTTCTTCTCTTGAAACTTCAGGGTGATTAATTTCCACAATCCATAGTTTGCCCATTTAAGCTCGACTCTTGTAATGAATTCAACTATGCAAGTTCTGGTGATTGGTGGCACAGGAACTCTTGGTCGCCAAATAGCCAAAAACGCTATAGATGCAGGGCATAAAGTGCGTTGCATGGTTAGGAAACCAAAAGCTGCTTCATTCCTTCAGGAGTGGGGCTGTGAGTTAACTCGTGGCAATTTAATTAATAAAGAAGATATTGAGTATGCGCTTGATGGAGTTGATGCTGTTATTGATGCAGCAACCAGTAGACCTGATGATCCACGCAGCGTCTACGAAACTGATTGGGATGGAAAATTAAATCTATTTAATGCTTGTGAAGAAAAAAATGTAAAAAGAGTAGTCTTTTTATCTTTGCTAGCAGCAAAAAAGTATAGAGAAATTCCATTAATGGATATCAAATACTGTACTGAAGAATTGCTGGTAAGTTCCTCCTTGGATTACACCATTCTGCAAGGCGTTGCTTTCATGCAAGGAGCCATAGGTCAATTTGCTATTCCAATATTAAATAATGAACCAGTTTGGATAAGTGGAAATCCTACGGATATTGCTTATATGAATACACAGGATATTGCTCGATTTGCTGTTGCAGCTTTAGATAGGCCTCAAACCATAAAAGGAAGATTTCCAATAGTTGGACCGAAAGCATGGAGTGCTAAAGAATTAGTTGTTTTATGTGAAAAGTTCAGTGAAAAAAAAGCAAGAGTATTAAAAGTTTCCCCAACAATAATTTCTATTGCTCAATCAGTTGTATCGTTTTTCGAATCAACATTGAATGTTGCAGAGAGGCTCTCTTTCTCTGAATTGAGCGGCAGTGGAGGGAAGCTGGATGCTCCGATGGAGGATACTTATACAGCTTTTGGGCTTAATAAAACTGATACAACAACAATGGAGGATTATATAAAAGAGTATTACGGAGTCATCCTGAAAAGGCTTAAAGATATAGGAGTTGATCTTGATATTGAAGAGAAGAAGAAATTCCCAATTTAAGCTATTGCAATAAAATAGTTAATATGTACTATTAAGAAAACTATTTTTGCAATGTCTATTAGTCAAATTAAGAACCTCAACAGGAGATTGGAAAATCTATCTAAAGAAGCGTCTTCGGAACTAGATAAGTTATGTGGTAATGAATTGTGGAAAAGTATTGGTTTTGAAGCTTTTGATGGTTTAGCTGATGCAGGCTTAAGAGCTTCTGCGAATTATTATTATGGACAATTTCAAACTGCTAGAGAGTTGCAAGACATTTTTAGTTGATTATACATTTATTGGTTAATTAAAGACTTTTTAGAATACAATCATTTTAGTTAATTAGTGATGCAAAAAAAAACACATGATTGAAACATCCGGCGTTATTGAAAAAGAACAAGGCAATGGATTCTATCTTGTAACTCTTGAACAGCCCGCTGGACATCAATGCTTGTGTAGGGCCGCAGGAAAATTAACAAAATTCAGAATAAAATTGCTTGCAGGAGATAAAGTTCTTGTTGAAATCAGCCCCTATGATTTAACACGTGGTCGTATTACATATAGAGAAAGAAACGTAGGTCCTGGAGGAGGAAGGCAAGGTGGAAACAGACCAGGAGGGCCCAGAAAAAGATAGACCTTGAATCACTAGTCTAATAGTTTATCTAATGCGGCTTTATATTCACTTCTTGCTTTAACACCTTTCCATTGTTTTTTTAATTCCTTATTTTTAAAAAGATGTACCGTTGGTGTCCCACTTACTTCAGCTTGCTTAGCAATATCTTGGTCGATTTCAATATCAATTTCAACACCCATAGCTTTCCCTTTTGACTCGTTAAGAACTCTATGAAGTTGTGGCTTGAGTATGTGACAAGGGCCACAACTACTTGATGTATATACTACGAAGAGAGGTTTTTCTGTTTCATGATACAACTTTCTTAGTGCGAAGCTTCCTTTTTGCCATGTCTTTTCGTGGTCGAAATTTGCCTCGTTGCTAATTTCTAAAGTTTTTGTTGTCTCAGCCTTTGAGGGCTCTAATTCAACTCTTTTGATAAGTGTTGCTAGGTTGTTTTTTGTGAGCCATCTTTCAGCAGCCAAAGCTGCCTTGCAACCGCTGCCTGCCGCAGTAACTCCTTGACGCCATTCGGAATCAGCAACATCTCCAGCAGCATAAACACCTTCTAATGAGGTCTCAGGCCTCCCAGGTTTTGTTAGTAAGTAACCTTTTGAGTCTGTATTTAACTGATTGGTAAACAAAGACGTGTTGGGAGTATGTCCAATTGCATAAAAAAGTCCCTTGGCTAAAATTTCATCTTCTTGGTTAGTGTCTCTTCGTTTAACTTTTAATTTCTCTAGCCAATTATTACCCAAAACATCTAAAAGCTCAGTCTCCCAATGAATAGTAATATTGGGATTTGCTTCTACTCGATCGGCCATTGCAGCTGAAGCCCTTAGTTTTCTTGATCTGACTAACAAATGTACATGGCTTCCATATTTTGTTAGATATTCGGCTTCTTCACAAGCCGAGTCCCCTCCTCCAATTACGGCAAGTTCTTCATCTCTAAATTGAGGGGTTGCTCCATCGCAAATTGCACAGGCACTAATACCTTTACTCCAGAATAATTTCTCATTTTTAAGACCTAGACGATTAGCGCTTGCTCCGGTGGAAATAATTAAGGAGTTTGTTTTGATTTTTTGAGTGGTGGTAACAATAGAAAAGGGTCTTTTGCTTAAATCAATTGATATGGCATCTTCTTCAATTAACTTTGTACCCCATCTGACTGCTTGAGCTTTTATTAAATCCATCAATTCAGGTCCTTGAACTCCATTTGGGAAGCCTGGGAAATTTTCTACAAATGTTGTTGTCATTAACTGACCACCGGGTATGCCACCTTTTTCAAAACCAGTAATGAGTAATGGTTGGAGATTCGCTCTTGACGCATATATCGCAGCAGTATATCCCGCAGGTCCTGAACCTATGATTACTAAATTTTCAGTTTTTAATTCTTTTTTCTCCGCGCGCATGCCATACCAGAATCATATTAATTTATACGATATAAGAAAATATCTTGAAAGTGTATTTAAAGAATAAAAAGTGGATCATTTTTAGATCCCAAATTTATTTAAATCAAAGTTCTAAAAGTTCATCAGCGTCAAAATTCTCTCTTTGAAAGTTAGGAACTTGTAAGGTTGAGGCTTTTAATCCCTCTGGGTAAGTATTGAGACAAGTAATCCATTCACAGAATTCCTGGCTGATTGCGTAACTATCTTCATATCTTTCAACGCTATCAAGTAAACCTATTCTGCTTGCTGCCCAACAGCTTGCGATACTTATTCTCTTGTTGAAAGAAGCATTCATAATTAATCCCCAACAAGCTCACCTTTACATGCCAATGGGAGGTTAACTTGTGTTTTTTGGTACAAATTTGCGTTTTGTCTGGAAAACGAAATTATCACTTAAGATTTTAGATTCTCTTTATATTTCACAAAAAAGAGAATCTTGTAGTTAATATGTGATATTATTGTTAATCGATTCAAGTCTATATATTAATAATTATTCTCTTTGTCGTTATACCGCCTCGGTATGATTCATTAACAGTTTTTCAACATCATTTATGCCTTCAACTGCTGCATTCTTGGCTAATTCAAAATTTCCATTTGCCTCTTCTTCCAGTGCTTTAGCAATCTTGTTAGTTAACTCTTCTTTCCTTCCTTCGATCATTACTATTATTTCATTTTCTATTACTTTTCTAACAGCTTTAGATGGCAATTTGTCATCTTTTGCTTCAGCAAATGTTCCTTGTACAAGTTCTTGGATAAATAATCGATGAACCTCGCTACTTCTTAAAAAGCTCTCAGTAGCGTTAATTATTCCTTCGACCAATGCTTCGTCTGGTTCAGATTGATTGTTCGCAAGTTTGAATTCCCAGTCAAGATGTTTCCTCTGCCATCCGGAGGAATGAAGGCTTGGCATAACTGTCTGAGAAAACGTGTCTACAGACATTTCGTAAATTCGTTCTGCTAAGCGCTCGCACCATTCTTTTCCGTGGCTTTGTAGATTTTTTTGCATGGCTGTTCTGGGGACAGCATGCCCACCGTGATGGCTATGACAAACACCATCAGGACATTCGATCGCGGTGAGGCTCATTTTTTCTTGATCGATAACATTTTCTCATTTCCTTCATAGCCAAGAAAAACTATTAGGAAAACCTTTCTTAACTAAAAATGCTGGTATTCAAACGTTTCCTCTCCTAATGTTAGGTAGGATAAATATTTTTACTTTGGTTAGTTTTTTAATTCCCTTCGAATCAGCTTTAGGGGAAACACGCGTTTCAGCTACTCCAGAGACTGTTAAAAAGTTTTTGGACCTAGGCTGTAAGATATTTTTTGAAAAAGGAGCAGGAGAGGCTGCGGGGTTTTTAGATAATACATATGTCGATGCTGGCGCCGAATTAGTTGAAAAGGAAAATAATGAAGTAAAAAAAATAGTGGATATTGTTCTTTGCGTGCAGCCCCCTGACGAAAAATTTCTCTCACATTTAAAACCTGGCTCTTTACTTGTGGGCTTATTGGATCCTTACGGAAATACATTATTGGCCGAAAAATTAAAAACCCAAAAGATCTCAGCATTATCTTTGGAGTTGCTTCCGAGAATTAGTAGAGCACAGTCATCAGATGCATTGTCTTCCCAAGCAAATATAGCTGGATATAAATCCGTACTTTTGGCTGCTAGTGCTCTTGATCGATACTTTCCAATGCTGATGACTGCTGCTGGTACTATTCAGCCTTCAAAAGTTGTTGTTTTAGGAGCTGGGGTCGCAGGATTGCAAGCTATCGCAACAGCAAAAAGACTAGGTGCTGTTGTTTATGTGAGCGATATTAGAGAGGCTGTAAAGGAGCAAGTCGAATCACTAGGCGCAAGATTTATTGAACTTCCAAAGATTGACGAAACCCCATCAGAATCAGGCGGATATGCAAAACAAGTTTCTGATGAATTTCTTATTGCACAAAGAAAAGAATTGGCAACTCAATTGTCTGAGGCTGATGTAGCAATTTGTACCGCTCAGGTCCCAGGTAAAAAAGCTCCAAAACTTATTGATGAAAGTATGTTGGATGATATGCGTCCTGGTTCGGTAGTGATTGATCTCGCAGTCCTTAGTGGTGGGAATTGTGCATGCTCAAAACCTGGAGAAACTATTCTTAGAAAAGGGGTCAAGATTGTTGGTGCTTCTAATCTGCCTTGTTCAATTCCAAATCATGCCAGTTCTTTATATTCGAGAAATTTATTGTCTCTTCTTCAACCAATGTTTAAAGAGGGTAAGTTTTTAATTGATAACGAGGATGAGCTTATTGCTGGTTCTTTGATTAGTAAGGATGGAGTAATACTTAAATCAGAGATTATTGAGAATGGAGGAACTAATTCATGAGTTTTTTTAGTGAAGCTCTTTGGGTGCTTCTTCTAGGGAGCCTTTTGGGGTTGGAGCTTATAGGTAAGGTCCCTCCAACATTGCATACTCCACTCATGAGTGGGGCTAATGCGATTTCAGGAATCACGATGCTTGCAGCTTTAACATTAATAATAAAATCGGGAGACAATTTACCTTTACTAATAATTGGATCAATATCTCTTGGATTTGCTTTGTTTAATGTGATTGGCGGCTTTCTCGTTACAGACAGGATGCTTGCAATGTTTAGTCGTAAAAAAACTCGTAAATAGGATTATCTCTTATGACTTTTATTGCTCCCGTTAAGTTTGCTATTGATCTGCTGGCAGTTTTATTGCTCGCTTTAGGCATAAAAGGCCTTTCAAAAGTTAGATCAGCAAGAGATGCAAATAGGCTTGCAGCTATTGCAATGATATTGGCTGCTTTTGGAGTGTTGCTTAACTCTCAAGGAACAATAGGCATTTCTATTAACTCTTGGGTTTGGATCATTGGTGGAACTTTAATCGGAGGCCTTTTGGGCGCCTTAACTGCTAAAAGGGTTCCAATGACTGCGATGCCTGAGATAGTTGCTTTGTTTAACGGTTGTGGAGGGATGTCATCGCTATTGGTGGCACTTGGTGTGGCTTTGTTCCCATCCGAAGAAGGGGCAGATGGTGTGGTCGGTGAACTTATTAGAAATTTTTCAATAGTCGTTTCACTTTTTGTTGGAGCCATTACATTCTCTGGATCAATTGTTGCAATGGCCAAGCTTCAAGGTTGGCTGTCTACACCTTCTTGGACCCAAAGCAAAGCTAGGCATTTCTTTAATATTCTTTGTGCTGTTATTGCTTTGATAGGTGGAATCTATCTTTTAATTGATGGACAGAATGGTCTTTTTCTAATTGTAGTTGCTTCATCTTTGCTTGGTATTGGAGTGACTCTTCCTATTGGTGGAGCCGATATGCCAGTAGTTATATCCTTGCTAAATAGCTACTCAGGAGTTGCAGCAGCAGCAGCAGGTTTTGTTGTTGGTAGTCAGCTTTTGATTGTCGCAGGTGCCATGGTTGGAGCTGCTGGATTGATCCTTACTCAAGTGATGTGCGATGGCATGAACAGATCTTTAGTTTCTGTATTATTCGGTGGTGCACTTGGAACTAGTTCTGTTTCTTCAGGAGGTGGAGGGGGAGAATATACAAATATAACTAGTTGTAGCCCGGAAGAATGTGCGCTCACTCTTGAGGCGGCAGAGAGAGTCGTAATTGTTCCTGGCTATGGTCTCGCTGTAGCTCAGGCTCAGCACACGCTAAGAGAGGTTACAAGGGTTTTAGAAAGCGCCGACATTGAAGTGACATATGCTATTCATCCTGTCGCAGGTAGGATGCCTGGTCATATGAACGTTCTGTTGGCGGAAGCAGATGTTCCTTATGAGCAATTAAAAGAAATGGATGTAATCAATCCTGAATTTCCTGCGACGGATGTTGTCTTAGTTCTAGGAGCGAATGATGTAGTTAACCCTCAGGCTAAGAATGATCAGACTTCACCTTTGTATGGAATGCCAGTTTTAGATGTTCAAGAAGCTAGAACCGTATTTGTTGTTAAGAGAGGAATGAGTGCTGGATATTCAGGAATAAAAAATGACCTTTTTGATCTGCAAAATACTTCGATGGTCTTTGGTGATGCAAAAAAGGTTCTTGGAGATCTTTTATTGGAATTAAAGGAGCTTGGTGTTGGTAGTAAAGGATAATTTTAAAAGAGAAGATTTACTTTCAGATTTAGGCATAAGCCCTTTTCAAGAGCGTATTCCTTGGATTGGTCCTGACCTTCAGACATTGAGAGATACCTTTGCCTCAGATGAATTGCCTGATGTTAACTCATCAGAAATTCGGATAAATGTACCGCCTCTAAAAAGTAGAAAAATAGGGGGTGGATCATTAGTTGCATACTTAGATAAACCACCAATTACTTCTAGTCTTAATGGTTTAGTTATTCTTCTGCATGGACTGGGAGGCTCTTCTCGCAGAAGAGGCTTGACTAGGATGGCCAGTGCTTTGGTGCAGTCAAATTTTGCTGTTTTGAAACTTAATTTGAGAGGTTCAGATCCTTGTAGGAATTATGTTGATGGGACCTATGCTGCAGAGTGCAATAGTGATTTGATACCTGTTTTAAAACATGCGAGAGAGATTTCATTTCAATTAACTAATGAGTATAGATGTGTAAAAAATATTCCTCTTTTTGGAGCGGGTATCTCTTTGGGTGGAACTATTCTTTTAAATGCTTGCATAACTGAAGAATCTTTATTGGATGGTTTGGTATGTATCAGTAGTCCTTTGGATTTGCATGAATGTAGTTCTTCTATTGAAAGACCAAGAAATTTTATTTATCAAAAATGGTTGTTAAATCGTTTAATTAGGCAAACTTTAGAAGATCCTTTTGGGATAGAAGAAACAGAAAAGAATGCTTTAGTAATAAATAAAAAATATAAAAAAAGAAAAATAAATAATATTAGATCGTTTGATAACTTTATAACTGCTCCAAGGTGGGGATATAAAGATGTTGAGGAATATTATGCTAAGGCATCTCCATTTTTCTCTCTTATTAAGAATGAAAAATCTCTTCCTAAAACATTATTTATTCAATCTAAAGATGATCCATGGGTTCCTTCTTTAGCAGCTGAAAAACTAATGGAAAAAATGAAATTTTCGAAAGATCAAATGGTTAATCAATTTATTTTTACTGAGAAAGGCGGACACAATGGATTTCATGGCGTTGATGGATGCTGGGGAGATAAAGTTGTTTGCAAATGGTTTTTATCTTTGAAAACTATTTAATCTTAAATTGAAATTTTTGTAATATTTTTTTCTGAATAATCTAAGACTTCTTTTCTGGCCCAGCTGTCGATTTCGAGAATTTCACTGAGGCTTGGATTTAGATTTAGGTCGCATTTATGTTTCTCGCAAACAGCATCAATTACTTTTGGGATATCTATAAATTTGAATCTTTCTTCAAGAAATAATTCTACTGCTTTTTCATTAGCAGCATTAAGCACTGCTGGCATTGTCCCTCCCGATCTACCTGCGCTGTAAGCAAGTTCCATACATGGATATTTTTTAGTATCTGGGGCTTTAAAAGTTAAATTGCCTACCTCAGTAAGCTTTAATTTTGGCCATGGCGTTTTAAGCCGACTAGGCCAACTTAAACAATACAAAATAGGGAGTTTCATATCTGGCCATCCCAATTGAGCTAAAACTGATGAATCATCCAATTCAACCATCGAATGAATGATGCTTTGTGGATGGATAATGATTTCGATTTGGTCATATGAAAGACCAAAAAGATAATGCGCTTCAATGACTTCGAGTCCCTTATTCATAAGGGTTGCAGAATCTACAGTTATTTTCTTTCCCATGCTCCAATTAGGATGGCTAGTCGCATCCTCGACAGTTGCTTTGACTAAATCTTCTGCTTTCCAATCTCTAAATGCTCCTCCTGATGCAGTTAATTGTATTGATTTAAATCCTGGAGTAGGAACTCCAGTAGAGAGTCTTGCATTGTCAGCCCATGGCGTTCCTTGGAGACATTGAAATATCGCTGAGTGTTCCGAATCTGCAGGTAAGAGTCTACTTCCACTTTTTTTTAAAGCAGGAATGACAACTGGTCCTGCTGCAATCAAAGTTTCTTTATTTGCTAGAGCTAAGTCCTTACCTGCTTCAATAGCTGCAAGTGTTGGTAGGAGGCCTGCACAGCCAACTATTCCAGTTACTACAAGATCTGCACTTCCCCAAGCTGCTGCAGTATTAAGTCCTTCGGCTCCCGCCATCAATAAGGGCTTCTTTAATATTTTTGAATCTTCATTGAGACTATTTATTCGTCTAGACAGTTCTGGTAAAAGAGACTCATCGGCTAGTGAAACGACTTCAGGTTGATGAGTTTCAATTTGTTTGATGACTAAATCAAGATTCTTTCCTGCTGTTAGTGCAACAATTTTGAATTGATCAGGAAACTCTTCTGCAATTTGAAGGGTTTGAGTTCCAATAGATCCTGTTGACCCTAAAACGCTTATGGCTTTCACATTGTGAAGTCAAGTATGACCAGTCTCCCATTTAAAGGTATAACCCAGTTATATATTTACCAGTTTCTGCTGGATTTTAATAGAGATTTATTATGCAAGAAAGGGAACAATGGAGATCAGGACTGGGATTCGCGCTCGCTGCGGCCGGTAGTGCTGTAGGCCTTGGAAATCTTTGGGGCTTTGCTTACAGGTCATCTCAAGGCGGTGGACTTGCTTTTCTTATCCTTTATGTACTGGTTGTTTTAGTTGTTTGCCTACCTGTCTTGGTTGCAGAGATGGTCTTGGGGAGAAGCACTGCAAGTAGTCCGTTCCTTGCTCCAATCAAAGCTGCTGGAGAAAATTGGAAGCCTCTAGGTTGGTTGTTTGCAATAGCTTCTTGTGGAATTCTTTCTTATTACGCAGTAATAATGGGATGGACAATTGATACTTTCTTCCATTCCTTATTTATTGGCCTACCCTCAGATATGACTGAGGCGGGAGAATTTTTTGGTAAAATTAGCAGTGGTAATAGTGTATTTGTAGGTCAAATAATCAGCTTATTGTTAACTGCTTTAGTTGTCGTTGCAGGTGTTCGTGGAGGTATAGAAAAACTAACAAAATGGGCAATGCCATTTTTATTTGGACTCCTTTTGTTGTTAGCTATATGGGCTGCAACTTTATCTGGTGCATGGGAAGGATATACATCATTTTTACTTAAATGGGATTCATCTCAACTTTTTGATAAAAACACAATAAGTAATGCGTTTAAACAAGCTTTCTTTTCTTTAAGTTTAGGTATTGGAATTATGGTTGCCTATTCCTCATATCTAAACCGTAAAAATCATCTTCCTAAAGAAGCTTTGAGAGTTGCAACTTTGGATACTGCTGTGGGCTTACTTGCAGGGCTGATTACATTCCCTGTCGTTATGAGTTTTGGTTTGAAAGATGTTATTAGTGAATCAACTGTTGGGACTTTATTTATTGCTCTTCCAACTGGATTTGCAAATCTTGGATTGTTTGGGAGATTGATTGCTGCCGTTTTCTTCGGATTGGCCTTCATAGCTGCTATTACTTCTTCTATTTCATTAATGGAAGTACCAGTATCTTCTTTAATGGACAGGCTGAATTGGAGTAGAAAGAAGGCCGTTTGGACTTCAACATTAGTGATCTTTTTGATTGGAATACCGTCTGCTATTTCTACAGACTTTTTAGGCAAGTCCGATGCTATATGTAATACACTCTTGATATTAGGTGGTCTTCTAATTTCAATTCTTTTGGGTTGGATTGTTCCAAATCGTTATGATGAGGATCTTGCAAATTCTAATGCTAATTTAAGAGTTAGAAGGTATCTAAAGTTTGTGCTGCGCTGGGTGTCTCCACCAGTTATTGCTATTGGACTTTATTTAACAGTTTTATCTACAATAGAAACATTTGCTTAATCTGAAAGTTGTTTCCATTCAGTAACCCCCCTAGGTTTATCAATTAAATCAATTCCAATATTTTTCAAATCAGCTCTTATCTTATCCGCGAGTAAAAAGTCTTTATTAGCTTTTGCTAAGGATCTATTCTTTATAAGTTCTTCAATTTTATTAGTGTCAAGTTCAGTATTGTTTTTTGGTTTTTCTTGATTTAAATTTACTTTTAAGCCAAGAACTCCTGCTAACTCAGAGAGTAGTTCCCACTTATTAAAAACTTGATTTAAAATATCTTC
>QCND01000010.1 GCA_003213355.1 Prochlorococcus sp. AG-424-E20
TTCAACTATGTTTTCGATTGAAGAAGAGGACTCACTGCTTGTAAAAATCGGAGAAACCTCCTTATCGGAATCAGACTCAGAGTCCTTAAGTAAAAATTTCAAAACATATCCAAGAGAGACAAACAAAGCTATTGGGAGGACAAGTCCTAAAAGCAATTTATAGAGGATTATTCCTATACCAAGGACACCAATAGAAATAAGAATGTTCTTCTTGTTCATATGAACTAATTGAATAGATTCTAAATCTAAGCTATTTCTGAGTTATCTTCATCACACTCATTTAACGCGATGTCAATTTAAATAATCTAAATTACAACTATTAACATTAAATTCAATGCTCATCAAAGAGAACGAATTAAAAAAATTCTTCAATTTATCTTATGGAGAGAAAGCTCCATCTAGGGAAGAATGGGAATCCTTATACAATCAACATGTTAAATTCATAGATCCAACCCAAGAAAAAAATGGAATGGATGCATATATCAAAGCCCAAGATGGATTAATCAAAAGATGTGATGATATTTATCTAGAATCACACTCAATTGCCATCAATAAGAATATTGCTTTTGTTGAATGGACAATGGGATTAAAAATAAAAGGTCTCGAGTTTTTATACGAAGGCACAACAAGATTGATATTTGATGAAGAAGGTAAAGTTAAAGAACATAGAGATTATTTTGATTTTTGTTCTGGAACATTTGGAAATGTTCCAGTCATAGGAGCATTTTTCAGATGGTTATATTCAAGATTTATTGATTAAAATAATTATTATTATTTTTAAAAAGTTAAGAGAAATTTCCAATCATTTCTTTGCCTTTGATTATCTTTCATAAGAGTTTGCTTTATTACGCAACAATAATACAAGAATTAGTTTTTGCTTTCGTTTGAGAAACTATAAAACAACTAGTAAATTTACCTAATCGCAATCCAAACAAAAATAATATTTAGTTATTTTCTAAATTTTGTTGGATTATTTAGTTGATTACCTAATTAATTTTTTTATTAGCGATAACACAGTGGTGCTGAAAGAATCAAATGGGAACATTAGTTGAGTTAATCAAGGAAACCTACGACCATAAAGCATGCTTAGAAATTGCCAGTAGTGGCTGCTCTGACGGGGCATGCACAAGGCATAACTATAAAGCTGACACTCTCTTGCTCTATATGAGTTACTCAGATGAGATCATCAAATACACTTCAGAAAGACTCGGATACAATTTTCTATCTAATCTTGCAAGAGATTTTGGATCACCACTAAAAGATACTAAAGAGAAAGATAATTTCTCATGGCAAGAAGTAGTATCCGCTTGTCCAAATAAGGACGACTATAAACATGCCCTTGTATGGAAATTTATAGAATTAGTAGCCAAAGAGAAAAGCTTAGATAACTCATAATCCAGTATGGATATTAATTGGTAATAAATTCTCTATTAGTTGAGGGTTTACCCTACAAGTAATTTAATTTTCGAAAAAAGATCAATTACAGGTCTCATCCAAAGAGGTTGAAAAATTAAATAGATTACAGCGAAGAAGAATATTGCCCATATTATTCCATAAAATTGAACTTCTATTTCTTCCCAAATCTCTTCAATCCAAATAAACAAAGGTTTATTTTTACTGTCTCTTCCCATTTAAAAATAGATTAGAAACGTAGTATATAGGAATAATAAAAAGTTTCAAAATAATATTTATTGAAAGCCTTAGATTTTTCGATATTTATATTCAATAGATAAATTGAATATAAAATTATGGGCAAAAAGACTCAGCAGGATGGATTTTCAAGTAAATTAAGTAATTAATATTCAAAAAGAAAATTGAAGAATAGCCCTTCTATTGAAGAAATTATTTCAGTAACTCTTAGCTGTACCTTAATTAGGATGACTGAACTAAATAGAATAGATAGATCAGTTCTTTACCAGGAGTTCAAGGAATGGATTTTAAATTCTGAAGAGAATGAAGAGAGTCAAGAAATCCTATGCCTGAAATATTTAAAAAATGATAGAAAGATTAATTAGTTTAACTTATAATTGTTATTTGATTATCTTCCAAAAATAATAAAATCCTCATTTATGAATAAAAAGCGCTAATCTCAAGTAAATCTAAATAAATGTTTTCTTCTTTACTTTCATTTTTTTTCTCAACTCTACTTTGGGTTCAAGTACCTCAATGGAGCGATAATTGGTCAAAATGCGCTGTAGACGTCCCCGACACTGCTTGTCATTGGTATATCATCTCACCAGATAATACTTTTGGGAAAGGCTTTGATTGGGAAACAGCTCCCTGGTTTAATGCAAACGGGTTGAATGATGTAGCAAAAATATCCTCTGAAACTGTAGTAGAGAAACTACAAGTCAAAGAAATTAGCAGTAAGGTAATTTCTTAATTATTTTCTAGATAATTAAGAAAAAGATACTAATCAACAATTTTAATAATTAATTTCTTATCTCACCTAATACTCTAAGTGCTTCATTAACATGAGCAGGACCATTTAAAAGATCATTAAAAATATGCCTGATAACACCTTTTGAATCAATAATGTAAGTCACCCTGCCATCAAGTAAACCAAGAACTTTAGGAACACCAAATGCTCTTCTCAAAGAATTTTCAGTATCACACAATAATGGAAATGGAAGTTTATTTTTGTCTGCAAAAGATCTATGACTTGCTTCATCATCCCCACTTACTCCCCAAACTTCAGCACCAAATAGTTTGAAAAGATCGTATTTGTCTCTAAAACCACAATTTTCAGCTGTACAACCTGGTGTATCATCTTTTGGATAAAAAAATAAAACTAATGGCCTACCTTTTGCTTGTTTATTAGTCCTAGAAACTCCTAGTTGATCAGAGAGTGAGAAATCAGGTATTTGATCACCTAACTTTAAAGGCATTTGCATCCAAAATATATAGAAATATTATATAAAAAATTAGGGCATATTGGAGGCAAAATAAATTACTAGAATATTGTCGAATCCATAAATTATGAATGAAAAGGTGTTAACTATAGTTTAGAAACTATAGATTTATTAAATTAAATAATTGGATTTTTGAGTTTTTGTATAATGGTTTTAATTAAATAAAAATCATTGAGTGGATTCGGGGCAAAGAAAAAAGAGAGTAAAGGCTCTTCTAAAAAACTCCAAAAGCTTTCAGAAAAGGATCTGAAAGCGAACTCAATCAAAAATCATATTAAAGGCAATTTAGATGAAGCAGAAAAAGGCTATATAGCTTTTTTAAAAAATGGATATTCTGATGCAGATATAATTTCAAATTATGCACTCATATGTGAAGAAAAAGAAGAAAATGATAAAGCAATAAAATTATACGAGAAATGTGCTAAAAGTTTTCCAAATCATATTTACTCAAAATTAAATTTATCTTTTTTATATTACAAGTTAAATCATTTAGAAAAAGCAGAAATAATTATTGAAGAAGCTATTAAATTAAAGCCAAGCATGCCTAATGGGCATTGTATTAGAGGATTGATTTTAAAAAGTTTAAATAAATATGATGAGTCAAAATTGTCACTTGAGAAAGCAATCGAACTAGATAAAAATTATTTTGATGCTTATATTAATCTAGGGTTATTAAACAAAGATTCTAATAAATATAATGAAGCAGAAAAATATTATTTAAAGGCGTTAGAAATAGATAATAAATCTGCTATCGCTCATTTAAATCTAGGTGCATTCTATAAAGAGAGTCAAGATCTAGAAAAGGCTATTTTTCATACAAAGATAGCAATAGAACTAGATAGTAAATTAGAAAACTGTTATTTAAATCTAGCGACAATATATAACCAAATTGGTGATTATAAACAATCACTAGCTCTTACAAAAAAAGAACTCTTATTGAATAAGCATAGCGTGTTAAGTTATCAACTTATAAGTGAATTAATCAAAAATGGGGAATTATTAAACACATCAGAGAAAGGTAATAGAGAATTACTTAAAAATTTATTAAATAGAAAAGATATATCTCACCGAGAACTGTTTGGGAATATAAATAGCCTGGTCTCCAAAGAAATATTAGAAGAATTATCTATTTTAGAATCTAAGTTATATGAGAATAATGAATTTAACATTTTAATTAAGGATAAGGAATTAGTAAAAGCACTTTCTTTAATAATATTTTGCTCCCCATTATGGGAAAAGGTTTTAGGAAATATACGCAAGAACATTCTATTAAACTATTCGGATAAAGATAGAATAAGTAATAATGTTCTGAACTTTACAATAGGGCTTGGATCACAATGTTTCTTAAATGAGTATGTCTATTACATATCTGCAGAAGAGAAGGAAAAACTAAAAGAACTTAAGGAAATAATCAATGATAAAAAAAATCAAGAATATAAATTAGCACTAATCTCATGTTACCAACCTCTTTCCTCAATAAATGATAAAATAATTAAATTAAATACTTATATATCAAATAATAAAGAATTAAATAATCTCCTTAATTTACAATTTAGAGAGTTAAATGATGAAAAAAAGATTTCAAAAGGTATTAAAAAGATAGGAAATGTAAAAGATCCTACATCTAAAGCAGTGAAAAATCAGTATGAATTAAACCCATATCCTAGATGGAGATATAATTCGTATGCCAAAGAAAACAAGCTGAACTTTATATCAGTTATTAATTCTGAAATTTCACCAAATACAATTAAAGCGAATTCAGTTCAATTAACAAATAAAAAAATAAATATTCTTATAGCTGGATGTGGCACGGGGATTCAAATAATTGAAGCATCCCGCTATAGTAATTGTGAAATAACAGCAATCGATCTAAGCAATTCAAGTATCTCATATGCAAAGAGAAAGGTCGATGAATATGGATTGAAAAATATTAATTTTATAGAAATGGATTTACTTGAATTGACATCGCTAAATAAAAGATTTGATTTAATAGAGTGTTCAGGTGTTCTTCACCATATGAATGATCCTACTAAGGGATTATCAAATCTATTTGAGGTATTAGAACCAAAAGGCTTTTTAAAGTTAGGTTTATATAGCAAGTATGCAAGAAAAGAAATACTAAAAGCAAGAAAGCTAATCAAAGAAAAAGACATTAAGCCAAGCGTTGATGGAATAAGAAACTTCCGAAATGATCTTCTTAATGGAGAAATAAAACAGTTGAATGAAATAACCAATTGGTCAGATTTCTACTCAACCTCAATGTGTAGAGATCTCTGTTTTCATAGTCACGAAAACTGTTACTCATTAATTGAAATCAAAGAAATGTTAAAAGTATTTAATCTGGAATTCCTAGGTTTTACTCTTTCAAAAGATATAAAAGATAAATATCTAACAGATAACAAAGAGTTAGACTCTTTAAAAGATTTAGAATTATGGGATAAATTTGAAAAATTAAATCCTAATTCTTTTAGAGAAATGTATCAATTCTGGGCTAGAAAATCAATTAAATAGTTGTTCTTCTAATCCTGGAATAAACATTTTACATAGAGAGAAAATAAATAATATTGCTAAAATATTACCTAGCATTGCTATTGCAAACCGAATTCTTAGATCCTTAGCAAATGGTAGTAGGTTTTCCCAAAGTTGTAATAATGGTCCGCCTGCCATTGGATATTAATGTTTAATTACTAATAGCTTACAGTGGGACTACCTTATTGGCTACATAAAAATCAAAATTTAAAGTAAAAAGATTCCATTATTATCTTCTACTTCAATTTGCTTCTCATAAAAAATAGAAGTATTAACCCTATCAATATTAAGGCTAAAGGGTAAAGAAGTATAAATAATATATCTGTTAATTTTTCTGGCCTATTCACAATAAATAAACCCACTATAAAAATTATTATTGGCAAAAGGATAAGTGCTTTTATTAATAGGCCTTCATTCCATTTTTTAATCACATTATCTTCATCTAATAACTTTTCCAATTTATCCTTTAAAAGCTTATTATTAAAATTAGAATTATCATTCATAATTTTTTGGTTCTAAACCTACTCATGTAAAATAAATATAAATGATGATTTATTTATTATCAAAATTATTTGATCCATTACTAAAGAAAAATGAATAGTTTAAATTATATAGATTTATTTGGATTTTTAGCTGCTTTACTTACTACCATTGCTTTTTTGCCTCAGTTATATAAAACATGGCAAACGAAATCAGCAGATGATGTCTCGTTAGTTATGTTAATTCTTTTCATAATAGGTCTTTTTTGTTGGATTATTTACGGTTTAAAGATTAATTCCATACCTATTTTAGTTGCCAATATAATCACCTTTGTTTTTAATTTCTCAATATTAATTTTAAAAATTTCATATAGAAAAACAAATAAGTAAGATATTCTTTTATATATATTAAATTATTTTTCTTGTGTTCACATAGAAGCTATAGTTAGTTAAGAATTGAACAAATTTAATGCCTGTAGAAGAACTTCAACTAATTGGAAGATCATTAGCTTTGCACCCTCCTGTAATGATAATTACTCTTGCTTTATTTATGTATATTAGAGGTAAAGCTATTGCAAGCAGTAACCCAACAAAAAAAGTTACTCCTTTCTTCCCTTTTAGAAACGTTTGAAAATATAAGAAAAGAAAAAAACTATCTTTATTTAATAGAGATAGTTTTTTTCTTTAATTTAGATCTCAACCAAAAGGGTTTGATCCCTTAATTGGTCCAACGAAAAGGAATTCAATAACAGTTCCCAATATTGCCATCGGGAAAACCCATATAGACATAAATCTTAGTCCCATAAATTTTATTCCACCTTTACCTGCAAAAGCATCTTTGGTCATTGTATAAACAGTCTCTGTATCACTTACCACATAAGAATCATTAATACCTTCTTTGTAGGGTTTTACAAAATCCATCCTATTAAATAAATTTCTAATTTTATTAATAGCGACTATTGGCCAAACCCATAAATAAAAGATACGAGATCCCAATCGATTAGCATCAGATTGTGGATTTCCCAAATCCTTATTAGTGTTTTCTTTTGGAAATGAATCTTCAATTATCGAAGCTATTGCCTTTTGATCAGTTGTGTAATCAACTAATGTATTTGCTGAATCCATCGAGAACTTAAATTTTGAATGATTATAAGATTAATTCCTTATTTTTGTATTGAATAAATAATTTAATATTTATTGGTAACAAATATCCAAAAATCGAAAAATAATAAAAAAGACCTAAATAAATCTAGGTCTTTTTTATTATCTCAATTTTAAAAATAAAATTTTAATAATATAAAAATTTTCTTGTTAAGCGTTTATTACACCGCGGCGAATAAATTGCATTGCAAAAATAGCCCCAAGGAAAAACACTGTTGGAATACCCAATGCATTAACCGCCAAAGTTCTAACCGTGAAAACTGGGTAACCACCTGATGGTCTTCCTTTATCAGCAACAATTGCAGTATCTTCCCAAACTTGTTCGTTTTTAATTGTTGGGCCGTTATCCCAGACAAATACTCCCCACCTGCGCAACCAATAATCAGCGAAGGCAAGAGTAAAAATAACTGGAGAAAGAACCAGCAATAATTTAAGTGTGTTCATCCATCTAGGATATTTATGTGACAAATCCTGGCATATGAGAGCCAAAAAGGCTGATCAAGAACAAGACCCTAAGGATTCTGTAACAAATTAATCCAATTTCAGAAGCTTTAAAGACTCCTTTCTGCCTCTAGCTTTACTTCTGATAAGGTAGTTTTATTGCCTTATGGCAGGCATATAAATTATTGGTTTTTATTTATGGAATTTGGTTTTAAAGAAATTCTTTTTGGACTTGCTGGGGTCAGCATGATTGCTTGGGCCGGAGTTATTGGCCTATGGCATACTTATATGTTTCCAACATTTTTCAAAGAAGATTCCAGTCGAATTAATAGTGCATCTCCAGTAGGTTCTGGTCAGTCAGCCACTAATAACAATGGCTCCAATAAACCATGGTTCATTGATGATGAAGGTGGGACACTCACTCCTAATTCAGCTCTTGGTGCTATTGGTCTTAGCGATAGAGGAAAATACAGCAAAAAATCTTTTGTAGTTGCTGATTTCAACCCTGTTGAAGCTGGCTATGGTGTAAATAGGCTTTATACCTCTATTTTGATTGGTTTAGCTATAAGTACTTTTGTAATAATTTCCTTTGGACTTCAAAGTGGCTTTGGAATGATGGGACCAAACTTGTAACTTGATTCAATTGAAGCTAAGAAATCAACAACTAGCAAAATAATTTTATTTAAACCAATTCAAACCATCCAAAAGTCAAGCTCTAAAATTTGGAGTTTGGCTTTTTTAATAAATGAAATTTCTTGATAACAAATGTTTTCAGATAAAGATCTTTTGTAAATAAAGCTTTTGGTGATTTTTGAATATTTTGAACCTATTTGAATAAGAATATCTAACTTTTTATTTATTTTCTGAAAAATTTTCAATCATTTTCTCTTCCAACCCTTTTCCTGACTTGATTTAAGAATAAATATGCTCATAAAAAGCGAAATGAAAAATGAGTTAGCTAGTCAATTAGATAACGATATCTATGCTTTTTCGTGTATCAAAAATCAATCTTGAATAGACAATAAAATTTAAAAAGGCCCAAATTCACTCTAAATGTGCAAAGCTGCTTTAAAATATAATCGATTTTAAATTGCTCCATGACTGTAGGAATCTACTTCGCTACAACAACAGGTAAAACCGAAGATATAGCGGAAAGGCTGCACGGCTTACTTGACTCTGCTGAAGGTCCAGTGGATATTTCAGATGTCGATGACCTTAGTGAATTAGCTGGACATGATGGGGTTATTTGTGGAATCCCTACATGGAACACCGGTGCTGACTCTGAGAGGTCAGGAACTGCTTGGGACTCAATCCTTGAAGACATTGGAGAGTTGGATCTCAGTGGTAAGAAAGTAGCGATTTTTGGTTTAGGTGATTCTTCTACATACACCGAAAACTATTGCGATGCAATGGAAGAACTTCATAGATACTTCAAACAAGCAGGTGCTTCAATGGTTGGATACACTGCAAAGACTGATTACACTTTTGACGAGTCAAAAAGCGTAGTTGGAGAAGAATTCTGCGGATTACCTCTTGACGAAGACAGTGAATCAGACATGACTGACGAAAGGCTTGCAGGATGGGCTGAGAAACTAAAAGGCGAAATGTTTTAAGTTTTAAACAAAATTAAATTTTAGATCTTCCTAGGTAGTTCCTAGGAAGATTTTTTTTGTTCAATTTATGAGATCAAAATATCCCTAAAAATTCATTTTCTAAAGCTATTCAAGGGAAAACACCAAAGAGAGCCGAGATATCTTAATGTTTTCTTTATGAACTCAAATAATTGCTCAGATCAAAACGTTTCTATAAACGTAACCCTCTCGCTTAAAAGTGAGACCTTACGTATCTTGATAGAGATGGCAAATGATATGGGTGCAAGTCTTGAGGATGTTATAAGCTCCATAACTGAAGACTCGGTAATTGATTTAGAGAGGCTCCAAGATGATCTAGGCATTGTTATCATCCCAGAAAAATGCAGCAAACAAGATTTAATTAATTCGATTCAATAGTTATTGGATGATTTTGTACGTTTTTTAAAATCTTTCCGGTCTAGGATTTTTCCAAGTAGAAATAACACCCTCTCTTTCCAATGATTTAGCTCGTCTTTCAAGAATTTCTCTATCAAGTCTCCAAACGCTATATACACCAAAATCTCCTAAGACTTTTGGATTAAGTCCTTGCCAATAAGATTTTTCCAATGATCTTTTATCAATGAGTAAAAGAGTGGTTTCTGAGCCATTAGGTCCATATATTGGCCTTCCTTTCCAGCCTCTTCGCTTCTCATTCTGAAGTCGATCTACAACATTCACAAAAGCATTTTTAGATCTACCTTCAAAAATAATGACCTGATTAGTATAAAAATGAATTGAGGGTTTCATAGCTCCAACCATTACTAAAGGCTCGTTTTCATTTTGAGAATTTAAAAGTAATTGTGAGGCTTGTCTTAAGGGTAATTGTCTTAACCTGTCTGCTAATTCAAAAGTTGGTAAAACAATAAGAAAATGGGATAAAAATATAGGGATTTGCAAAATGAAAAGTTTTCCATATATTTTTCTAGAGGAAAATATGATTCCTAGAACAGCAATTAAAAGAAAAATAAATGCAACTTTTTCAATTAAAAAGCTATTGGTTAATTCTTCCGAGAAATGGGGAATCTCAGGATCATTCAGAAGCTGAATCCATAGTTTTGAAGAGAAGAAAAATATGGAAAAGAGTATTGATAAAAATATTGTAGATTTCCAAGCCAAAGATTTTAAAAAATTCTCTTTAACATGATCGGTTAAAGAAAGTGATACTAAAACTGATGCTGCAGGAGTGGCAGGAAGCCAATAGCTTGGAAGCTTTGTGGCTGAAATAGTAAAGAAAACAAATACAGCGATTAACCAAAAAAACGTAAACTCAAACAAGGACTTCTCTGGTTTTTTAATAAGCCTTTCAGACCATTTAAATAAGTTGCAAAAATTCTTCCAAATACTTATTAGTAAAAATGGCGTAAGAGGTAAAGAAGCTATACATAATACTATTAAAAAGAACCACCAAGGTTCCCCATGAGAATTTACTACTGAGGTAAATCTTTGAAGATTATGATACCCAAAAAAACTATCTAAGAAGGGTTTTCCCTCTATTAATAATTCAATTAAGTACCAAGGAAAACTAATAATAAAAACAATTAAAAGGCCAGGAAGTACCCTCAATGTTTTTAAAATTCCGAGAAAATTATTTTGAAATAAGGCAAAAAATAAAATTGTCAACCCTGATAAAACCAAGGCAACTGGACCTTTCGTTAAAACTGCTAATGACAAAAAAATCCAAGACAACCACCAAACTTCTCCTTCTGGATTAGCTAATCTTCTCCATTTAAGTAATAAGCAAATTCCTAAAGTGCTGCAAAGGAGTGCATCACTTACAGCAATTCTTCCCCAAATTATTACCAAAGGGGATAACGCAAATACCAGTGCTGTAATAACAGCTGTTCTTCTATTGAATTTATTTTCCTCTTGGGGATATTTCATCATTGTGTCCCCTAAAACAAGCATTAAAGAGATTGTTGATAATGCAGAAGGTAGCCTGGCAGCCCAGGTCCCTAAAGGGTCCCAAGAAATATTCCCAGGAATTAAAAATCCCAGCCCCATAAACCAATAAACCAAGGGAGGCTTATCAAATCGAGGTAATCCATTTACTTGAGGAGTGAACCAATTACCTCTTTCTGCCATTGCTCTACTGGCTGCCGCAAACAAAGGTGGTGTTTCATCAACTAAACCTGTTGTCCCTAATTGCCAAACAAAAATAATTAATCCAATAAATAAAATACAAAGAAGACCTCGTCTTCTTTGTTTGAAAGTTGGATAAAAAGAGTTCGTTAAACTTTTCAATTAATCTTGAAAGTCTTCAGAGGTTTTTTTATTTAAGCCTTTATCAAGCCAATTCTCCACTCGTTCTGCAAAGACTTTGTTAGTGGCTTTTTTTTCAAACCATTCCCTACAATTTTTTCTTTTGATTTCTGAGATTGATTTTGTTGCTTTTATCAATCCTTCAATATCATTGGGCTTAACCAAAAAACCATTGAATCCATCTTCAATCAATTCCCCAGGCCCTCCAAGATCGTATGCAATTACTGGAACACCACAAGCCATCGCTTCAACAATAACGTTACCGTATGCTTCATTCCATTTAGGGGTGTTAATCAATGCTCTGCATCGTCCTAATTGTTCCTGAAATTTATTCGTTGGAAGAAATCCTCGCCACTCAACAATTTTTTTTGTGAAAGTATTTTCAATTTTTGATGCATATTCTTTATCTTCTAAAAGTCCCCAAACTAATAATTTTTCTCCTAAATGATTCGCAACTTTTACTGCATCTTCTAAACCTTTCTCTGGAGCGATTCTTCCAGCCCAACCTAATGGTCCATTCTCATTTTCATTAAACAAATAATTTTCGATATCAAAACCATTGCCAACAATAATTGGATCATTTTTTAAGGAATAATCTTTAGATTGTCTTTTAGTATGAAAAGCCAACTGAAATGGAAATAATTGACTTATTTCACTAATTATTTCTTTCATTATGATTGATTCAGCGCCCATACTAATTAGGTGAAATATTTTAATTGGTTGCGTTTTTGTTAACCATAATGGAAGCCAATCATATGAAAAGTTAATAACTGCATCGGATTCATTTGCTATATCAATTACTTCTTCCCATAAATTTGGTAAGACACTTTTAGAAGGAATTAAAACTGGATCTGTTCTATTCTGATGCTGCCAACTAGGTTGATCAACTCCATCTATTAATCTTATTTCAATTAATTCACTTTCAAAAGGTAATTTTGATCCTTTTGGTGCAATTAAAATAATTTTATGACCTAATGAAATTAATCCTTTTATAAGAGAAACAATAGTAAGTTCAACTCCTCCCCCTTTTCCACTGCTCAGATAACCTATGGGTGTACTTACAAGAATAAGTTTTAATTGCTTATTTATCACTTAAATTAAGCCTCATTAATTAATTCATTATCAATTTTATTCCCCCAGAATCTTTGTCTCTGACTTACAAGTAGAACTGATATTAAGACCAAAACTACTCCAATCCACTGAAGGAGAAAAAGTCTCTCTCCCAACCAAATTCCCCCAGTAATCAAGGCAAATACAGGGGTTAAAAATGCAAGGGTACTAAAACTTGTTAATTCTTTACGACTTGCAAACCAAAAAAATAATCCATAGGCCAGTGCGCTCCCAAACAAACTTGAATAAGACATCAAAGTCCATTCAAAAGCTGACCAGTCTGGAAATAATGGCCAGTTTTTATCAAAAACATGCCAAACGATAAGAGGAACACTTCCTAGCACCATGTGCCATCCAGTTACGGCAACAGGATCACTGTTTCTGCAAGCAAATCGAATAAGCACCGTTCCTAAAGCCATCGAGGTTGCTGCGCATATCATCCATACTTCTCCATGGCTTAAAAAATCACTTCCTGATTCAAAGTTGCCAAGCAAGAACCAATTCCCTAGCAACTCAGTAGGGACTCCGAGACAAATTATTCCAACCAAGCCAAGCACCAAGCCAATCCATCCAATTGGATTAATTGCATCTCCAAAAAGAATTCTTGCTAACAAAGCAACCATCAAAGGTTGGGAATCGATAAGAACAGAACCTAATCCTGCGCCAGTTTCCATTAACCCTTTGGCTAGAAAAATCTGAAAAAGGGTTGCATCAATCAAAGTAAATACTAAAAACCACACCAAATCATCTTTTGAAATATTCCAACTCCTTTTCAAGAAAGGAACTGAAGCTAAAACTACTAGACCTGCAGGCAAAAGCCTTAATGAAGCTACAATCTCAGGTCCCGCGCTATTAACCAAAGGTGCCATCGCCGCCATTGAGGTCCCCCAAAGAGCGAAGGGCAAAATCATCAAAAACCAATTCCAAATGACAAACATAAGGTCAGAAAGCAATCTCCTTTTTAAGATCAATAAAGTTACGCATAAATTGAATGATTTGGCCCTTGAGACGAAAATCCAAAAAGAGGATGGCACGAATCTGTATTGAAGGTCCTATCAATTCAGAAACTCGAAAAATTGTTCTAAAAGCATTAAAGCAAATTGAGGAAAGAGAGTTTCCAGCCCTATTACTTCGCATTGATAGCCCTGGGGGAACAGTTGGTGATAGCCAAGAAATCCATAGTGCTCTCTTGAGGCTAAGAGAGAAAGGTTGTCATGTTGTAGCTAGTTTTGGCAATATCTCAGCTTCAGGAGGAGTCTATATAGGTGTAGGAGCTGAAAAAATTGTTGCAAATCCAGGAACAATTACAGGTTCTATTGGTGTGATTTTAAGAGGAAACAACCTATCTAAGTTATTAGAAAAGGTTGGTATTAAATTCGAGACTGTAAAAAGTGGGATCTATAAAGACATTCTTTCCCCTGATCGCCCTTTATCAACAGAAGAGAGAGCTCTTTTACAATCTTTAATTGATAGCAGTTACGAACAATTTGTTTTAGCAGTTTCAAAAGGAAGAAATTTAACCCCAGAAGTTGTTAAGAGTTTTGCCGATGGGAGAGTTTTTACTGGAGAGCAAGCCAAAGAATTTGGGCTGGTAGATGAAATTGGTGATGAAAATGATGCAAAACTACTTGCCATAAAAATTGCAAACCTAGATGAAAAAACAAAACCCATAACATTTGGTAAAACCAAAAAAAAATTATTAGGTTTTTTACCTGGAGGGAAAATAATCCACAATCTTGTAAATGCATTAAACCTAGAGTTGGAGGGAAATGGACAGATCCTTTGGCTCTTTAAGCCATGAATTTTCAAAATGAATTCACTTATCTTTGTGCATTGAGGGGTGCAACGACTTGTGAAAACAATTCTGTTGAGTCAATCACTTCTGCAGTAGAGGAATTGCTAGTTGAATTAGTTTCTAGAAATAATTTGATCCCAGATCAAATTATTTCTGTTACGTTCTCCGTAACATCAGACTTAGATGCTTGTTTCCCCGCTTCTATTGCTAGAAAAAATATTGGCTGGGAAAAAATCGCACTTTTAGACTGCCAGCAAATGTTTGTTAAAGACGACTTATCAAAATGTATTCGTCTACTTGCTTATGTTTCTTTACCAAACGAGCAAATACCCAAAAATCCTTATCTTGGTAAAGCAAAAAATTTGCGTCCAGACAGATAAATCAAGTTTTTTTTCCAACAACCACTTATATTTATTCAAGATCATGCAAATGCACTTGAAAAACCTTCAAGTGATTAATATTTCTAAAACTTCAAGTTATGTTCAAGAAGAAATTATTATTAGCTATCAAGAAAAGTTTTTTTATTGGATTTTCAGCTTTTTTATTTGGAACAGGTTCTTCTATTTTAGCTCCACAAACTTCGGCATCCCCAGGTTTCTTTGAATACCAATGGGATCCTGAGCCTGGATATAAAAAGCTCAAATATTATCAATCATCCTCTAAAAGAAATGAAAGATCTACTTATTACTTTTTCCTTAGAGGGAAAGATAGAAAAGAAGATATAAAAAAATTGACGATTGCAGTTCCTGATTATTTTGAAGCAAGAATTAAGACAAAAAAATTAAATCTCTGCAAAGTAAAGGTTGGCGGATATACCGAAAGGACACGTTGCTTAGAAAACATTCCTTCTCTGATTGAAGTTAATGATAAACAAACTATTATTGATATCTTTCCAGAAAAACCAATTCCGTTTAACAAGGATAATTATGCTGTAGTAATGAAAATTTTCAATCCCAGAAAAAGAGGTATGTTTCAATTCCGAGCGCTATCCCAAAATGCTGATGAGATTCCTATCTCAACATATTTAGGTACTTGGAACATAGACGTACAGTGAACTGATAAATTAATCTTTGTATTTATCCAATAAGAGCATTAAATAAAAATGACAAAAAGGACCTTTGGAGGAACCAGTAGAAAAAGGAAAAGAGTTTCTGGTTTCAGAGTGAGAATGAGATCTCATACAGGAAGGAGAGTTGTAAGGACTCGTAGAAAACGTGGGAGATCACGTTTAACTGTCTAAAAGTAAACTCTAAATAAAGATACTTACAACAAAAGTTTCTTCTAATGGTTTTACCAAGACATATGAGACTCAAAGGTCATAGATGTTTTGACTTCATCTACAAGCAGGGTTCAAGGTTCTACAGCCCCTCAATGGTTCTTAGAGTTACAAACGCAAATACAAAACCTCAAGCCAAAGGAAACAACTCAAAGACAAGGCCATCTATAAAATGTGCAATATCAATCAGCAATAAAGTAAGCAAAAAATCAGTTACTAGAAATAAGCTTCGACGGTTATTCCACCATCATTTGTCTTTCAGGCTTTCTAATATGGAATTTGACGAGGAGATTTGGGCTTTTATTTCTCTAAAACCCTCTTGTATGAAAAATTCGGATAGTACTCTTCTTAAAGAGTTTGACAAACTACTCACTAAGGCTGGAATAACAAGATGACAATTAGTCCCAATGAAGACATTTTTTACGAAGGTGGACCTGCCAGCGGCGACCTAATAATAAACTTACTCGCAGGTATAACAATTATTGGTCTACCTTTTACTTTTGGAGCCTTGGTTAGAGCCCTTTGGGTTAGATATAAAATAACAACTCGTAGAATATCTGTTACCGGTGGCTGGCTAGGCAGGGATAAAACCCAAGTTGTTTATAGTCAAATCGCTGAGATCAGAGCCATTCCAAGAGGTTTAGGGTCTTATGGTGATATGGTTCTAGTACTAAAAGATGGGGCTCGACTTGAGATGAGATCACTTCCTAATTTTCGAGAAACAGAATCCTACATTCTTGAAAAAATAGATAAATCACCCACCAATAAACTCGATAAAGAGGTTCAAGGCTTTTCAAACTAATGAGCCCTCGCAAATATGTGAGACAAGAACACATCTTTTTAAGGCAAACTGGCCTTACAACTTCAAACCTTCTACCTTTAAAACCGTGATCGGGTACATCTCAGACAATTTACTTATCCCGATCCTAGATTTTTTCTACGGATTAGTACCAAGCTATGGACTAGCGATTGTCGCATTAACAATAGTTATCCGGTTAGCACTTTTTCCTCTTAGCGCTGGTTCTATTAGAAGTGCAAGAAGGATGAAGATAGCTCAACCTGTCATGCAAAAAAGACAAGCTGAGATTAAAAGCCGTTTCGCAAGCAATCCTCAAAAGCAACAGGAAGAATTAGGAAAATTAATGAGTGAATTTGGAAGTCCCTTAGCTGGTTGCTTGCCTCTAATTGTTCAAATGCCAATACTATTTGCATTATTCGCAACCTTAAGAGGATCACCTTTTGCGGATGTACCTTATCTTGTCAATATCAAAGTGCTTCCATCAGACCAAATAGCCGCTGTAGAGCCCAAACCTTTCAAGACTGCAAAACACTCCATATTTATAACTGAAAAGAATCACTTCCCTGTTATCGCTTCTCTTCCCGGTGGTACAAAAATTGGTTCAGGTGATTCAGTTAAAATCAATTTGCAAACCCTGAGTGGAGATTCATATCTAAACGAATTGCAGAAATATGAAAATGGATCGAAATTTTCTCCTTCTTGGAAAGTCACGAAAGGGGAAGACATCGTCAAAGTCACCTCTGATGGGACTGTAAATGCACTTAATCCTGGAGATGCAACTGTAGAAGCTAAGATCCCTGGATTAGCAGCAAAAAGCGGATTCTTATTTATAAAAGCACTAGGAAATGTTGGCTTTTATGTAGATGGCGCCATTCATTGGGATATTGCCATTTTAGTAGCAGGTTTTGGTTTAACACTTGTCATTTCTCAGGTGCTCTCTGGAAGAGGAATGCCTGTAAATAAACAACAATCCACAGCAAATAAAATCACTCCAGTAATGATTACTGGAATGTTTTTATTCTTTCCTTTGCCAGCTGGCGTTTTGCTTTATATGGTCATTGCAAATATTTTTCAAGGGTTACAAACATTTCTTCTTAGCAGAGAATCGCTTCCAGATAATTTACAAAAAATACTTGACGATCAACTAAAACAACAAGACAAATCAACTGTTTCTGTTTCTTCAGAAGTAATAGCTGACTCCGAAAGATTACCCTTTGAACCAAAAAGTAATAAATAATTTTAAAAGCAACTTAGTATATTAATTCAGCCTTATCGAGAATCAAATTAATAACTGATGTCTAATTGGGACGAACAACTTGATCTACTAATTCGAGCTAGAACTCCAATTATTTGGATAAGGAGTAATGAAGAAGAAAGAGTGGAAACTCTTTTAAAAAATTCTACTAAAAGGCTTTCTCCAAGAAGACTTGCAACTTGGGATTACATAGATGGAATTAGTAATGTTCTTAATTCCAATAATATTGGATCAAGGCAGCCAATGGCCGTCCTTGAATGGCTTAAAAAACTGGATGAAAGTTCCCCAACTATCCTTTTGCTAAAAGATTTTCACCATTTTTGTGAAGATCCAGGCATTCTAAGAATGCTAAAAAATTTAACTATTAATCTTCGCTCCAAGCCTCATTCAATAATTATCAGTTCTGGATTGTGGAGCCCATCAAATGATTTAGAAGAAGACCTAACGATTCTTGATCTTCCCCTACCCAAGGAAAATGAAATCAAGACCCTTTTATCAAATATTGCTCAAGCTAGTAACTCTCAATTAGACGAAAACGTTCTAAAGGAACTTACAAATGCATGTGGTGGCCTAAGTGAATCAAGGATCCGTAAAGTAGCGGCTAGGGCTCTTGCGCAAAGAGGTCAAATTGGTAAAAAAGATCTAGTAGAAGTACTGGAAGAAAAACGCCAATCTATTGCGCGTAGTGAAGTACTTGAATATTGCAAAACAAATAAGTCGCCAAATGATGTTGGTGGTTTACAAATATTGAAAGATTGGTTGAAGCAAAGGAAACAAGCCTTCTCCCAAGAAGCAAAAGATTTTGGATTGCCTTTACCCAAAGGAGTTTTACTTGTCGGGCCTCAAGGGACAGGAAAAACTCTAGTAGCGAAAGCGATAGCAAATAGCTGGTCTATGCCCTTGTTAAGACTTGATGTAGGCAGATTATTTGCGGGACTAGTAGGAGCAAGTGAAGCACGAACAAGAGAGACCATTCAGCGAGCTGAAGCTATGGCACCTTGCATATTATGGATTGACGAAATTGACAAAGCTTTTGGCGGAGATGGGAGGAGTGACGGAGGAACTAGTCAAAGAGTGCTTGCAAATATTCTCACGTGGATGTCAGAAAAAACTTCTTCTGTCTTTCTTGTAGCCACTGCAAATGGAATAGATAAACTTCCTCCTGAGCTACTTAGGAAAGGAAGATTTGATGAAATTTTCATGCTGGAATTACCCTCTAGAAATGAAAGACATAGCATTCTTGAACTTCATCTACAAAAACGAAGACCTAATTTAAAAATTGATTTAAATGCTACTTTGGATAGAACAGAGGGATTCTCTGGTGCAGAATTAGAACAATCCGTTATCGAGGCAATGTACTTTGCATTTGCAGAGAAAAGAGAGCTTCTTGAAGGTGATTTAATTCTCGCGACAAGTCAACTAGTTCCTCTTTCAAGAACGGCAAGAGAACAACTTGAATCGCTCAGGGAATGGGCTTCTAGCGGAAGAGCAAGAGCTTCATCTCCAAAACTTTTTTAGAATTTCCTTTTTTTATTTTAATTAATCTAAAAAAGTCTTTGATTTAAAAGAATTTAACAAGTGTGATTATTTTCGGAACAATCAACGATTAGGCTAAAAGGACTTCAAAATTTAGATAGTGATAGATCAGAGACTACTAAGAGAAAATCCTAATTTAATTTCAGAAGGGCTTAAATCGAGAGGAATGGATATTGATTTAGGCCCTCTTCAAAAATTCTGCAAAGATCTTAAAGAGCTTGAAGAAAGAAGAAATTCTTTACAAGCTCAGAGTAATTCAATTGGTAAAGAGGTTGGAAAAAAGATAAAACAAGGTCTTTCTCAAGATTCTGAAGAAATTTCAAGTCTTCGAATTAAGGGCAATCAAATCAAAAAAGAAGTTGGTCTTATAGAAGAGGAAGAAAAATCGATTTCAAACATATTAAATGAACAAATCCTTTGCTTACCTAATCTTCCAGAAAAGAATTCTATTCAAGGGAAAAACGAAAAAGACAATAAGGAAATAAGAAGATGGGGAGAGTCTATTTCAGGAAATAATTTAAAAGAACATTGGGAAATTGCTAATCAATTGGGGCTCTGGGATAGTGAGAGGTCTTCAGTAATAGCAAAAAGTCGATTCGTAACCCTTTTCAAACAAGCTGCAAAACTAGAGAGATCACTTATAAATTTCATGCTTGATTTACACGTTAAGAAAGGATATTTAGAAGTTCTTCCTCCGGCACTCGTAAACACAGCTAGTCTCACTGGTTCTGGGCAGTTACCAAAATTTGCAGAAGAAAGTTTTCGATGTGCTGATGATGATTTATGGCTGACTCCTACCGCTGAAGTTCCAATAACTTCACTCCATCGAGGAGAAATCATACCTAAAGATTTGCTGCCATTAAGGTATGTAGCTTATAGCCCATGTTTCAGAAGAGAAGCGGGAAGTTACGGTAGGGATACTAGAGGTCTAATTAGACTCCATCAATTTAATAAAGTTGAACTCTATTGGTTTTCTAATCCAGAAAAATCTGAAGAGGCTTTAGAGCAAATCACATCTGATGCAGAATCTGTGTTGCAAGAACTTGAATTACCTTATCGAGTAATTCAGCTATGCACAGGAGATTTAGGTTTCTCAGCCAAAAAAACTTATGATTTGGAGGTTTGGCTCCCAGGGGCAAATACTTTTAGAGAAATATCTAGTTGCAGTAATTGTGGAGATTTTCAAGCCAGACGCTCTTCAATACGAACAAAAGATAACAATAAAAAAAATATACTTTTGCATACCTTAAATGGAAGTGGATTGGCAATAGGTCGCACTATGGCTGCGATTTTGGAAAATGGTCAACAATCTGATGGAAGTATCAATTTGCCAAAAGCCTTAATACCTTACTTCGGTTCGAACAAATTACAGCCAGAATAATCCAATCAAAATCTAATTAATGAACGTTCTCTTATCTATAGCTGTACTTGGCCTTCTGATTTTTTTTCATGAGTCTGGTCATTTTTTAGCCGCTGTACTTCAAAAAATTAAAGTCAGTGGTTTTTCAATTGGTTTTGGACCAGCTCTTTTGAAAAAGGAAATAAATGGAATTACTTACTCACTTAGATCGCTGCCTTTGGGAGGATTCGTCTCATTCCCTGATGAAGAAACTGATTCACTAGTTCAATCTAATGACCCAGACCTTTTAAAAAACAGGCCAATTCACCAAAGGGCAATAGTTATTTCAGCAGGTGTAGTAGCAAATTTATTACTTGCTTGGATCGTGCTTTTTGGTCAAGCAAGCTTTGTAGGAATTCCTAATCAACCTGAGCCTGGAGTAATAATAATGGGAATCCAGCCAGATGAACCTGCCTTTAATTCAGGATTAGTTGCTGGAGATCGGATAATGAGCGTAAACGGTCAAGAGCTAGGCCGCGGCAAAGAAGGGATTATGAATTTAGTCAAAATCATTCAAAAATCATCTGGGGAAGAATTACTTTTTGAGAGAGTTAAGGAAGGAGAAAGCGAGACGGTTTCTATAATCCCAGCTGAAAACGAAGGTAATGGAAGGATAGGAGCTCAATTGCAACCAAATCTTCCGAATGAAGTATCTAAAGCAAAAAATATTGGAGAAATAGTTAGTAGCTCAAATTCACAATTTTATGAATTACTAAGTCGAACAGTTATTGGTTATAAAAGTTTGATTACGAATTTCTCTTCAACTGCTCAGCAGTTAAGTGGGCCAGTCAAAATTGTTGAAATTGGTGCTCAGCTTTCAGAGCAAGGGGGCTCAGGTCTGGTTCTCTTTTCTGCTTTAGTTTCAATTAATCTTGCAGTTCTTAACTCGTTACCACTGCCGCTTCTAGATGGAGGACAACTTGTTCTGCTAATTCTAGAGAGCATACGTGGTAAGCCAGTTCCTGAAAAAATTCAATTAGCTTTTATGCAATCTGGCTTTATTTTACTTGTAGGACTAAGTGTTGTTTTGATAGTCCGTGATACAACTCAGCTATCTTTAGTTCAACAGTTTGTACATCGATAATAAGCAAGAGTAATTAACACTCAACTTGAAAAAAATATTTTGAAAATAACTTGTAATTTCTAAAAACAATCAGCCAAAGAGTTAAAATGGAGATCAAATGAGCTGAATAAGTTTCTTAATGGCCAAAAAGTCAATGATAGCGCGTGATGTAAAGCGCAAAAAGCTTGTAGAAAGATACGCGGTAAAGCGTAAATCTCTTATTGATGCTTTCAAATCAGCAAAAGATCCCATGGAAAGGCTAGAAATCCATCGAAAGATTCAAGCTTTGCCTAGAAATTGTGCACCAAACAGAATTAGAAATCGTTGCTGGGCAACGGGGAAACCAAGAGGGGTGTATAGAGATTTTGGCTTATGCCGTAATCAACTTAGATCAAGAGCTCATAATGGAGAATTGCCTGGGGTAGTAAAATCAAGTTGGTAAAAACTTAATTAAATTTATTTATACCTAAAGTGGGAAAGATTATATCTCCCACTTTTTTTAATTTTATAGTCTCAGTAATTGTGGTAAATGTTTCCTCAAGGAAACAAATCTACCGAGATTTTTACTCAATTAGTCCCATTAAGTGTAAGAATGTCTAAAGACAAAAAGCTATAAAGTCACGTGCAAGGTCAGACAAAATCCGTTTCCTTCGATGGTAGAGAGATAAAGCTCACTACAGGGAGATTTGCTCCACAGGCTGGTGGTTCAGTAATGATTGAGTGTGGGGACACCTCCGTTCTCGTAACAGCAACAAGGTCGACCGGACGAGAGGGGGTTGATTTCCTACCTTTAATGTGTGACTACGAAGAAAGATTGTATGCAGCAGGAAGGATTCCAGGTAGTTTCATGCGTCGAGAAGGTCGCCCTCCTGAAAGAGCAACTTTGATCTCGAGACTTATCGATCGTCCAATGAGACCTCTCTTCCCTAGCTGGATGAGAGATGACATCCAAATAGTTGCCACATGTCTCTCCTTAGATGAAAGGGTTCCAGCAGATGTTTTGGCTGTTACTGGGGCTTCAATGGCAACATTAATGGCAGGTATTCCTTTCCAAGGCCCTATGGCAGCTGTTCGTGTTGGGCTCTTAGGAGATGACTTTGTTCTTAATCCAAGTTATCGAGAGATCGAAAGAGGTGATCTTGACCTTGTAGTCGCTGGGACTCCAGATGGAGTTGTAATGGTTGAAGCAGGGGCCAATCAACTCTCAGAGCAAGATGTTATTGAAGCTATTGATTTTGGCTATGAAGCCATAACTGAATTAATCAATGCTCAGAAAGAAGTTTTAAAAGAGACAGGAATAAAGCAAGAGATGCCGGAAGCTCCTCAAGTTGATGACACAATATCAAATTACTTAGATAAAAACTGTACAAAATCAATCAGTGAAGTACTCAAAGACTTTAATCAAACTAAAGAAGAGAGAGACAACAAAATCGAAGAAATAAAGATCAACATTAATTCAAAAATAGAAGGGCTTAAAGACGATAATGCAGTAAAAAAATCTCTTTCCTTAAATAACAAACTACTAGAAACTAGTTATAAAGCTTTAACCAAAAAGTTAATGAGAGATCAGATAATCAAAGAAGGTAAACGAGTCGATGGAAGAGAATTAAATGAAGTAAGAGAGATTGATGCTGATGCAGCAGTTTTACCTAACAGAGTTCATGGATCAGCTTTATTTCAAAGAGGTTTAACACAAGTACTCTCTACTGCGACATTGGGTACCCCTAGTGATGCGCAGGAGATGGACGATTTAAACCCCAATACTGATAAGACTTATATACATCATTACAACTTTCCTCCTTACTCAGTGGGAGAGACTAGACCAATGAGAACTCCTGGAAGACGAGAGGTTGGTCATGGTGCCTTGGCAGAAAGAGCTTTAATACCCGTACTCCCTGCAAAAGATACTTTCCCTTATGTCTTAAGAGTTGTTAGCGAAGTCCTGAGTTCAAATGGTTCTACTTCTATGGCATCAGTATGTGGTAGTACCCTTGCACTTATGGATGCAGGAGTGCCACTGAAAGCCCCTGTTGGTGGAGCTGCTATGGGCCTAATCAAAGAAGGAAAAGAAGTAAGAATTTTAACTGACATTCAAGGAATTGAAGACTTTCTTGGAGATATGGATTTCAAAGTTGCGGGAACCGAAAAAGGAATTACAGCCCTGCAAATGGATATGAAGATAACTGGGCTTCCCATTGAGACAATAGGGGAAGCTATCAATCAAGCACTTCCTGCAAGAACACATATTTTAGGAAAAATGCTAGAGGCAATAGATACGCCAAAAGACAATTTGTCGCCTCATGCCCCAAGACTATTAAGCTTTAGAATTGACCCTGAACTAATAGGAACTGTCATTGGCCCAGGAGGAAGAACAATAAAAGGGATAACAGAGAGAACCAACACGAAAATCGACATCGAGGATGGAGGAATTGTCACCATTGCATCTCATGATGGAGCAGCTGCAGAAGAAGCACAGAGAATTATTGAAGGTTTAACTAGAAAAGTTCATGAGGGAGAAATTTTCCCAGGATCCATTACGAGAATCATTCCAATTGGTGCATTTGTTGAAATCCTTCCTGGTAAAGAAGGAATGATTCATATCTCTCAATTATCTGAGGCAAGAGTTGAAAAAGTTGAAGACGTTGTAAAAGTTGGAGATCAGGTGACTGTCAGGGTTAGAGAAATTGATAATCGGGGCCGCATTAATCTAACTCTTAGGGGAGTATCTCAAAATGGCGGAATGAATAATTATCCTGAGCCAACTCCTACTCCTGTAGCTCCTCTTACTTAATTTAGACTTTATATTTAGGCTCTTCTAGAGTGAAAAACTCCATAGTTTTTTGGCAAATTATTTCATGTGCTTTCCCATGACTTGCAATCAAGCAACCTGACTGAGAATGTTCAGTCTTTAGGTAATTCAAATTTGTTCCATCGGCATGTGAGATAACTCCACCAGCTGCCTCAATTAGTGCATGTGGAGCAGCCATATCCCAATCCTTTGGAGAAGTTTTTCCAGATAGAGAGATATAAACATCTGCTTCTCCTCTCAAAATAGAGGCAATTTTACAACCGACACTCCCTATTTCTCTAGTCTCAGCAAAACTCAAAGTTGAAAGAAGGTTTTTAAGTATTGTTTGTTTATGATTTTTGCTTGAGACTAAAATCAATTTTGATATTTCAAGCCTCTCACTAAAAGAAAATTTGTTTTTAGATCCATCACGGTTCTCGAACCATGTACCAATTCCAATAATTCCAAACCATAATTCATTCTTTTCAGGGATCAAAACAATACCAATTTTTGGCTTTTTTTTATATGCCAGAGCAATATGAACTGCATAATTTTCAGACCCTTGAAGAAAATCCTTTGTCCCATCAAGTGGATCAAGAATCCAGCACCAATCATTTTTGTAATTCTCTCGCTCAAGATTTTTTTTCTTAGAAGTTTCTTCACTCAAAATATCCCATTCTTTAAAAGTAAGATTATCCTTCAAACCAGAGATCAATAATTCATTTACTGCCATGTCAGCTGCTGATACTGGACCATCACCTCCTTCTTGAACAGTCAGAGATTTTGGGAATCCATATGGTGGTTCCTCCCCTCTTGCATATGCCATCAAAACATCTGCTGAAGCCCAGCAGAGTTTTCTAAGTTCATCCAATAAAGTAATTAATTCAACCTCTTCTGGTACAACAAGATCAATTGACATAATGGATTTAATTGATGATCACCAGCTTCAACAAGAAAGATCAGAACCTTTTCCAGGAACTCTTTACATAGTAGGTACGCCAATAGGTAACTTAGGCGATTTATCTCCAAGAGCAAAATCTATTCTAAAGAATGTTTCATTAATAGCCTGTGAAGATACTCGCAGAAGTGGTCAATTATTGAAAATAATAAATTCAAAAGTACCACTCCTTAGCTATCACAAACACAATTTCAAAAGTCGACAATCTCAATTATTAGAAATACTGGAAAGTAATGAGAGTCTTGCTTTGATTAGTGATGCTGGATTACCAGGAATAAATGATCCGGGACAAGAACTTGTTCATGTTGCCAAGTCCAAGAGCTATGAAGTTATTTGTATACCTGGGCCCTGTGCAGCGACTACAGCATTAGTTATAAGTGGATTACCGACAGAAAGATTTTGCTTTGAAGGATTTTTGCCAAAAAAACAAAGCCTCAGAAAAAAACGTCTAGAGGAAATTGCTCAAGAACCTAGAACGACAGTAATATATGAATCACCGCATCAATTGTTAAAACTCTTAGAAGACTTATCTATCTCATGCGGAAAAGATCGACCTATTCAAATCGCGCGAGAACTTACAAAAAGGTATGAAGAATCTATTGGGAGGACAATTGATGAGGTAAGAAAATATTTTATAAAAAACGCTCCAAAGGGAGAATTTACAATAGTTCTAGGGGGAAATAATAATAATAATAAGCAAAAAAATATGATAAGTGAATCAGAAGCGTTAAATAGACTTAATCATTTAATTAAAGAAGGCGAAAGATCTAACATCGCAGCACGAATAGTCTCAGAAGAAACAGGTTATAAAAAAAGATGGCTTTATTCCAAATTACATCAGAGGCTTGAGAAATAAACCTTTACAGTTAACGCTATCTATAAGATTGGTTAAAATAGAACAACTATCTAAATGTTTTTTAGATTACAACTTTTAACTCTAAACATTGCCACAGCTATATTATTAATTTTCTTCCTTTGTCTTGGATCTCAAAATCTAGGGAAGAAATATAGTCTAGATTTTCTCGCTAATAAAACTGTAGCTCTTCCAATTGGTTTCATAATTGGTACTTCATTTACTTTAGGATTAATGTCTGGAGGCCTTACCTCCGTATTGATGATGAATAAGAATGATAAAGATTAATTTTTTTTATAGCTAATTATCCAAACTTATTATTGAATCTTCAAGAATTAACCTGGTAACACCCTTTGAAATTAAATATGACTTTGAAAGGTTAAAAACATTTGTATTTGGAATTTTTATAACTCTTTGATTTCTTGAACAAATTCTTTTTGCAGTGCGTTGATTAGAAAATAATACAATTGCAATTCTTTTTAATTCATTCTCGGGTAAAAAACTCCATTCTGGTAAATCAGAAATGTTTTGTAGATCTAGCTCAACTTTTTTATCAACAATCATATAAACGCTCTCGGGAAGACATTCAAAATTAAGAATTTCAAAATCCTCTGATTGCCTCTTTTGATCAAAACCAAAACTAGAAACGAGTGGTTCTATTTCATCAAAGTTATTATCAAAACATTTATTATTTTCATCGATATCATGATTTTTACTTTCTGTATTTTCAAATTTAAAATCGACACCTAATTGATTGGAGTCAAAAGGATCTAAAGGAGCGATTTCAGCAAAATCAGTGGTATTAGATTTTTCATTACCCCTTACACTTAGAGATTCATCTTTAACTTTCTCCTTGAATTTATCAAATGAATTTTCCTGTTCTAAATTTACTTTTGTTTCTTTTTGAGTTTTCTTGTTATTCTTTAATCTATTTTTTTTGAGAAGTACATATTCACCATCTGATAATAAGCTTTTGACTGTTCTATTTATTGTATTGGAAGTGCAATTATATTTTTCTGCCAGGTCATTGGTATTATCTCCGGCCCTATATGCTTCAAGGATTTCAGCTTTTTGAGTCGTGGTCAATCTTCTTGAAATCATCTCTATCGTTTCTATAAATCTAAGATAAGGCCTAATCATCAGAAGTAGGAAAATAATTCTCAACCGACAAAAACTCTTATAAAAATTGAGAAAGATAAAAACCTGAAAAAATGACTAAAACCATGAAAATGCTTAATTCCTAAAATATGTATTTTTTCTCTACAAGCCCAAAAAGTTACCTATCGCTAGAAAAAGCGACGAGGCAGTTGTTGGTCTGCTTAATTCAGCTTGTGGCAAGCTACGAAAGTATGTAATCTTGAATAGTTGTTTTTTTAGATTAGGACTCTGCAGTTTTTTTCTTAAAAACACAGATCTAGCTCCCTTAGCTCAGCTGGATAGAGCAACTGCCTTCTAAGCAGTGGGCCGCTGGTTCGAATCCAGCAGGGAGCGTACTCAAACTCAAGTGATAACAAAAGATTACAGTAACTCCACTAAGATCTACTGCATAGCTGGCTATGGCTAGATATGGCTAAATATTGCTAATATGTATCAGTACAGCTTTAAAAAAGAAGATTTAGATAATGCCAACCAAAAGAGCTTAAAATATTCTAGTTTTCTTGATTTAGGCTGGTAATCAAAGTATAAACTTTATAATAGGTTGAAAAAACGTTATGAATGGTGTAAATAGAATTACTAACTAATAAAAATTAGTCAACTCCTATATATTTAAAAATTATATAATAGGATATTCTTTATAATTGATATTATAGTTATTCATATTACAATACTCATTATAACTTAAAGATTGATTGATTTCATCAATCAAATCTTTATCAACTTCCGAGATCATACGATCTCTTAAACTAATATCTACGGACTTCCTACCTGATTTCCCAGTTACTTTATTTTTATTAATATCAACTAATGTTGGGATTTTATATTCTACTTCTAAATCTTTAAATACACTAGCTAATACTTTTTCCATACCTAAACATAAATCTTCATATCTAATTACAACTGCATTTTCTTTCATTTTCATATGTTTTTGTAATTTTATTAATGATTTACAATAATTCTCGATGTTTAAATTTAACCCACAATAAGCTCCCAGCCATCGTCTTTTACGAGCAGATATATAGTTATCCAGAGGGTGTCTAATACTAAGTATAGGTTTTGCTTTTGGAAAGTTAATTTCAGAGCTATTTTCTTTATAAAATAATTTCAGAGGGTCTAAAAATAAAGAGTCAATTTTTTCATTATTTAAGACTATATCATTGCCCAAAAAATTAAATGTCGAATGAGTATGGTCTCTGATAACTAAATTTTTTGAAAACTCTTGAGCATGATTTATAGATATGCCAAGCTGAAAAAAAAAGTATTTCAACTTGTTATTAGCACTAATTTCTTTTGAATTATAAGTTAGATGCCAAAGTATTGATGTAGGATCATAAAAGGGTTCTATCTTTTTATTCCTTATGGAAGCAAATGGATTAATTTCTGAAATAAGAATTGAGTTACTAGCAGCAGATATTACTTGAGAAACGATTGACCCCCCTGATCCCGCGACATGATGAATAGTAAATAACACTTTTAATAAAAAATAAATTAATATACTTCTTTCCTAGTGAGTCCTAGAAATCAACAAAAAATATATTAAACCATAGTTATTATAAAAAGATTTCCTATGCTGATACAAAAAAAGCCAACAATCATGTGATTTAATTTAACCAATATTTTTTATCTATGGTTACTAGATTCTCCTCAGAGGTTGTTATGCGATGAATTAGCAGCGAAGTTAATTATTTGTTTTGCGCATGCTGCAAAGCCACTCGATTGGTTATGAAGTAGTGCTTTTTGCATACCTTCTTAAAGATTTACTCGCAATCTTGCAAACATTTGCGGCCGTTCAATATTGATTTCTTCAAAGTCTTGAACGATCAAATCCATTGCCTTCGCAGTAATCCTTCGAGCTTTTCTTCTGCTTAATTCGTACCCATCGGTCACTGGGTTATTACGATAGCTCAACTATGACCTTGAGCAAGTAAGTCAGCAGCAAACCCTGCTCTTAATTCCATCTCTTTTTTATTAGCTTTTTTCATATTCCAGCTCCACGCAATGAAGATTCGATTCCCTCTGGAGGATGTGAAAACACAATGCCAACTAAGGAACCAAAGAAGGCATTAGATCCCAAGCTTGATTATTTTCTATAGTTGAAAAAGCGGAGGGACATAACAAACGCCATTATTTGCAATAGATTTGGACTAATTAGTTCCTCTTGCAGAGAGACAACCTTATGTTTATTTGCAGGGCGTCAATTGCGTTTGAAAGTTGTAATTTAGTCAAGATATACAATAGTTACAAACAAATCAATCTATAGTTAATAGACGTGACGCAGAGAGAAATAGATCAAAAGGAAGAAAGACCTGGGGTGAAAACATTCTCAGTTCCACATGAGTTAGGAGAAATAAAAGAAAATTTTACGATTAATACAAATACCTCTTCTAAACCTACTAAAGAACAAATAATCAATCAAGCATTTAAGTTTCATTCACAAGGAAATATTTTAGAAGCAGCAAAATATTATCAACATTTCATCAATCAAGGTTTCAAAGATCACAGAGTTTTCTCTAATTATGGACTCATATTAAAAGGTCTTGGCAAATCAAAAGAAGCAGAAATCTCCACTTTTAAAGCAATTGAACTTAATCCGAACAATGCAATTTATCATTCCAATCTGGGAGCCATAATGAGAAATCTTGGCAAATTAGAAGAAGCAGAATTATCCACTCGCAAAGCAATTAAACTTAATCCTGATTTAGCAGAAGGACATTCCAATCTGGGAAACATATTAAGAGATCTTGGTAAATCAAAAGAAGCTGAATTGTCATACCGCAAAGCAATTGAAGTTAAAACTGATTACGCAGAAGTGCACTCCAACCTGGGGACCATATTAAGAGATCTTGGTAAATCAAAAGAAGCAGAATTATCCACTCGCAAAGCAATTGAACTTAATCCTGATTTCGCAGAAGGACATTCCAATCTGGGAAACATATTGAGAGATCTTGGAAAATTAGAAGAAGCAGAATTATCCTACCGTAAAGCAATAAAACTTAATCCTAATTTCGCAAATTCTCATTACAATCTTGGGAGCATATTGGCTGATCTTGGCAATTTCAGCGATGCTATAAATCACCTCAATAAAG
>QCND01000011.1 GCA_003213355.1 Prochlorococcus sp. AG-424-E20
AACTTACTATTTTTTTCGATGGTGGATGCCCCTTATGTAAAAGAGAGGTTGATTTCTTACAATCAAGAAATCAAATGAAATATCTAAGATTTATTGATATTAATAGTTCGGATTTTTCTTTAGATCTTGAAAACGGAATTACCTATAGACAAGCGATGGAGAGAATCCATGCCTTGAAAAGCGATGGCTCAGTAATTAAGGACATAAAGGTTTTTCAAGAGGCTTATGATTTGATTGGCTTGGGTTGGATTTATGCTCCAACAAGATTTCCTGTATTTGATAAATTTTTTGAATCTATATATAAATTATGGGCAAAATATAGATTGAAAATAACTTTTCGACCTTCTATTGAAAAGTTATGTTCTGAAAGGGGTTGCGATATATATTGACTATTTATAGTAATAATTTTCTTGACTATAACTTTTTTAGATATGAAATTTCAAAACAATAGACTTACTATCCAAATGTTGAACTATTGAATCCCCAATTTGAGGCTTTAACATCGATAAATTCAATATAAATCCTATTTGTATTTATATTTGTTTTAGATGCAATTAACTCGCACAAAGACTTGCTCATTGAGGAGGGACTTAGTGAACCAATTGATTTAACCTTAATAAAACAGCATGGTTCATCGGACCCAGCAAAGGTCATTTTGATGTCTCTTTGGATCATGGTCATTACGTAATTCTCAGGTTTCCCCGTTAGCTCAGCGACCATTGTTGAGATATCTTTTTGGAGTAAATCATCATTGTCCACAACACTTTTGAGGGATGTGTTGACTTGAATGAATGGCATAAGTGAATCAGTCTCTGAGAGATATTAATACTTAATGGGAGATTGATTTTTCAAAAACCTAGAAAAATCAATCCACTCAACATTTTGAGTCTTAGTAAGGAATATTTTTAAAATCTTAAAAAATTAGAAAGATCCTGTTAATTCTCCTGTTGGAGCCTCGTTATTTCTCTTTTTCTAGTAACTTAGTCGGGTCTTATTGCGAAAAATGAACCAGAATTTTCAAGCCATTGTTCAAAACACAAGAGAAGATAATACTTCGAATGATCAGACCTTTTTACTTGGTGGTGTTTTGATAGTTTTTAATGTGTTTGTCATGTTATTTGTAGGTTTATATTGGATGAACCCAGTAATGCATGAATTTATCTCTGGAAGACCTCTTTTGTAATAACCACTTGATAATCCCTCTTACATTAATTTGTCTTATCAATGTACTTAAAATTCTTTAATAGGAGAGATAATTGCATTAATCAGGTGGATTATCATTTTTACTCATGAAATTTGATCTTCTTTTTTCAAAAATTATCAAATATGTACTCAGCTTTTTAATCATATTTTTTGGGGTGACCCCTGTATTTGCTGGTGCCAATGTGGCAGTTAAGGGTGAAGGAGACGAAGTTCCAAGTTATGTTCGTTCTGATATCACAGGATTCGATTTTCATGGTGAAGACTTACATCTTTCCTCTATCGCTGGTGCAATAGCAAGAGATGCTGATTTCAGTAACGTCGATCTTCATGGAACAACACTAACTTTGTCAGACCTCAAAGGTTCCAACCTTAATGGTGTAGATCTTACTGATACACTTTCGGACAGGGTTAATTTTCAGAAGACCGATCTTAGAAATTCCATTTTAGTAAATATGATTGCATCTGGTAGCAGTTTTGCTGGTGCTCAAATTGAAGGAGCTGATTTTACACTTGCGATTCTTGACAGTGAAGATCAAAGAAATCTCTGTAAAATAGCTGATGGTGTGAATCCAACTACAGGAGTTTCTACTAGGGCTAGTCTTGAATGTAAAGGAGATAAACCTTCTATACCTGCAGCGTAAAATCTAAGAATCGATCGAAATTATTTGTTAATAAAAAAGAGAATTACTTGCAATTCTCTTTTTCTTAGTTTTCTTAAAAAAAGAGACTTTATTTATCTTGAAGAATTTTTGGCCACATCGATCTAGGGCAAAAGGCTTCTCAATTCAAAACCTTGCTCGTAAATATCGTTTAAATATCTCCAGCTCCAACGTTTCTTTAAATGAGCCTTCAAATCAACTTATTGATGAAAGTAATTTAATATCTATGAAAGAAGAAGGTGAAAAGAACTCGATTGCTAATCTATCTATCAAAAAAATACATTGGGCTAATAGAGACTTTTCAGAATATAAGAAGGCAGCTTGAACTCTATTTTTTTGAAGAAATATTTTTTGTAAGAGGAATTGTTGATAAAACAAAAGATACTACGAATAATACTGTAATGGCAACAAGGCTCCAAAAAGTTAGATTAGATAGCTCTAATTCTCCAAATGAGACTGTTAGGTAAAAATTCAATTTACTCATGATTTATCTTTTTAAGTTTAGCAATAATTAGATTTTTTTTAATTATTAATTTTCGTCTTTCAAGATTTACACATATTTTTTCTTTCCATCTCCACTTATCTTGTAAATCCCTCCTTTTGGTCCAACATATAGCATTTCGCCATTAATTTTTGATTTGCCAAATTTACTTAATCTAGATCTATGAATATCGGCTTTTTCTCTTAGCTCATCCTCTGAATACCATGTACCTAAAGGGATGTTTTTGCAAGGATCAAGTAAAAGAGAATTTGTAAATTCTTCAGATATCCTTTCTCGACGAACATTGATATTCTTGAACCTTTTCTTGAATCTTTCTATTAAAGTCTTTCTATTAGACAATTTTTTTCTCTTTTTTAAAGTTAAGAATATATAAAAAAAGAATACTATTATTAATATTGGAATCAATTTCACTATTGATTATTATGATCTTATCTAATTAAAGCAACTTCTAGGAATAAAGCCAGTCAAATAAAGATTGTCAAATTGAGTTCTCTTTCATTTGTTCCTTTATTTTCTCTTGATTATCAAGTCGAAGCCTAGATCTGTTTCCTTTGAAAGTATTTCTTTTTTAAAAATACCTTTTTTAAATAAACTGATAATGGTTATTATTGACTCAACAAAAAGAGAAATAGTTGAAATAATTAGGATTATAAAATTATATGTAATAGAATTATTATTGTTTTTTTGGGAATCTTTAAACTCTCGCTTTTTCATTTTAGTAAGGCCCGTAATGAGTTGAGCATTCAGCACCGCAATATGCACCTATATTAATCGCTTGCTCTAAATTTAGCTTTGCTGAGAGAGCAGTAGTCACAGCCCCCGCGAAACTGTCCCCACAACCATAGGTGTCTATTTCTTTAGAACTAGGCTTAATGGGCTTGTATTTAATATTTTCAGGAAAAATTGTTCCACCTGATTCACCTTTTGTTGAAATGTATATGTCTGGCTTAGGTTCAAGTTCTTCGTAATTTATCTTTTCACCAGGATCAAGACCACTGCCAATCAATGCATTGAGTTTTACTTTTGAATCCTTTAGGGTTTGTTTACCTGTTCGGGGAGTTGCAGAGAGGAATCTAGCTTTCCTAGCGAATCTTATTCCTTCTTTGTCAGTAGCGGTAATGAAAACACCATCGTAATTTTTCAAGTCACTCCAAGGTAAATTATCAGAACCGATTGGCTGTAATCTTTCTCCAATAACTGTAATTGCTCTTTCTCCATCTTTGCTGATTTGGCTAATACCTTTTCTGGTTGGTTTCTCTCGCCAAGCTACTTTTAAGTTTAAACCAAGTTTAGTAAGTCTTTCGTAGCATTTTTCACCATAATTGTCTTTGCCCAATGATGTGATTAAGTCAACAGGGTTCTTTATTAGCCTTGCCATCTGAACAGCTGCGACTGCCGCACCACCTGCTGCTTCTTCAAAGCAATCTTTTGCATGCGAAATTTGTCCCGCTAATGGGAGCTGATCAACCTTTAAGAATGTTACCCATTCAACATGACCGATCACCGCTAATTTAAGGTTAGGAAGGCTAAGTATTTCTTTAGGAGCATCAATTCTCATTCGCAATATATTATGTTATTTCTAATATAGTAAGTTAGTTTCATATGTAGAACTATGATATTTTTTTATTCATAAAACAGGCAAACTTTATAATTCTTCTGATATTATTTCTTATTAAATTAAAAATTACTTATGGTAAGACAGATTAAATGGTTGAAATGGATTTACTTGTTTTTGGCTATATTAGGAGCCGTTTTGCCTACACTTGCAAATATTGAATTTGCAAAAAGCTATGGACCTGCTTTTGATATTCAATTATTTATAGAGTTAGCTAATAATAATCCAGCTTCTCAGTCATTATCTAGAGATCTTTTTATAGGGTCATCAGCTGTATTCGTTTGGATAATTTCTGAATCAAAGAGATTAGAGATGAAAAATCTATGGATTGTAATATTGACTACATTTACAATCGCATTTGCTTTTTCAGCTCCTCTTTTTCTATATCTAAGGGAATTAAGAATTGAAGAGATGAATAGGAATTAAATTAAATATTTTATTATTTAATATTCTTAGATATTGGTACTAAAAGTATACAAAGAATACTAACAATTAACCATAGTTGAAGGGCTGTATCATAGGTGTCAATTAATTTTCCTGCCATCCAAGGTACTGTTAAAGAACTAATCCCAAAACATTGTGAATATATGGCTATGGCTGAACCTTGATATTTAATGGGAGCAGAATTTATAATTGCATCTGAAGCAGAGGGTAAAAATATACATAGAGATATTGTTAGTGGTATGAAAGCTATAAGTATTAATAGATATCCGTCAAGTAAGAAATTTGAAAGTGACAAAAAAATAAAACCTATGAGTAGAGATATTAAGCATAATCTGAATTTAATATGTGAATTTTTATTTCTTAAAATATAACCCACTGGCCATTGAAAAAAAGCAAGTAAAATGAGTTTAATTGTTAATAATGCAGCTACTTTTTGGTCTGTGAATGGTAGCCTTATTATACCTCCGTTCGCTAAATCTATAGGAAGGATGCTTTGCAATAAACTCATTATTCCTGTTACAAATAGAGTTATTAATAATAAAGGTAGTAAACTTATTATCCATTTAAGATTGTATTTTTTTTCAAGAGATTTATATTTAACATCTAAATCGTCTTTGATCTTGAAAGCAATTTTGTTTCTACTTATGTCTAGCTTATTTAATAATATATTTAATATATATAACATGCATAAAATATCTATTAAATATATTATTCTTGGGAATTCAAAATAAGATCCTATAGTACCAAGTAAGACCCCTAATGTGACTCCAATTGCATCAGCACTTCTTGCAAGAGAATAACCTTCACTTGATTTTATTTTGGTATTGCAATTTGATGGAATAGCTAATTCCGCAGAAGGCCAATATATTCCAGCTGCAGCTCCTAAGAAAAACTGACCACAAAGGAAAGCTAAGAAATTTTGCGAATAAAAAAGTATAAAATCCGATAAAATTGCAAATAAACATGCAACTTTAATTGCTTTTATAGAGCTAAATTTTTTGTCAAGTAAATATCCCGTCCCAAATCTTGTCGTTATTCCAGCAAATGCAGCTGTGGTTATGCCTCTTCCGATTTGCTCTGCTGAAAAACCTAAACTATTGAATATTATCGGACTTAAATACAATACCCCTCCTGCTCCTATTGCTGTCCATAAACGAGCTTTTATGATTAGTCTTAGGGATACAGGGAATTTCTCCCAATAATTGCTAACACTAGAAGTTGAGAACAAATTCATTCATTAAAAAATTAGTTGTTCTTGGAACAGTTGGAAGCTTACTAGCTCCTTATTGTTTTTATCCAAAACTTCAAGCAGCAGAGAGATTTGAAATTCATTTCGATGGAATGTCCATCCCAATTTCGATAAAAGAATTGATTGATTGGAGTAATGGTGCAGAGGAAAAAAATTCTGAATTAGCTAGTTGGCTTAATTTACTTGGCTTTAAGGAAAGGAAAGGTTTGGCAAAGTTTTTAAGTACACCGTTGGTAAGAGATAAAAGTATGGCAAGACAAATTTTGAGAAGTTGGTCTGGACGAAAATTGCTTGATGAAGTAAGTGATCTAATACTTATGGATGAAGACAGTTCAGGCGAAAGTGTTCTCGATACTCTAGAAAAACTTTTAAATGAAAAAGATGAGGTGACAACTTTTGATCTTTTAAATTCTCTCTCTGTTAAAGCAATTCACATTGATTTGGATGGGTGGATTGAAGTAGCTAATAATTGGAGAAGTGAGTTAAACAAACAACAGAAACTCATAACTGATTTAGTCTCAATTAATGATTTATCAGTTAAGAGAGAGACAATGAATGTTTTACCTCTTGAAATAAAAGAAACCGAATATGAATTAATTTCCTTAACTGTTTCTCATCGAAAAGAGCCTTTAATTTTAGAGGTTTGGAACCCATCTTTTAGGAAGAAAAATAGAAAAAATTGGGTTCTTTTAATGCCTGGTTTAGGAGGAGATCGTAATCATTTTAATTGGCTTGCAAGAAGTCTTAGTCACAATGGTTGGCCTGTTGTTGTCTTGGATCATCCAGGTAGTGACTCATTAGCATTGGAAGCCTTGGTAAAAGGAAGACTACCTTTACCAGGTGCTGAAATAATTCCTGAACGTTTGAACGATATCGATAGCATCCTAAAGGCAAAAAAATCAGGAACAATTGATTTATTGGCAGAGAATGTTGTCTTGATGGGGCATTCGTTAGGAGCCCTCACAGCTATTTTGGCTTCAGGAGTAAAAATAGATGATCAACTTGAAAATAGATGTCAGGAGGTACTTGATAATCTTTCGCTTTCTAATTTATCTTCACTTTTACAATGTCAACTAATAGATATTACTTTGTCAGATACTAATGGTATAGAAAATCTTTCAGCTATTGTTGGTATGAATAGTTTTGGGAGTTTTTTGTGGCCAAAAAATTTAGAAAATAAAATAAATATTCCTCTTTTCCTTACAGGAGGAACTTTTGATTTAGTTACTCCTTCTATTAGTGAACAACTAGGATTAATGCTTGCTTTGAGTTCAAGCCCATTAAGTAGAGTCCTTTTAATTGAGAGAGCTAGCCATTTTTCACCTATTAGAGTAGAGGGACAAATGAATCATTCTAAAGGTAAGGATTTATTTAATCTAGGAGAATCAATAGTTGGATATCATCCACTTTCTGTTCAGAGCTTATTAGCTTTTGAGATCATCAACTTCCTAGAAAAATTAGAAGAGAATAAAACAGTCCCTTTGAACACGAATTTAACTAAAGGCGAGCTTAAGTTTCATATCTTAGACAGTAATATAATTGAACAACTTATCAATATTCAATAACTAACCCTTGGATCAATATATGCAATAGCGATATCTATACAAACACTAATCATTACAACAAGGCTAGATATTACAACAACTATTCCTTGCACAACAGGATAATCTCTTTGATTTATAGCTTCTTGAAGTCCAAGAGCTATTCCAGGCCATGAGAATGTTATTTCAATTAAAAGTGCTCCACCAACTAAAGAAGAAACTGTTAAGCCAGTAATTGTCAATATTGGGAGAAGAGTATTTGGTAAGGCATGTTTAACTAATACTCTGGAGTTATTTATACCTCTACTTTTGGCGGCTTCAATGTAATCTTTTTTTAAAACTTCTTCTAGATTTAATCTTAATGCTCGACTAAATATTCCGCTTAATAAGATCCCTAGAGTGACGGAGGGTAATATTAAATGTTGAATAGAACTAAAAATGATTTCAACGTTTTTATCTAAAATACTATCTAAAAGTAAGAAACCAGTGATTGGGGGAGGAGGAATAGCTCCGGGAGGTAATCTTCCACCAATGGGTAACCAACCTAACAAAACAGCGAAGATAATTTGAATTAACATTGCTGCCCAGAAAGGGGGGAGAGCATAGGTACCAATGCCAAAAATCCTTCCTGAAAAATCTATTTTGCTTTCTGGCTTAACTGCTCCTAAAAAACCAATTAAATAACCTACTAATGATGCTATTAATATTGAAAATATAGCTAATTCCAAACTTGCTGGAAGAGCCTTTGAAATAATTACTTTTACAGGTTCTTGTGTGTTTAATGAGATTCCTAAATTTCCATGAATTAATTGATTTAAATATTCAATATATTGATTAATTAGAGGCTTATCTAATCCAAGTTTAATTCTTAGGCTTTCCCTTGCAAATTCATTCGCTCGAGTGCCTAGAATTGCATCTACCGGATCGCCTGGAGCAATTCTTAATAATATAAAAACTAAGCTCGAAATGATCCAAAGCATTATTGGCAATAGAGTTAATCTTGAAAGGATATATTTGAAAAGTGCCTTTTTAGTTGACAAAACTAGTCTCTTTCTAAGTTTTTCAGGATAATTAATCCATCTTTTGAAAATTCTGGTTGGCTTATATCTTTTAGAGACCAAGCTTTAGGATTAACGAGCCAAATTGGTAAGTAGGCACCTCCTTGTGCTGCAAGTTTTTCAACTTTTATTAAATTATTTAGTCTGTTTTCTCCCTCTAGTTCTTCACTTTTCTCCAAGAGTTCTTGTAATTTTTTATCACCCCAAAAACTACCACTGAATACAGCTTCACCCTTGAGGCAAGAATTATTATTTAGTTTATTACAACTTAGTAAGGGAGTTAAATATGCTTCTGGGTCAGGATATGCCCCAGTCCAATCTAATATAACCGCTTCAAAAGCCCCTTCGGAAAGTTGTTTGTAGACTGTGGTTGACTCAATTCCATTTAAAGTTATTTCTAAACAATCAGATAAATCTCTTTTTATTTGATCTCTCCAAGTAAGGGCAAGTAATTTATCTGCAGGTACATTAGATCTAAATGTTAATGGAATAGAAAGAATCTCTTTTCCACAGTAGCCTTCTGTTTTTAATAAAGATCTTGCAGTATTAGGATTGTATTTAGGCCATGGCTTAAATTCTTTTTTATGTAGTTGAGTAGGCACAATTGATCTTAATGGTTCTCTTGTTCCGAAACTTACTTTCTGGCTAATTAATTCTCTATCAATAGTGTAGGAAAGAGCCTTCCTAACTACTTTATTTTCTAAAGGTAATTTATTGCTTTTAAATGTAATGAATCCTATCTCTATTGGATCACCCTCTCCGGATTTAAGTTGATCTTTCTTAGCCATATTGTTTAACGTTAATCGCTGCAAATCATCTATAGAATTTGAGATCAGGACGTCAACTTCTTTTGTTTTTATAGCTCCAAAAAGAGTACTAGAATTACTATAATTTATAAAGTTAATACCTTTATTTAGTGGCTTTTCTCCCCAATAATTTTTGAATGGCTTTATTATTTGTTGACTTGAGTTGAAACTTTCTAAGAAATAAGGTCCTGTCCCTATAAACTTTTTATTATTGAAACTATCTTTATAGTTTGAATATGAATCAGGAGATACAGGTGTCAAATTTACTGATGTTAAAAGACTTGCTAATGAACTCGATGGTTGTTTTAATTTTATTCTTAAAAGAAATTTTCCTTTAACTTCAATATCTTCTATTTTGTCATTTAAGAGGTAATTTAAAGTTCCAATCTTTCTGAATCGATTAAGACTAAATGCCATCGCTTCTGCATTGAAAATGCTTCCATCGTGAAAAGAAATATTTTCTTTGAGTGGAATATCTATTAGCAAACCATTCTTACTTACTTTTGGTAAATCTTTAGCTAAGCTTGGTGAAAGATTCCCTTCCTTATTTATTTTGTATAGAGTATCTCCAAGAGCGCTTAATATTTGTAATGTCCTAAGTGTATTTGCTTGAGCAGGGTCAAGGGATTCAATTTTACCTGCACTTGCAACAATAATATTTTCTCTTTTCTTATATTGGGAGCAAGATAACTGTAATAGTATTAGAAGAATACTTGATACTTTTAAAATATTTTTTATATAATTTAGTTTTAACATTTAGTATGAGATTTTATAATTACTTCTAACTGAGAAAAATATTTATTGATTTGGAGATACTTGTTTAATTGATATCTCGAAGACAGGGGATCCATTAGGATTAAGCGGCCATTTCCTGACCCAACATTTTTCATAAGCATTATCTATACCTAATACTTGAAAAAGTTCATCTTGATTCTTTAGATAAACACAATCTCCTTGATGAATATTGTTTTCTGTTTCTTTTTTGAGTTTCTCAATTACGTTTTTGGATGTTTTCATGGTTAATTCCAAAAAGAAATTTAAGATAAAATTTCCTTTGTTCTATTTATATCATTAGCAACTTAATTTCGATTTGACTAGCTTTCGTTAGCTAAAGGCAACCCATCTTTGCTGCAATCCTCTTGACTTGTGGCAAGTTTTCTATATCTAAAAGAGCCTCTTCAAGTTGACCTTGATTGATTTTGTGAGTAATAACTACTATCTCTGCTTTTTTATCCTTTGCATCAAATTGCACAATTGATTCAATAGATATTTTCTTGTTTCCAAAAATAGTCCCGATTTCTCCAATTACCCCTGGACTATCTTCTGCAATAAGCCGTATGTAATTCTTTTTAGTTATTTGTTCCTTTTCTGCTACGTGACAACTTCTCCAACCTTTCGCTGATAGAAGAGGATCTAAATTAAAGATTTTGTTTTCACTCATAGACTGGATACCTGCAATGTTAAGTATGTCTGCAACAACAGCTGATGCAGTTGGGCCGGAACCTGCACCTGGTCCGAAAAACATTACTTGGCCAATGGGATTCCCTTCTACAAGGATTGCATTGTTAACTCCATTTACACCTGCTAATGGATTGTCTTCAGGTACTAATGTTGGCTCAACCCAAACGGAGAGTGGTTGACTGTCTTCTCTGCTGGATTGAGCTTCACCTTTCTCGGATATTGCTAAAAGCTTGATTCCATACCCTAACTTCCTAGCGTAATTGACATCTATATCCTCTAATAGGTTTATTCCAGTTGTTGGTATGTTGGCTCTATTAATTGCTCCACCAAAAGCAAGGCCACTAAGAATTGCAATTTTGTCAGCTGCGTCTGATCCCTCTACATCAGCGGCAGGATCACTTTCTGCATATCCAAGGATTTGGGCCTCTTTTAAAACCTCAGCATAATTAACTCCTTCTTTATCCATTCTGGAGAGTATGTAATTAGTTGTTCCATTTATTATTCCGCTTACTTTTGTTATCTGATTGCCCCCTAAAGATTGTTTTAAAGGCTCAATTATTGGAATTCCTCCTCCAACTGCTGCTTCGATAAGTACATAAACCCCAGCGGCTTTTGCTTCATTTGAAATCTCTTCACCATGTCTTGCAATTACTGCTTTATTAGCAGTAACAACAGATTTACCTGCTCTTATCGCTTGGATAATTAATGATTTGGCTGGTTCTATACCGCCCATTACTTCAACAACTATTTGAATATTGGGATTATTTATTATTTCAGTTGGGTTTGTTGTAAGTATTGAATCTGGGATGGATATATCTCTTTTCTTTTTGAGATTTCTTACCGCGACACTTATAAGTTCAAGTTCTCCAACCAAAGGATGCCTATCTTTTGGTTGGCTTATTATATTTGCGACACCCTGGCCAACAGTTCCTAGTCCAAGTAAACCGATACCAACTTTTTTCATGTTCATATAGAGCGATAATTTTGTTTGAATCTTATTTATTCATTGTCAGAGCTAGGTATTGATAGGTTTTTGGCTTGAGCTTTCATCTTTAGGAATATGTTGAGAAAACCATTTGCTCTCGATGGCGTTAAGCTTTTACTTAATCCTGTCATCTCAATAAATTTCTCATCTATAGAGAGTACTTCAAAAGGTGTTAGATCATTTAGACCTTTTATTAGAAAAGCTAGCAAACCTTTAGTTATGAGGGCGTCTGAATATCCTTTCCACTGGATTTTTCCATTCAAAAGAATTCCAAGAACATACACCTCTGAAATGCATCCTTTTACTTTAGTTGTTTCTAGGTAAAGATCTTCATCTAGCAACGGCAAACTTTTTCCTAGCCATAAAATATATTCGTAACGCCTTTTAGCATCTGAAGTTGATTGTAGACGCTCTATAAGATTGTCTAATGAATCACTCCCGTAAGTATTGATGAAAGATTTTTCTTTGATTTCAGTCACCTCTATAGATCAAGCAATTTACTTATCCTAAAGCTTAACTAATTAATTAGTTGCTTCAATTTGATGTAGACCTTTTTCACTAATCCAACCATTAAATGGCACGTCCCATTTTCCTCTGGGTAATGGTTTTTTAGTTATGCAATTATTACTGATGACTAGAAATGATGGTATTGAAAACCACAAATCTTTTTGTCGAAGACGATCAAAGTATCCACCACCATAACCTAATCTGTACCCTTCCTGATCTATCGCTATTGCGGGAACAAATAGGATAGAAATATCATTAGGGTTAATGGCATTTTTTTTCGTTGGTGCAGGAATACTGTTTGAATCTATTTCTAGTTGATTGTTTGACCAATGATGATAGCTTAAATTTTTACTTTTAGAACTAGAAGGTAAAGCAACTTTTAGACTGTTAATGTTTTTGATAAATCTTATATCCACTTCACCTTTTAATGGCCAATAAATTCCTATATATTTTCCTTCAATATGATATTTATTTAAAAGTATATTTAACGCTAATTTAACATTTAATTTTACTTTCTCATGTACTAATGATGAATTTGAATTACGGATCAAAGTATATTCTTTTCTTAAATCATTTTTTTTTGATTTAATATCGTCATAAATATTTTTCATAAATAGTATATTTTAATTACAGATAAAATTATTTAAGATAAATTCCAGTAAGTGCTATTGCTAGAGCGTCTGCGGCATCATCTGGCTTTGGTGGTGAAGTTATACTGAGTTCATGCATAACAGAAGTTAACACCTCATTCTTGTCGGAATGACCATAACCAGTAACAGCAAGTTTGATTTGCATTGGGGGGAATTCTTGAATCGGAACCTTGTACTTTCCTAAAGTCATCATTATCACTCCGCGAGCCTGAACAACACTAATTGTTGTGCTAGAGCGGTAGAAAAAAAACTTTTCTACCGCTGCAGAATTGGGATTCCATTTCTTTATTATTGAGCTCAAATCATTTGAAATTTCTACAAGTCTTTCTTCTTCTTTTTGTGTTGATTTTGTCTCTATAATTCCGCAATCAATCATTATTCTTTTTCCTTCTATTTCATCAATAATTCCGTAACCTACCCTTGCTAGCCCTGGATCAATTCCTATTATTCGCACTTAGTTAGCGGTGGCTAGTTCGAATTCAGATACATCATCACTTTCATTCCTTTCAAATACTTTGCAAAAAGCTTTTATTACTCTATCTCCAGAATCAACTTGTTCAAGAGGATCTTTTCGAAGCCTATGCCTTAAAGCTGTCGACACGACACGAGCAATATCTTCTTCAGTTACTTCTTTTCTCCCTTCAAAGGCAGCAAGGGCTCTAGCCGCTCTATTTGTTACGATATCTCCTCTAAGTCCATCAACATCAAGTTCACCACAAACTGCTGAAATCCTTAGTCTGAGATCTTCATCAATAAAAACCTCGTTAAGTATATTTTGAGCATCAACAACTTTTTGTTGAAGTGATTCTTGTTTCGCTTGAACCGAATCGCTAAAAGATTCAGGATCATTATCAAAGGCTGTACGTTGATCAACGACTTGAACTCGAAGTTTTGCCTCCCTTACTGTTCTTACTTCTACACTCATCCCAAAACGATCAAGTAACTGAGGCCTTAATTCTCCTTCCTCAGGGTTGCCTGAACCAATAAGAACAAACCTTGCAGGATGTCGAACCGAAATACCTTCTCGTTCAACTGTATTCCACCCTGATGCGGCAGAGTCTAAAAGTACGTCAACAAGGTGATCATCTAGCAAGTTGACTTCATCAACATAAAGCAACCCTCTGTTTGCTTTGGCTAGCAGTCCTGGTTCAAAGGCTCTAACTCCCTCACTAAGGGCCTTTTCAATATCAATAGTTCCACAAAGTCTATCCTCGGTGGCACCTAAGGGGAGATCAACCATCGGAACTTGTTTTTTAGCTTTTTGAATGTCACTACCACTGTTTATTCGCTCCCTGACATCATTGCTTTGAAGGTCTGGATCCTCAAGAGAGCTGTTGTAGGGATCTCCTTCAACGACTTCAATTGCAGGTAATAGATCTGCAAGCGCTCTTATGGTTGTGGACTTTCCCGTGCCTCTATCACCCATTATCATTACTCCGCCAATTCTCGGGTCAATAACATTTAAAAGAAGAGCTAGCTTCATTTCCTCTTGTCCAATCACTGAAGTGAATGGAAAAACTCTGCGTTTTCTAGTTGAACTCACTTGCTTATTACCGGTAAGAAGATTGTTTCATAAACAGGCCTCGTTAGATTGATAAAGTTCAAAAAAAAATGATAATGAATTGCAAAAGTTTATTTAAGTCGGTAAAAAGTCTAATTTGGATTACCTGCTTTTTGTTCTAGCCTTAGAAAAGGAACTAACTCTGCCGATAAATTTCTTATCAACTCACTTGATCTTGGATCATTAAACGGACCTTCAACTATAAAACTTGCGAATGCTCTTGAATTATTAGGAGTATGAATTAGAGCAGTATCTGAATATGAGATTCCGATATCACCAGTTTTGTTGTGAACTAGATAACCTTGTAATGAAAGATGATAGTCTGTTTCTTTAGATTCTTTGCCAAGACCTCTTAAAATTCCTGAGGGTATTAATGTATTTGTTTTTGATTGGCTCATTATTTCTCTGAAAATATCTCTAGAACTAACATTAAGTAGATAACCATTATCAACAAGAGCCATTGCCAAAGATAGATCCTTCGTTGATGTGAGATTCGTTCCATCTAGATCAGGAAGAAAGTTATTTATTTGTGTATTATTTAATCCAATTTCTTTCAATTTTTGATTCACTATTTTGATACCTCCCAATCGTTTTATTAGCAAATTAGTTGCTGTATTATCGCTAACTCTAATCATTTCTGATGCTACTTCATAAACGGGGAAATTCTCACCAAGTTCTTGATATGCCATCCAGCCTGAACCGCCACCAATTACATCTTCTGAAAGTATCAACTTTTCATTCCAAATTATTTCTTCTTTCTCTAGCATTCTAAGTAAAACAATTAGAATAGGTACCTTAATACTGCTTGCTGCAGAAAGCTTTATGTCAGATTTTATTTCTGCATAGACTTGATCATCTAATGATATAAAAAAAGCACTAACATCTAAACCTGGGTTTTTGTCTATATGGTTTTCCCATTTATTAATCAATTCTTCTAGTCTTTCAAAATCTTCTAATTTATTATTGTAGAATGATAACAAATTGGATTTTTTAGTTAGTAATTCTTTTTTAAATGACCTTCTTGATTTCCCTGTTATATTGATTGTTTTGTTTATTTTATAGCTTTGATTAATGGGACCTAATATTTTTAGAAAACTACCAAGTAAAATTGATAAGGCTATGCTTGTTAAAAATATATTCGTTATCACTTTGAGGTGTCTTTTCAATTTGAAATGAAAGAATATAAATCTTTGCTATTTATTGTAGCTTGTTATTTTGATTAATCATTTTTATTTTTAATCTTCCATCTTACTTGGCTAATTATCCCTCTAATTAGTGCAACTTCATCATCTTTTATCTCACCTCTTAAGAGTAATTGTTTGATTTTCATCATTTTAGCTTTGTAGGTATGTTTCATCAAGAAACCAATATCAAGCAAAAGACTACCTGCGTCATTAATACAATCTTCTAATTTAATTAAATTCGCAGGAGTGCTTGTTTGGGCTTGGTTTTTTAATAAATCAAGATCATTTAATTGATTGAATTGATGAAGAACAATTGCTACTGCATGTGAAAGATTTAATGATGGATAATACTCGCTTGTATTAAGACTAACTACTTTATTCGCTTTTAGAAGCTCTTCGTTAGATAAGCCCCTGTCTTCTCTTCCAAAAACTAATGCTATTTTCTCTTCCCTTTCTGATTTAAGAGCCCAGCTCAATGCATCTTTATTTGAATTAAGTGGGATTTCTCCATGTTCTTTTCTACCGCAAGTGGCAATAATCCTTGAGCAGTCTGAAAGTGCTGAATTTAGATCTTCATACACTTTTGCATTCTCTAATATCTTCAATCCTCTTACAGCCATCTTTTTTGCTTCTTGAGCTAAATAATCGCATTTAGGTGAAACTAGTCTTAATTCATGAACACAAAAGTTTTCACATAGTCTTGCAACACTCCCAACATTGATTGGCCCTGCTGGTTCGACAAGTATTATTTTTAGAGTTTTATTTATGGCCAATATTAATTTAGTGAATGCATATACTCCAATAGATCAGCCATTGATTGAGGTTCGATTTCAAAACTTGGCATTGGTGGAGTCAATCCTCGAATAACTTGATTAATAATCTTTTTATCGCTCATTTCTTGAGTGACTTCATGAAGGTCGGGCCCTACAAACCCTTGAGCTGAGATCCCATGGCAACCGACACAATTGATTTTGAATAATTTACTTCCTGATAAAGCTTCACCTTGAATAGATAAAGTTTCAGTTATGAAAGGATCTTGCTTGAAATCCCCCATTCTCCAAAAAAGAATTAATAGGATGAGAGTGACAGAAGATAATAAAAATATTCTCCAAGAGCTGATTTCTTGGCCTTCCTTAATTAATGCTTTTGATGACGGAATATTCACTAAAACCTCTTTGACATGAAAGAATTGTTATTAGTAATCATGAAAATGCTAGAAATGATTGAGCCTTTGCTATGTGGGATTGTTCTTGGACTAGTTCCCATAACACTATTAGGCCTTTTTGTTAGTGCATGGAATCAGTATCGTCGGAGCAGTTCAATGCCTGATTGGGAATAAGAAAAATGAGAGAGGTTCTTCCATAAAATTTCTCTTTATTTAATTTCCACCCATTATGTATTCTTGGCGTTGATTTTGACGAGCATTCACATATCAAAGTAGATGATTCTTTGATCCATTCTTTAGATAATAAAAGTTCTTGAGTAATTTCATATAACTCAGATGCGTATGGAGGATCAAGAAAAACAAAATCAAATTTTTCAGAGTTTTGGTAAGCCTTAGCAAACTGAATTTTTTGATTTTTTGGACCCTTTTTGAGAAATGAGATCAATTCATTGCAAATGACTTCAATGTATATTGATTGATCCATAGTATTTGATACATCGATAAGGTTTTTTTTGCATATTTTTGCAGTTTCCCTCTGCTTTTCAATTGCAAGGACCCTCTTTACACCTTTTTGCAGAGTCTCACATGCCATTGCGCCACTTCCACTGCAAAGATCTAGCCAACTTGCTCCTCTAAGCTTATTCCCAAGAATATTTATTAGTGCTTCTCTTACTTTCGAGGAGGTCGGTCTTGTCTTGCGGCCTAGAGGACTTTCTATCCTTTTCCCAGAGATTAGTTTCAATTTTCCTTTCAAACTAAAAGTTGGTTTTCTTCAACCAATTAATCCAATTAAAAATAAGTTTTTGTCCCGCAACTCCTGATTTTTCAGGATGAAACTGACAAGCACCAGTATTTTTATGCCAGACAATAGATGAGACATTAGTTTTACCAAATTTTGTTATAGCTACAGTGTTTTTTGGTTCTAATGGACATGCTGAGTAGGAATGGACGAAATACATCCAATTAGAATCAGGATAATTCTCTAGGATCGGACACTCATTTGTTTTATATATGGGAGACCAACCAATATGAGGAATCCTTTCATCTTTTTCTTGAGGTAATCTGCGTATATGACCTTTGATAACTCCTAATCCTTCTAAAGTCCCCTCATCACTAGTCTCAAATAAAAGCTGTAAACCTAAACAAATTCCAATAAGTGGTTTGCCATTGTTTATCCAGTCAATTATTGAAGGTACTAATTCAGTTTTTCTTAAATTCATCATTGCGGGATCAAAAGCACCAACTCCTGGAAGAATTAAAGCATCACAAGATTGGAGTGTTTTGATATCAGAAATAATATCTAAAGGCTGATTAAACCTTTTAAATGCTTGGTGAACGGAAAAAAGATTACCCATTCCATAATCTATTAATCCAATTTTTGTCAAAAGATATACCTTTGAATCATATGAATTCGGCTCTAAAAATTTTAACTTCTAAAATTTGAGATTAGAGATGTTTTGAAATTGTTCCAGAGAGGGTGGCTTTAGGGACTGCGCCGACAACAGTATCTACTTTCTGACCTCCTTTGAAGATCATCAACGTTGGTATGCTTCTGATCCCATACTGACTGGCAACATTAGGATTCTCATCGGTGTTCAATTTGAAAACTTTTATTTTGCCTTCAAAATCTTTTGAGATCTCCTCGACAATTGGAGCAACCATTCTGCATGGTCCGCACCAAGGTGCCCAAAAATCAACCAAAACAGGCACATCGCTCTGGAGGACTTCTTGTTCGAAAGATGAATCAGTTACTGCAGAAGCTGTGGACATACCTTAGAAGTCTTAAGAACTTGATCATAACAATTGTATTTTGCCTATAAAAAGTTTTTCTGCCATTTTTAAACGAAGTTTCAATATTAATTTGTGCCCTTTTAATAGGAAAAGCCCGAACAAATCGGGCTTTTTTAAGTGTGAGGAGTGTAAGAGCAAAGGCTCTCACTACTCCATTCTAGCGCTTGTGTTTGATCCTGAAATCTTTCGGTAGCTTTATTTTCCCATTCCAAGCTGTTGTGCTTTTTGGTAAATCTTTCCTTCTGTTAACAAAGAGGGTGCAATAACTACCTCAACATTTTGCATTTCCTTGATATTCGTGGCTCCAAGAGTTCCCATTGAGGTTTTTATTGCTCCTAACAAATTGTGGGTTCCATCATCAAGAATTGCTGGTCCACAAAGAATACTTTTTAAACTTCCTGTTGTTCCAACTTGAATCCTAGTACCTCTTGGTAGGACAGGACTTGGCGTTGCCATACCCCAATGAAAACCTCTACCAGGAGCTTCCTGAGATCTTGCTATGGGGGATCCAATCATCACTGAGTCTGCACCACATGCTATGCATTTGCAAATATCCCCACCAGTGATTATTCCACCATCAGCAATAATTGGGATATATTTACCACTTTCTTTTTGAAAATCATCCCTTGCAGCAGCGCAATCAGAAATAGCAGTTGCTTGAGGAATTCCAACTCCTAATACTCCTCTTGAGGTACATGCTGCTCCAGGCCCAATTCCAACCATAACTGCTGCTGCTCCTGCTTTCATAAGCTTCAAAGAGACTTCATAAGTAACGCAATTACCTACAGCAACTGGTATCCCAATGTTTTCGCAAAGATCATAAAGATCAAGATTTTGACTACCTTCTTTACCCAGATGTTCTGTTGAAACTACAGTCGCCTGAAGAAAAAATAGGTCTGCACCAGAGTCTTTGACTAAATTTTTATATTTAATTGCTGCTAATGGGGTCCCGCTTACAGCAGCAATACCCCCACTCTTTTTGATTTCTTGAATTCTTTTTAAAATTAATTTTTCTTTGATCGGTTTCTTGTAAATTTCTTGCATTAGTGGAACAAATTCCTCTTTCCCTATTGATTGGATTTTGGTTAGAACTTCTTTTGGATCTTCATATCTAGTTTGTACTCCTTCTAGATTTAAAACACCTAGAGCTCCTAATTTTGACAGGGCTACTGCCATATTTACATCTACAACACCATCCATTGCACTTGCGATTATGGGAATATCTCTTTCAATTCCACCGATTTCCCAATTTGTTTTAGTGATGGCAGGGTCAACCGTTCTTCCTCCGGGAACCAATGCAATTTCATCAATCCCGTAGGCTCTTCGAACAGTTTTGGTGCGTCCTAGTTGAATATTCACACCTAAAATTTGTAAGTTCTCGTCAAACTACCAACTGAAGTGCCAAATTGAGCAAATGTTGGGAATAGATAATCAAGATTTTGGTTATTTTTTTAGATTAACTTGATGATGAAGCAGTGATTTGAGATGGAATTTTTATCGCGTTTTTGTAATTGTTGATTTTGTTGGAGGGTATTTACTTTCAGATGTATGGTTATTCACTTTAAAAGGTTTATTAATGCTCAGATGTTCTTATAATTGGTAAAACCTTTATATATGGCTGATCCATTGGGACCTAATAGTGCTGGTCCCGGGGAATCCGACGATCGGATCATTCAGACTGACTTAAGAAACGAAATGTCGCGTTCCTATTTGGAATACGCGATGAGTGTGATTGTTGGGAGAGCTTTACCTGATTCGAGAGATGGACTTAAACCAGTGCATCGAAGGATTCTTTATGCAATGTATGAACTTGGACTAACTAGCGACAGGCCGTACAGGAAATGCGCACGTGTGGTTGGAGAGGTTTTAGGTAAATTCCACCCTCATGGTGATACCGCCGTTTATGACGCCTTGGTTCGAATGGCGCAAGATTTTTCCATGCAGATGCCTTTAATTGATGGGCATGGGAATTTTGGATCTGTTGATAATGACCCTCCTGCCGCAATGAGATATACAGAGTCCAGATTACAATCTTTAACTACAGATAGCTTGCTTGAAGATATTGAATCTGAAACAGTTGATTTTGCCGATAATTTTGATGGATCTGTACAAGAACCAACAGTATTGCCGGCAAGAATTCCACAATTGTTATTAAATGGGTCGTCTGGAATTGCTGTAGGTATGGCAACCAACATACCTCCACATAATTTGGTCGAATTGATTGATGGATTGATGGCCTTGATTTCTAATCCTGAGTTAGAAGAAATTGATTTGATGAATATAATTAAAGGTCCAGATTTTCCGACCGGTGGACAGATACTTGGCAGGAGTGGAATTAAGGAAACATATCTTTCTGGGAGAGGTTCAATCACTATGCGTGGAGTGGCTGAAATAGAAACAATTCAAAATCCTGGTAGAGCTGATAGGGACGCAGTGATAATTACTGAACTTCCTTATCAAACAAATAAAGCAGGATTAATTGAGCGAATCGCTGATATGGTTAACGATAAAAAACTTGAAGGTATTGCAGACATTAGAGATGAAAGTGATAGAGATGGTATGAGAATTGTTGTTGAATTAAGAAGAGATTCCTATCCTCAAGTTATTTTAAATAATTTATTTAAACTTACTCCTTTACAAACTAATTTTAGTGCAAATATGCTTGCATTAGTTAATGGTGAGCCTGTTATATTGTCACTTAGAAAGATGTTGCAAGTATTCTTAGATTTTAGGGTAGAAACTATTGAAAAAAGAACTAAATATCTCTTGAAAAAGGCAGAGAGTAGAGATCACATATTATTAGGATTATTATTAGCTTTAGATCAGTTAGATGAAATAATTAGTCTTATTAGATCGGCTTCAGATTCGACTACTGCTAAAAACAAATTACAAGAACTGCATGGCTTAACAGATATTCAGTCTGATGCTATTTTGCAGATGCAGTTACGAAGATTGACCGCTTTAGAGGCAGATAAGATAAGACTTGAACATGAGGATTTAGTTAGAAAAATAATAGATTTAAAAGATATCTTGAATAAGAAAGAAAGGGTATTTGAAATAACAAAAATAGAATTAAATGAGATAAAAGAAAAATACAATACCCCAAGAAGAACAAAGATTCTTGATCTTGGTGGGGGCCTTGAGGATATTGATTTAATTGCGAATGAAAGATCAGTTGTTTTGTTGACCGAGACAGGATATTTAAAGAGGATGCCAGTTAATGAATTTGAGGCAACAAGTCGAGGTACTAGAGGCAAAGCAGGAACGCGAAGCCAAGGAGAGGAAGAGGTTAAAAAATTTATTAGTTGTAATGACCATGACAGCCTTCTCCTTTTTAGTGATAGAGGCATTGCTTATGCTCTTCCTGCTTATAGAGTTCCTCAATGTAGTAGAACTGCAAAAGGTACACCTATTGTTCAATTGCTGCCAATTCCTCGGGAAGAAGCTATAACTTCATTGCTTTCTGTGAGTTCTTTTGATGATGAAAACTATTTATTGATGCTTACTAGAGGGGGGTATATAAAAAGGACACCTCTTTCAGCTTTCAGCAAGATCAGAGCAAATGGACTAATTGCAATAGGTTTAGAAGATGGCGATGCTTTGACTTGGGTTCGACTGGCTGAGTCTGGAGATAGTGTTTTGATTGGTTCCAAAAATGGAATGACAATCCATTTTAGATTAAATGATTCTGAATTACGCCCTTTAGGCAGATCAGCAAGAGGGGTTAAGTCAATGAATCTTAAGTCTGGTGATTCACTTGTAAGCATGGATGTTTTGTCTACTGAGTTGGCTGATCATATTGATAAAAGTGAAGAAGGTGAACTACAGGATGAAGCATCAGAATCTGAAGGCCCTTGGGTACTTGTTGCCTCTAGAAACGGACTAGGAAAAAGAGTCCCCATGACACAATTTCGCTTGCAAAAAAGAGCCGGAATGGGGTTAAGAGCCATAAAATTCAGAAAAGATGGAGATGAACTTGTAGGTTTAAGGGTTCTCGGTAAAGGAGAAGAATTATTATTGGTTAGTGAAAGAGGGGTAATTGTTAGAACTAGCGCAGATAAAATCTCTCAACAATCCAGAGCTGCAACTGGCGTAAGAATTCAAAAGCTTGATAATGGCGATAAGTTGTCGGAGGTTGTTTTGGTTCCCCCAGAGCAAATTAATGATGATGAAAATGAATCATCCACAACGAAGGAATCAATAAATACCGATCCAACGTCAAAAAATTGAAATTGAATAATGTCGCTGATGTATTAGTTATGGGGGCAGGACCTGCTGCTCTTTGCATCGCTGCTGAGTTAGTTCAAAATGGACTTGATGTTCAGGCGATAGCTTCTAAGTCTCCTTTAGAACCTTGGCCAAACACTTATGGGATTTGGGCTTCTGAACTTGAGTCTTTAAATATGCAAGAATTATTAAAATATAGATGGGAGGATACTGTTAGCTTCTTTGGAGATGGATTAGGTAAAAAGGGTAATAGTTGTACAAATCATTATCTTGATTACGGCCTCTTTAATTCAATTAATTTTCAGGAGGCTCTTCTTGAGAGATGTAATGGGCTTTCTTGGCAACTAGAAACTGTTAATAATATTGATTTTAGTGAGAGAGAGACCGTTGTTATTTGTAATTCCGGCAAAAAATATTTTGCGAGGCTCGTTATTGATGCAAGTGGTCATAAAACCCCTTTTATCAAGAGGCCTAAGCATGAGCAAATCGCTAAGCAAGCGGCCTATGGAGTGGTTGGGAAATTTAGTTCTGCTCCTGTAGAGAAAAATCGTTTTGTATTGATGGATTTTAGATCAGACCATCTAAATGCCAACGAATTAAAGGAGCCACCTTCTTTCCTTTATGCTATGGACCTTGGAAACGGGAGCTATTTTGTAGAAGAAACATCTTTGGCGTGTTCACCACCAATTTCATTTGAATCATTAAAAGCAAGATTAAATTTACGACTATCTAATAAAGATATTCAAATAGACGAAATCTTCCATGAAGAACATTGTCTTTTCCCAATGAACTTGCCATTGCCTTATAGAGATCAACCTCTTTTGGCTTTTGGGGGCTCGGCCAGCATGGTTCATCCTGCTTCGGGTTATCTTGTTGGATCTCTTTTAAGGAGAGCTCCCTCATTAGCAAGCGAAATAGCAAAAGTAATTAAAAAAGATCCTCTTATGCCTACATCTCAGATAGCCAGAAGAGGATGGGAAACTCTATGGACATCTGAATTAGTTCAAAGACATCGTCTTTATCAGTTTGGACTTCAAAGACTGATGAGCTTCGACGAAACTTTATTAAGATCTTTTTTTGATACTTTTTTTAAATTACCCAAAAAAGATTGGTTCGGATATCTAACTAATACCCTTCCTTTGCCAAGATTGTTTATTGTTATGCTCAAACTATTTTATATCGCCCCATCCAAGGTCAGGTTGGGAATGATTGGTTTACTTATAAACAAGCGAGAAAAAACTTAGCTTTTCTTTTTCCAATCAATAAAAGAAATCAAAGGAAATAAACAATCCTCTCTTTCCATTTCCTCTAGAATCTTTTGATTGATAATTTTATTATTTTTTATTGAATTGATTAAAAGCCAAAATCTTTTTAGATGTAAATTTATTCTTTCTCTTGCCAGCTCGGTAGTCGTTCCTGCTTTAAGAATGAAACTCCAGTCTGAAGACTGACATAGTAAAAGTTCTCTTCCGGCTTGATTAATTATTTTGATATTTGATTCTTCTATTAATAAACCATCTGAACAAATACTTACCATTTCTCTTCCAGCTTTACTCCATTCACTAACAATCCATGCATTAGATTTGTTTAACCAATAATTATGAAAACCACCTTGTCCCCAACTAGATGGAGAAGGATTGCATAATTGGATTTTGGGTGTTGATTGAAGAGACTCTTTTAAAGTAATTAATTTAATACCTTCTTTTTTTGATTTAATAAATAAATGGGATAGGAATTTCGGGCCTTCAAACCACCAATGACCAAAAAGTTCTGCATCAAAAGGAGCGATTAATAATGGCTCTATTTGTATTGATTTTTCAAGATTTATAAGTTGTTTCTTTCTTTCCTTTAAATAACTATCTGCATCTTTTTCAACACTTTTGTTTGCCGCTTCTGGGTCATATTCTTGTTTATTTCCTAAAGATGTATTTCGAGAGGTAATCTTAAATAATTTAATTCCTAAGGGCCTTTTTTCCTTAATTCCTATCTTTTTTAGGTTCTCTATTGATAAATCCCAGCCCAAGTCCCTATGAAATTCTCTGTAGCTTGGATTGCCAGGATAGCCTTCCCTTGCTGACCATACTGGAAGTGTTGATTCACTATCTCTACCAAAAAAAGCTACTCCCTTTCTTGTGCAAATAGGAGCATACAGGCCATATCTTGGCCTTGGATCTGCATTCAACAAGCCATGACCATCAAGAACGGCATATCTGAGGCCTGAGTCAGCCATTAATTCATCTAAGCCTTCATAATATGCGCATTCAGGTAACCAAATACCCAATGGAGCGCTCATGAAAAGACGCTTATGCTCAGTTACTGCTGTTTTTAATTGAGCCCTTACGGCTTCAGGATTTTCTCTTAAAAGTGGAAGATATCCATGAGTTGCTGCACAAGTAAGAATATCAATCACCTCTGATGTTTGTAATTTTTTAAATCTTCCTATTAGGTCTCCTTTGCAAATCTTCCAGCTTTCTAGTTGGCGTTTTAAGTGATCTTTGAGATGCAGAGCTGCTTTTATGCAGTCTGTTTCTAATGTATCGAGAATTTCTAATCTTATAGTTACCCAGTCTTCAAATCGATTTTTTAATACTTCATCTCCCAAAAGCGAAAGCAAAGTAGGAGATAATCCTATTGTGATTTTAGGTGCTTGATCTTTTGATTTAGAGGCATTTTCAAGTGTTTCTAAAAGTGGTAAATAACATTCCGCTAAAGCTTGAAAGAACCAGTCCTCCTCTAATGAGCCAGGTTCTTCTGCTCTCACGTAAGGTAGATGGGCATGCAGGACTATGGCGAGATTGCCTTTAGTCATTAAAACTCCCAGATTGTTGGATTTGATCCTTGGATACTTATACTCTTAAACAGCACAAGAAAAGAAAAACTTTAAGTATTATCTAAAACTAGTAAAATAAAATACTTTAAATATAGTATTAACTAAATTATTTATTTGAACTTTTATATTAAATCAACAGTTTTGTTGTTCTAAAATTATAAAAAGTTCAAATAAATAATTAGAAACCTAATAGTTTTTAGAAAATTAAGATAAATATACTACAATTAAAGCAATTCATATAGATCTTAATCAGGTCTAATTATCTTTATATATTTCATGCTATGGCCAAAGATCCAGGCCGAGTTTTAATTTTTGATACCACGTTAAGGGATGGAGAGCAATCTCCTGGAGCTAGTCTTAATTTGGAAGAAAAGTTAGCTATTGCTCAACAATTAGCAAGATTAGGAGTTGATGTTATTGAAGCTGGATTCCCTTTCGCAAGCCCTGGGGATTTCGCTGCAGTCCAGAAAATAGCTGAGAATGTAGGAGGAGAAGAAGGACCTATTATTTGCGGACTATCAAGAGCCTCAAAGCCTGATATCAAAGCTTGTGCCAATGCGATTGCTCCAGCCCCAAAAAAAAGGATTCATACCTTCATTGCAACCAGTGATATACATCTTGAACATAAATTAAGAAAATCCAGAAAAGAAGTACTTGATATCGTTCCAGATATGGTTGGCTATGCTAAAAGTTTTGTTGATGATGTTGAATTTTCCTGTGAAGATGCCGCAAGAAGTGATTTAGATTTTCTGTACGAAGTAATAGAATTAGCTATATCCTCAGGGGCTAATACAATAAATATTCCAGATACAGTTGGTTGTATAACTCCTTCCGAATTTGGAGATTTAATATTAAATATCAACAAAAATGTTCCAAATATTAATGAGGCAATTCTCTCAGTTCATGGTCACAACGACTTAGGACTTGCTGTCGCAAACTTCCTTGAAGCTGTAAAGAATGGAGCTAGACAACTTGAATGCACCATTAATGGAATAGGAGAGAGAGCAGGTAATGCTGCTTTAGAAGAGTTGATTATGGCGCTTCATGTAAGAAGATCATATTTTAATCCGTTTTTCGGGAGGCCACCTGAATCCCCTACTCCTTTAACAGCAGTTAGAACAGAGGAGATAACTAAGTCCTCTCGCTTAGTTTCAAATTTGACTGGGATGGTCGTACAACCGAATAAAGCAATTGTTGGAGCAAACGCTTTTGCGCATGAATCTGGAATACACCAAGATGGAGTTTTGAAAAATAGGCTTACATATGAAATTATCGATGCAAAAACAGTAGGGTTGTCTGACAATAAGATTTCTTTAGGAAAATTAAGTGGTAGGAGTGCTGTTCGAGCTAGATTAGAGGACCTTGGATATGATTTAAATAGAGAAGATCTTAATGACGCTTTTGCTAGATTTAAAGATTTAGCCGATAGGAAAAGAGAGATAACAGATAGAGATCTAGAGGCCATTGTTAGTGAACAAGTTCAACTGCCAGAGGCTTTGTTCCAATTGAAATTGGTCCAAGTAAGCTGTGGAACTTCTTTAATGCCAACTGCAACAGTAACTCTTGCTGGAGAAGAAGGAGAGGAGAAGACCGCCGTCTCGATTGGAACAGGTCCTGTTGATGCAGTAGTCCAGGCTTTGGATTCCCTAACAGAAGAACCTAATGAATTGATTGAATTCTCAGTAAAGTCAGTTACAGAGGGGATAGATGCTTTGGGTGAAGTTACTATTAGAATAAGAAGAGATGGAAGTCTCTTCTCTGGCCATTCTGCAGATACTGATGTTGTTGTTGCAGCGGCTCAAGCATACATAAATGCGCTCAATAGATTAGTAGCTGCTCAAGGAAGGAAATCCATTCATCCACAACATGATTTGGCTAAGGTAGATAAAAAAGGAGTTTAATAACCTTTGTTTGAATGAACTGTCTTTAAATACTTCCGTAAATTTTTTTTAGTTAAATCGCAGTAATCTATTAATCAATGATTAATATGTGATGTGACGATTAGATATTCGCACATAAATGACTTTAAAAAGAAATCTTTACAGACTTACAGGACTAGATGGATTACCCCATCACGTCCTTGATGCCCCCCTATGAGAGTATTGATGCTGCACTTAAAGCAGCAAAAGTGTGGTGCGCAGGTCAGGGGTATAGTTGCACCCTTAAAAATAGAGGTATTGCTGTACAAGTGCTTGTAGGGAATGGAACTTGGAGAACCGTTTGTTATCCACCTAAGTGTTTGCAACCTTCTCTCTCGTAAAATAAACAATTAAAATAATTCTTATGATTTTTTATAAGAGAATAATTTTTTAAGGAGATTTAGGAATGCGGGGCTATTGGACGCTTACTTGGTTTGGTTTGATCTCAAATACACTTGCGATTCCTTTTATTGCTTTAGTGGTTGGATCAGGACCGCCCCTTCATACAGCCAATATCACTATTGCTATTAGCCTTGCTTGGCCAGCTGCCGTGACAGGAATTGTTGCTTCAGCAGGTCTATTTGCTCAAAGAGGATGGGGTGTGATTTTATCAATAGTTGCTTTGTCAATGACTCTCTCAGGAACTTTGCCTTATGGAATAATCAGACTAATTAAAGTGAATGATATTTTTGGGATAAGTGGTTTGACATTACTAATTGCTTTGCTTAATTTATTAGCTTTAATTTATTGGTGTCGAAAAGGCCATAGAAGAATAAGGCTATAAACTCATATTGATGATTCAAATAAGTCTTTTTATTTTTACCTTGCGTTGAAGCTTGGGTATTTTAATCTTCTGTGACGCATCCTCCTCCATACAGAGACAAAAGCTCTAAGAATTATTTCTATTTCTGCTCTTGTTAAACTACTTTCTTTTAATTGGCCGTCAACCTGACGAGATTGAATTATTTTTCTAACTGTTTTGCATGCATCTTTGTCTGAAGAAGAAGAGTCAAGAGCTCTTAATGCTGCTTCGCAACCATCTGCAAGCATAAGTATTCCAGTTTCTTTTGAATGAGGAATAGGTCCTTTATATCTAAAACGTTTTTCAGAGGCTGAAGGATCACTTTCTCTAGCTTTATGAAGAAAATATCCCATTTTTAAAGTACCTTGATGTTCTGGGATGAAATCAGCAATAGGGGATGGAAGTCGATATTTCCTCGCAAGCTTCAATCCTTCATCTACATGAGCTTGAAGAATATCGGCACTTTTATAGGGGTTTTTTATTTCATCGTGTGGGTTTATTCCATCTTTCTGATTTTCAATAAACCAATTAGGAGCATGTAATTTACCTACGTCATGGTAAAGAGCTCCAGTTCTTATTAAGTCAACATCAGCTCCAATGACTCTTGCTCCTTCCTCGGCGAGGCTCAAAATTGTTAAAGTATGTTCAAAAGTTCCTGGAGCTTCTCTAGATAATCTGCGAAGTAAAGGACGTTCTTGATCAGCAAGCTCCATTAATCTTGCTCTGGTAAGTAATCCAAATGTATTTTCTAAGATTGGAATAATTAATATCGTTACCATTAATATTGAACTAATAATAATTGTCTCATTAAAAAGAGAGATAGGATCAATAGATAGGTTGTTAAATTCTATATTTTTTTCTTTAATTACTTGATTAAGAATAAACCATTGCCCTAATAATGCACCAAAAGGTATAAATACAGCTATTTGAAGAACCTGTGCTCGGCTTCTCATTCTTCTTCCTAGAAATGCAATAAATGAACCAGCGACACAAGCAATTATTAGTCTAACTTCACTTGATTCACCAAGAGATGACGGCCAAATCAGACTAGCAGCGGCCATCCAAGCTAATGATGTTATAGTGCCTATCCCTTGAGAAAGAAGCAATGTTGGAGGTAATATTAACTGCATGGGACTTGCTATAGCTCCAAGCCAATCTTTTGTTAGTTGAACTGCGAGTAATAAAGTTAAAGATAGTAAGCCGTGCCTGGCCTTGAGCCTAGGCTTTTCTCTTCTCATAATCATAAGAAGTAATACACAACTTCCAATAGATTCTGAGAAAGTAATTAACCACTTTAAG
>QCND01000012.1 GCA_003213355.1 Prochlorococcus sp. AG-424-E20
GAGTTTTTTTAATAATATTAGTTCTTCTTCATAGCCCAAAAGGTGATGGAATGGGTGGCCTAGCCTCTAGTGGGAGCTCAATGTTCACTAGTGCCAGTAGTGCAGAATCTACATTAAATAGAGCAACTTGGACATGTCTCGTTTTATTTTTATCTCTTGCTGTTATTCTTAGCGCAGGATGGTTAAAATAACTTTAATTACTTAATATTTTTAGTCTATTTCAACCTAAATCAATAATATTGTTGAACTAACTTAATAAGAATTAAATTAATTATTTAAAACTAAATTATATGTATCTGATTTTTTAAATAAAAAAGAGAGATTATTAAAAACAATCTCTCTTTTTTTAATTGAATGAGAATGATTAGTTAGTAATCAAAATCACCACCCATTCCACCACCTGATGGGGAAGAGTCTTTCTTCTCTGGTAAATCAGCAACTATGCATTCAGTTGTAAGAACCATTCCTGCTATTGAAGCAGCATTTTGCAAGCCTGATCTTGTTACCTTCGCAGGATCAACGATGCCAGCAGAAAGCATATCTACATATTCACCAGTTGCAGCGTTATAGCCATCATTAACGGGCTTTGATTTAACATTCTCAGCAACAACTGCTCCATTAGCACCAGCATTTTCAGCTATGCGCATTAGTGGAGAAGTAAGAGCAGCTTCAACAATATTTGCACCGATTAATTCCTCACCAGAAAGATTGGAGGAGGACCAATCTCCCAATGCAGGAGCTAAGTGAGCCAGTGTAGTTCCACCACCGGGAACAATACCTTCTTCAACTGCAGCTTTAGTTGCGTTAATTGCATCCTCTAAGCGAAGTTTCTTATCTTTCATCTCAGTCTCCGTCGCAGCCCCAACCTTCACAACAGCTACGCCCCCAGATAGTTTAGCTAATCTTTCTTGAAGCTTTTCTTTGTCATAAGTAGAGTCTGTCTCATCCATCTGCTTCTTGATCTGTTCACATCTAGCATTTACAGCCACCTCATTACCTTCAGCAACAATTGTGGATGTGTCCTTGTTAATTGTGACTCTTCTAGAAGTACCAAGCATATCAAGAGTGGCATTCTCAAGTTTTAATCCTGCATCCTCAGTTATGAGCTGGCCATTTGTTAGAACAGCCATATCTTCAAGCATTGCTTTTCTTCGATCTCCAAAGCCAGGTGCTTTAACAGCTGCAACGTTTAAAACACCTCTAAGCCTATTAACAACTAATGTCGCTAAAGCTTCTTTTTCTATGTCTTCAGCAATTATCAGAAGAGGTTTACCAGTTTTAGCAACTTGTTCTAAGACAGGAACAAGATCTTGAACTAGACCAATCTTTTTGTCAGTAAGAAGTATGTAAGGCTCATCTAACACTGCTTCCATTCTCTCAGTATCAGTTGCGAAGTAAGGAGAGATATATCCTTTATCAAAACGCATTCCTTCAGTGACCTCTAGCTCAGTAGTCATTGACTTCCCTTCTTCTAGAGAGATAACACCTTCTTTCCCAACTTTATCCATTGCATCAGCAATCATTTTGCCAACTTCTTCATCATTACCAGCAGCAATCGTGCCACATTGAGCAATTGCATTACTGTCGCTGATTGGCTTGGAATGATCTTTTATTTTGTCAACTAGAAATTCAGTTGCCTTATCAATTCCTTTTTTCAAAGTAATTGCATTTGCTCCTGCTGCAACATTTTTCAAACCAGCTTTGACCATTGCATGAGCAAGAACAGTTGCAGTGGTAGTGCCATCCCCAGCTGCATCATTTGTTTTTGATGCAGCTTGACGAATTAGAGCAACTCCAGTGTTTTCAATGTGATCTTCGAGTTCTATTTCTTTAGCGATTGTTACACCATCATTGATTATTTGAGGTGCACCAAACTTTTTCTCGAGAACAACATTACGACCTTTCGGCCCTAAAGTGACTGCGACTGATTCAGCCAAAATGTCAATACCACGCTCGAGTGCTCGGCGGGCTTGCTCGTTGTAAATGATGCGCTTAGCCATAAGTGGCGATTTCCTTTAATTTCGAAAAGTTTTTTGGTTTGGACTTCAGCAAAAGCTGAGTATTAGTTGACGACAGCAAGGATGTCTTTCTCAGAGAGAAGTACGTATTCATCGCTGCCAAGTTTGATGTCAGTACCTGCGTACTTACTGTAGAGAACTTTGTCTCCAACACTTACTTCAGGAGATTGACGTGAACCATCCTCGTTACGTTTTCCAGGACCAACCTGAGCAACTTCACCGACTTGAGGTTTCTCTTTAGCAGTGTCAGGAAGCAAAATACCTCCCGCAGTCTTCTCCTCTGATTCAGAAACTTTTACAAATACACGATCTCCAAGTGGCTTGACAGTGGAGACGCTGAGAGATACAGCTGCCATAAATTAATGCAGTAGCAAAAAAAACAAAAGCGCTTAGCGCTGACTCGATAAAGAGTATTACTCATTACCAACGGTATTAATTTATGCATCTAAGTAGGCTCAAGACCACATATATTCTGTGCGGTTGACCGAACACTAAAAAAAAATGCCTGTGGAGTGGTAGTCTAAGCCGCTGATAAGGGTATGCAAATCAGAGCATGCTCACAAAGTTTCTAGTTATCTTATGGCCGCTTCTGCTACCGCTACTGTTGGAACGAAGGGTATTGTTCGCCAAGTAATTGGTCCTGTTTTAGATGTTGAATTCCCAGCTGGCAAACTTCCTTCAATTCTTAATGCATTAAGGATTGAAGGTAAAAATCCTGCCGGGCAAGATGTTGCACTGACTGCTGAAGTTCAACAATTACTAGGTGATCATCGGGTTCGAGCCGTTGCTATGAGCGGAACCGATGGATTAGTTAGAGGTATGGAAGCTTTAGACACAGGAGCTCCAATTTCTGTACCTGTTGGTGAAGCCACCCTTGGAAGAATTTTCAACGTCCTTGGAGAACCAGTAGATGAGCAGGGCGACCTTAAGAACGTAACCACCTCTCCAATACACCGATCAGCCCCAAGCCTTACAGATTTAGAAACAAAACCAAAAGTATTTGAGACTGGTATCAAAGTAATCGATTTGCTTGCTCCATACCGTCAGGGTGGAAAAGTTGGATTATTTGGTGGGGCTGGAGTAGGTAAAACAGTTCTAATTCAAGAGCTCATTAACAATATTGCCAAAGAGCATGGTGGAGTATCAGTTTTTGGTGGGGTTGGAGAAAGAACTAGAGAAGGTAACGATTTATATGAAGAATTTAAAGAATCTGGTGTGATTAATTCTGAAGATCTAACCAAGTCAAAAGTAGCTTTGTGCTTTGGCCAAATGAATGAGCCCCCAGGCGCAAGAATGAGGGTGGGCCTATCTGCCTTGACTATGGCTGAGCATTTCCGTGATGTAAATAAGCAAGATGTTCTTCTGTTCATCGATAATATCTTCAGATTTGTTCAGGCTGGGTCAGAAGTGTCTGCTTTGCTTGGACGTATGCCATCTGCAGTTGGATATCAGCCAACCTTGGGAACTGACGTGGGAGAGCTTCAAGAAAGGATTACATCTACCCTTGAAGGATCTATCACCTCAATTCAAGCTGTTTATGTACCTGCTGACGACTTGACTGACCCTGCACCTGCTACTACTTTTGCTCACTTAGACGCAACTACAGTTTTAGCAAGAGCTCTTGCAGCCAAGGGAATTTATCCTGCTGTTGATCCACTTGACTCCACAAGCACAATGCTTCAGCCATCTGTTGTGGGAGATGAGCATTACCGCACGGCAAGAGCTGTTCAATCAACACTTCAGAGATATAAGGAATTGCAAGATATTATTGCAATTTTGGGATTGGACGAACTATCAGAAGAAGATAGGAAGACAGTTGATCGTGCCCGCAAAATTGAGAAATTCTTATCTCAACCATTTTTTGTTGCTGAAATATTTACAGGTATGTCAGGTAAATACGTCAAATTAGAAGATACTATCAAAGGTTTTAATATGATTCTTTCAGGTGAACTTGACCAGCTCCCTGAGCAAGCTTTCTATCTTGTTGGAAGCATTGATGAAGTGAAAGCTAAAGCAGAAAAAATAGCATCTGAAGCAAAAGCTTAATTAATTTGTTTTGTTTAATTACCTCAACTCAACTTTTTTTAAATCCCTCAAGAAATGACTCTAACTCTACGAGTTCTTGCTCCTGATCAGAGCGTATTTGACGATACTGCTGATGAAATAATACTTCCAAGCACTACAGGGCTTTTGGGAGTATTACCTGGTCACATTTCAATGGTTACTGCTATTGATTTTGGTGTATTGAGGGTTTTAAAAAATGGTAATTGGGACTCAATAGCACTAACTGGAGGTTTTGCAGAAGTTGAATCTAACGAAGTTACCGTTTTAGTAAATAAAGCTGAAATGGGGAAAAATATTGACTCGGGCAAAGCTGAGGCTGAATTAGAGCAAGCTAAAAATCAACTAAGCCAAAACAATGATCAGGGGAATTCTCCTGAAAAAATCAAAGCACAAGAAACATTTAACAAAGCAAAAGCTTGGTTTCAAGCCTCAAAATCAGAGTAAGATTTTTAAAAGAATTTTTCCCTTGAACAAAAATTTTTGTTCAAGGTTTTTTTTATGCCGTACCACAGAAAGTTACATCAGGGAATTTAACTTTGGCTTGTTCTAAGGTCTTTCCTTTGCCTTCCTCTTGCCAATAATTAATTACCTCTGTCGCTTTGTTTAGTACTTCTACTCTTTCATTATCAGTAATCCAACTTTTTTCTTCTAATTGAGACTTTAATGTTTCCCATGCATCTTCCCTTGGCCAAAAGAAATAGGCTGTAAGTGGGCTAGGACCCCCTCCAACAATTTGATCAACGGCCAAAGCCACGTTATCTGGCAACCAAAGAATTTTAAGCAAGAATCTTCCCTCATCTGCCTTTGGTGTATGCCCAGAAGGTACACCATCTGCATCTATTGTTGCTGTTGCTAAAGCTGCGGCACCGCCAAGTGCACTTGGCCGACCTGATTTAGTCTCACCCGAATTTATTTTCTCTTGATTTTCAGTTTGCATGCTTGCCTCAGTACTTGTTACATCTTCTTGAACAGTACTGGCCTCTTCAGAAACCATCATTTCTAATTTTCAACTAACTAACAAAGTACTAACTTAACAGGAACTAGGACCTATTTGAATTACTAAGGTCGGAATCCAAAAGCTTTTCTACTATTCGATAATGATGAAATTATTAAAGAAGCAAAATATATGGACAAATTTATTCAAAAAAATCATTAAACGAGTTTCAACTAATGTTCCATATCTTTCAAATTCTTAGCTGCTTTACAACTCAATACTTCTACAGAATCTTGTGTAACCAAAACATCGTCCTCAATACGAATTCCTATACCTTTCCATCTTTTGTCTATCTCAGGCTGTCCTTTGGGAACCACTAACCGATCACTTATATAAATTCCAGGTTCAACCGTCAATACCATCCCAGGTTCTAGATTTAAATGATAGTCACCAAGTCTATATGCACCTACATCATGGACATCCAGACCTAACCAATGCCCTGTTCGGTGCATGTACAAATGCGAGTAAGCTTTTTGTTCAATAATAGAATCCACATCGCCAACAAGTAAGCCAATATCTACTAACCCTCCAACTAGATATTTCAAGGCAGTCATATGTATGTTCTCAGCATTATCACCAGGTCGGACACACTCAATTGCAGCTTTTTGGGCAATGAGAACAATTTCATACAAAGCTTTCTGCTCTCCAGAAAAGCTTCCATTAACTGGAAAGGTTCTTGTTATGTCACCATTGTAATAGTCATCTAAAGAGCAACCTGCATCTATCAAAACAAGGTCTCCATCCTTTATGGGTGAATTGTTTTTGGTGTAATGAAGCACGCATGCATTATCACCTGATGCAACAATTGAGCCATATGCAGGTCCTCGTGTCCCCTTCTCAAGAAAGTATTTTTCTATCTGAGCTTGTAAATCTCTCTCATTCATTCCCGGACGAGCAAATTCTCTAACTAATTCATGAGCCTCTGCAGAAATTTGTGATGCAATACGCATCCTTTCTATTTCAAAATCGTCCTTACGAAGCCTCATATCGTGAAGTATTGGGCAAGGCGCAATCATGGAAAATGGGGCCAAGCCACTTCTTGGGAGTTTTTGTAAATGCTCCGACCAAGTTTTTAAGACCAAAGGCTCTATGTGCGGATGTTTCCCAATTCGAAAAGCAATTCCCTCTGCTCCCTCTAAATAATGAGCTAAAAGGCTTGGCAATTCATTCAAAGAGTGGGCTATATCAACATCAAAATTATCTAAAACTCCTTTTGTTCCCCATCTAAAGCCTGTCCAAACCTCTGCCTCAGATTCTTTAGGTAAGACGAATAGTACGTATTGTTCTCCCTTGGGTTTATGAGGCAAAAATAAAGCCACTGCATTGGGCTCATCAAAACCAGTTAAATACCAAAAGTCGCTATTTTGTCTGAAAGGATATTCGCAATCTGCATGATGAGTAACTAACTCTCCAGCCGGAACAACAGCAGCATACGAACCTAAACCTGACAAAAACAAGTCTCTACGGCGATGAAAAACACTTGAATCAGCCACAAAAATACTCCTATTTACACTTAAGGATGGCAAGAGATCTAACTTAGTGGAAAAATAAAAGCAAAAGATCCTTACTCTTTAAAAAATCTTTAGAGGATGAGCCAAGATATTCTGCTTTTAACTGCTCTTGTCGCAGTTATTTTAATGGGTTCTGCAATGTGCTCAGGGATAGAAGCAGCATTGTTAGCAGTCAACCCATTACGCGTGCATGAGCTCGCGAGGAGAAAGCCCAAAGTACTTGGAGCTAGAAGATTAGAGAAATTACGACACAGAATTGGAAGGACTTTAACTGTAGTAACAATTGCAAATAACAGTTTCAATATTTTTGGAAGTTTGATGGTGGGTAGCTACGCAACTTACATATTTCAAGATCGAATCGGAAATGTAAAATCCATATTTTTTGTTGGCCTAACTATTCTTGTTTTACTTCTTGGAGAAATTGTTCCCAAAGCTCTCGGCACAAGACTTGCATTGCAAATCAGTTTAACAAGTGCTCCTGTCCTTGATTTCTTAAGTATACTTATGCGTCCATTGCTAATAGTTCTTGAACGTCTACTACCAATTATCACTGCCAAGAGCGAGCTAACCACAGATGAAGAAGAAATAAGGCAGATGGCCAGACTGGGATCTCAAATAGGTCAAATAGAAGCCGATGAGGCCGCTATGATATCCAAAGTTTTCCAGTTAAATGATCTTACTGCTAAAGATTTGATGACTCCACGAGTTGCCGCTCCAACACTTCCAGGAAGAGTTTCTTTGCAATCTGTTAAATCAAACTTGTTGGGAAACAATGCAACATGGTGGGTAGTACTAGGTGAAGAAGTAGACAAGGTTGTTGGAGTTGCTAACCGTGAAAAGTTATTAGCCTCTTTACTTCAAGGAGACTCTCATTTAACTCCTTATGATCTAAGCGAGGATGTAGAGTTTGTACCCGAAATGATTCGAGTAGATAGACTACTTCTTCGTTTTAATGAAGACAAAAATGGAGTCAGAGTTGTAGTAGATGAGTTTGGTGGATTTGTTGGTTTAATAGGAGCAGAAGCTGTCTTGGCAGTTTTAGCTGGTTGGTGGAGGAAGTCCAATAAATGATTAACCAAAGAGATATAGCTACAAAATGTAAGTTTTTACTTAGTCAATGGAAAGAAAACTTAAATCTCACTAATTATGAAAGAAAAAAATTTAAAGACAATTTAAATCAACTTAATTTTCAAATAAATAAATTAGAGAATAAAGAACTACAGATATCAGTGCATGGGCGAGTAGGAGTTGGTAAATCAAGCTTATTAAATGCATTAATTGAAAAGCAAATATTTCCAACTGATATAATTAATGGTAATACAAAAACTAGTAAATCTTACAAATGGGGCAAAAGATTTCAAGGCCTAAACAAGGTTGAGATAATTGACTCTCCAGGCATAGATGAAGTAAATAATTCTAATAAAGAAGAAGTAAATTTAAATAATGTCCTAGATACAGATTTAATTCTTTATGTAATTGATAGTGATATAACGAGAGTCGACTTGAACTCCATTAAAGATCTATTAAGGAATAACAAACCAATTCTAATAGTCTTAAATCGTTGTGATCAATGGAATAGAAGAGAAATAAAATTAATACTCTCAAGTATTCACAGAAAATTATCATTCTGCAAACAAAAGGTTAAAATTGCTCTAGTATCTTCATCTCCGAGGAAAGCAAAAATAAAACGGGATGGAACTGTTAGAAGTGAGCCAACAATACCTAAAGTTGATATTCTCAAAAATGAACTTAAAGATATTATCGACCAAAGTGGTGAATTTTTTCTTTGTATAAATAGTTTAAGAATTGCAGACCAATTCTATAACTTACTCAAAGAGAATCGACTACTGAAAAAGAAAAAAGAAGCACAAAGTTTAATCGGCAAATATGCAACTTTAAAAGCCTCAGGAGTAGCAATTAATCCATTATTAATGATTGACCTGATTACCGGTTTAGCTTTTGATAGTTTTCTTATTATTCAACTAAGTAAATTATATGGGTTAGAAGTAGGTGGCCCTACCGCCAGACAATTAGTAAAAAAGCTTAGCTTCCAAAATTCATTACTAGGGGGTGCACAGATAGGAATACAAATTACTTTAAATATTCTCAAGCAAATACTGATATTTGCGGCACCTCTTACTGGAGGATTAAGCTTTGTGCCCACTGCTCCTATAGCCATAGCGCAAGCAGCTCTTGCTATTCATACGACAAAACTTATAGGTCGTCTCGCAGCTTATAAATTTCTAATAGGTACAAGTAGGAATGATGGCAGGCCTCGATTAATGTTGAACTATCTTCTCGAAAACAACTCAGACTTAAGAATAATGATTGGTGACTTTAAATTTCTTACTTCAAGTACGGAAACAAATAAAAATTATTTATTGCCATGAAAGACAAAATTCATTCAATAGCTTTATTTGGGACAAGTGCTGATCCACCTACTCTAGGTCACAAAGCCTTATTGAATGAATTAACAAAAATCTTCCCAAAAGTTATAACTTGGGCAAGTGATAACCCTGATAAAAAGCATCAAATTCCACTTTTGAAAAGGACTCAGCTTTTAAGAATTCTAGTTAAAAAAATCTCGCATCCTAAATTAGAGCTAGTTCAAGAATTGAGTAGCCCTCGGACAATTCATACTCTAAAAAAAGCTTTCCAACTATGGCCTGAATCGAGTTTTAGTTTTGTAATTGGTAGTGATTTAGCTTTGCAAGTTCCAAAGTGGCTTAATTCTAAGTCTATTCTCAGCAAAGTAAGAATAGCTATCGCAATGAGAGATGGTTGGCCAATAAGCGAGATACAATTAGAAGAGATTAAAAATCTTGGCGGCGAAATTGAGATATTACCTTTTAAAATACCTGAATCATCAAGTTCAAAATTTAGAGAGAGGCCTCAAAAAGTACTTGTTCCTCAAGAGATTGTCCCATTACTGCTTGAAGAGAATTTATACGGTCTAGCAGATAACAGATAATGAAATTAGCACTGGCCCAACTAAATCCAGTTATTGGAGATCTCGAGGGTAATTCCGAGAAAATATTTGAAGTGTGCAAAGAGATCAAAGGTGAGGATGTGGCTCTAGTAATAACACCAGAGCTTTCTTTAATCGGCTACCCTCCAAAAGACTTATTATTTAATCCAAGACTGTTTGAAGAACAAAAAAATGTCCTAAATCAATTAAGCCGAAGATTAACTAATCTTAGTCGCAACTTATCTGTACTAATTGGTATTGCGGAAGCAACTCCTGATATAGAAATTCCTAAACTGTATAATTCAGTTGTTATTTTAGAAAAAGATAGTTGGAGAATCGTCGCGAGGAAGCAACTCCTTCCCACTTACGATGTTTTTGATGAAAAACGTTATTTTCGTTCCGCAGAGAATAGTAGTATTTTAAATTTTAATTACCAAGAAAAAATTTGGAAGATCGGAATAACTATTTGTGAAGACATATGGGTTGAGCAAAACCTACAAAATAAAAAAATCCTAGGGAAAGATCCTATAAGCTCCCTAGAAAAAGAAAAATTAGACTTACTTATAAATCTTTCAGCTTCTCCATTTATTGAATCGAAAAGTTTATTACGCCAACGAATAGCAGCTAAAGCAGCTATTCGTCTTTCATGCCCGGTGATCTATGTCAATCAAGTTGGAGGGAATGATGAATTAATCTTTGACGGTTCTAGTTTTACTCTTAATAAGAAAGGCAAGTTACAACAAGAACTTCCTGCCTTTAAAGAGTCAGTTGGTCTTTGTGACATTTCTTCCCTCGAACAACAACTTTCGAGATCAAGTGAATATCCAACATCAGAAGAAATCCTTTTCAGAGCTTTAGTTCTTGGAGTTAAAGATTATGCAAGAAAATGTAATTTCAACAGTGCCGTTATTGGATTAAGTGGGGGTATCGACTCAGCTCTAGTAGTAACTATTGCAGTAGCAGCTTTAGGCATCTCTAAAGTTCATGCGATTTTAATGCCATCTCCATGGAGTTCAACAGGATCTGTAAAAGACGCAACGGAATTAGCTAATCGACTTGGAATACATCATCAAAAAATTCCGATCTCTGAAGTAATGAATAGCTTTAACGATGTTTTATCCAATTCAGTATGGGGCATACCAACCGATATCACTGCTGAAAATTTACAATCTCGTATTAGAGGAACAATATTGATGGCTCTAGCAAATCAAAAAAAACATTTACTTCTATCTACAGGGAATAAGTCAGAACTTGCCGTAGGATATTGCACTCTTTACGGAGACATGAACGGAGGCTTGTCTGTAATTGGAGATCTTTATAAAACAAGTGTCTTTGATCTATGTGAGTGGATAGATAGTGAGTCGTCATCCAGTTGTAGAAATGATTTCTGTCTCCCTGAAAGAGGAGAAATTATAGGCTCTGCAATAAGAAACAAACCTCCTAGTGCTGAATTACGACCAGAACAATTAGATAGTGACTCTTTGCCGGATTATTTCATTCTTGATGAAATACTAAAAGGTTTAATTGAACAGCACTTGCCAACTGAAGTTTTAATAGAAAAAGGATTTGATAAAAAAATTGTTCATAAAGTAGCCAACTTATTAAAAAACGCCGAATTCAAACGTTATCAAGCACCTCCTTTATTGAAAATTAGTAATCAAGCTTTTGGCAGTGGGTGGAAAAAGCCAATAGCCTCTAGATAAATCCTTAAAATCACTTTTATTCGTCAATTAATTCCTTTAAGCAATTAATTGGTCTTCGCAGAGACTTAATATTAATCCCGTGACGTAAAGCTGTTATTAGTCCTGCAGCCTCTACATAATTTTCAGCATACAAAATACTATTATTTTTTTTACCGCTTAAGTGATCTAGCCTCATCTTTGTGGAGCTAACATTTAATACTCCTTGATTAGAAACTACTATTAAAGGAATAAATCTTTCTATACAAGATAAAACTGCTTCGCCACCTAATGCGCCCTGTGGCACAACAACGGCTCCTAAATCCTGATTCCTTAATAAATTTTTCACCTGTAAAAAAGCATTTGCTTTGTTTTTCATTGCTGACTTACAGATCAGGTCGGGCGCACGACTAAGACCAACTAAAACACTTTGCAAAAATGTATATCCTATCTCCTCTCCAGAGATTCGAGGGTCTAGTTCATAATCAATTGGCAAGGGGGCTAACCCAGGAGCATGCGCACATGGAATCAATAAATGTTTTACTAGAAAATGACTTATTACAGCTTCGAGCCCCGCAATAATATCTACACCATTACCTTGTCGATAAAGTTTAGTTTCTAATTCATCACTATCATCAGGGAAGCGAGTTACAACAGCAATTGCTGTTGCACCAGCTTTCTTAAGTTTTTCAGCAGCTCTTAAAAGAACATCTGATTCTTCGATATCCCCCCAACTTGAGCCACTTAAACCTTTTTTTAGATTAATTCGTATAGGTCTTTCAGTGGTAATTACAGGGCCAATATTTAACCCCAAACTTGCGACACAGCCATCAGCAACTTGTAAATGTCTTTTTTTTAAATCAGACTCTAAGCCAGCATCTAATAACAAGCCTACTTTTTGTTGTCTTACTGGTTTGAGAAACACTTCTCCAGCTGCAAAAAGATTCAAACTATATCCTTCTACATATTGGATATTTGTATCTGACCAATATAAAGATCCACCATTCATTACATTGGGATGAGTTATTAAACATTCACTAGCAGAAGCCAGTAATCGTGCCGCAGGGATTGCATCTCCAGCATATCCACCGACACTGCAACCTATACCAGTAGGAATAATCAATAATGTTGGAAAAGGATCAATGTTAGTCATGAAGTAATCAATGCAGGATTGATGCCTTTACCTTCTTTTGCTTAATAAGCAATACAACTTCGAGTGATATTATCTGGCCTTTTTTATCAGAATAAGTAGTCACTGAAGTTATGGCCCACCTAAGTGGTTCACCATATTCCACCAACTTAGATAAAATATAGTCTTTCAAATCAAATACGCTTAATTCAGAAGGCCAAGCAAGGTCTAATTCAATAAATTCAAGCTTCATTTATTGATTACTTATACGTCGATATTTAGCAAATTTAGAGACAGATAAAAAACTACGCTGCGGCACCACCAACAACTTCTAAAATCTCTTGCGTAATTGCTGCTTGTCGAGCCTTGTTGTAATCAATAGTAAGGTTTTTAGCCAATTCCTTAGCATTATCACTAGCATTATTCATTGCCGTCATTCGACTAGCCAATTCTGAAGCAGCAGACTCCTGTAATGCACGTAATAATTGATTCTGTAAATAAAGAGGTAAAAGAGCATTCAAAAGTTGATCAGGACTTTGTTCAAAAACAATATCCGATGGTAATTTAGGCTCTTCATTAGAAGGAGCAGCATCTTTCTCAATAATTAATTGACTATCTTTTGTAGTTAGTCTAAAAATCTCATCTTCGGAATCCGCTATTCCTTGAGGATCTAAAGGTAGAAGAGTTTGTATTGTTGGATTACAACTAACCAAGCTTACAAACTTAGTAAAAATCACCTCTACTCTATCAGTACTTTCAGAAAGAAATTCTGCTAATACTTCACTAGTAATAGAACCAGCATCCTCGGAAGTAGGAACTTGTTCTAATTCTTTAAAAGTAGCTCTTATTTTATAAAGACTGGATCTATTCTCAAAATATCCTATTGCTTTCTTACCAATTAAAACTAGATCGGGACTATATCCTTGACCTTTTAATTCGGCATAACGTTTCTCTGTTCGTTTAATAATATTCGCATTGTAGCCCCCACATAATCCTCTGTCCCCAGTAACAGCCAAAAGAGTAATTGTCTTAACTTCACGCTTATTTAACAGAGGAGAGTCAGCAGCTTCAAACTGCATTCTTGATTGTATATTTTCTAAAACCCTTGCCAATCGATCAGCAAAAGGTCTACTCCGTAGGACCTGATCCTGTGCTCTCCTAACTTTCGCAGCAGCGACTAGTCTCATCGCTTCTGTTATTTTCCTGGTGTTTTTGACAGATACTATTCTGTCTCTTATGTCCTTGAGGTTAGCCATAGGTAAATGTCTCTCTTAAATAGCCGTTTGTTTTATGCTGCAAGCATGGAGGATTTAACCTCGTTAATAGCGTCTTTAAGCATTGATTCAGATCCTTCACTTAAAACTTTTTCGGAGAGAACGTTCTTAATGAAATCAGCCTTATTTGTTTTTAGATAATCACGCAATTCACGAGCAAATTTTGTCACGTCGTCCTCAGGAACCTCATCAATCAATCCTTTTACACCTGCATAAACAATAGCTACTTGTTCAGCTAAGTTAAGAGGATCAAATTGAGGTTGCTTGAGAAGTTCTCTTAGCCTTTTTCCTCTACCTAATTGCTTTTGAGTCGCCTCATCAAGATCTGAAGCAAATTGAGAGAATGCCGCAAGTTCATCAAATTGAGCCAGTTCAAGTTTTAACGTACCGGCAATTTTCTTAATAGCTTTTGTTTGTGCAGCTCCTCCTACACGACTCACCGATATACCAACGTTAATTGCAGGTCTTAATCCAGAGTTGAATAAATCTGAGCTCAAGAAAATCTGACCATCAGTAATTGATATGACGTTAGTTGGGATATAAGCCGAAACATCACCAGCCTGCGTTTCAATAATAGGCAAGGATGTCATTGATCCTGCACCCATAGCATCAGAAAGTTTTGCAGCCCTCTCAAGTAAACGACTATGGCAATAGAAAACATCTCCTGGATATGCTTCACGACCTGGTGGACGACGTAAGAGTAATGACATCTGCCTGTAAGCCTGAGCTTGCTTAGTTAAATCGTCGTATATAACTAGTGTCGCCTTGCCTTGATACATAAAGTGCTCAGCAATTGCTGCACCTGTATAAGGAGCTAAATATTGCAAAGCTGCAGCTTCAGATGCTCCAGCATTAACAATAATCGTATAATCCAAAGCTCCTTTTTCTTTAAGAACTTCAACCACATTTGCCACTGATGCTTGTTTTTGACCAACCGCTACATAAACACAAATAACATCTTGACCTTTTTGGTTGATAATTGTATCGATTGCTATTGCAGTCTTCCCTGTTTGTCGATCTCCAATAATCAACTCTCTCTGACCTCTTCCAATAGGGATCATCGCATCAATAGATGTGATCCCAGTTTGCATAGGCTCATGTACTGACTTTCTCTTAATAATTCCAGGTGCTATTGACTCAATTAATCTTGAGTCAGTTGTAGCCATCTCTCCTTTCCCATCGATTTGCTGTCCAAGAGGATTAACAACTCTTCCGAGCATTGCCTCACCAACTGGGACTGAAGCAATCTTTCCAGTTGCTTTAACGGTACTTCCCTCTTGTACTCCTAAAGCTTCACCCATCAAAACGACACCAACATTGTCATCTTCAAGGTTTAAAGCAATCCCTTCTGTTCCATCTTCGAATTCAACTAGTTCACCTGCCATAACCTTTTCGAGGCCATAAACTCTTGCGATACCATCACCAATTTGTAAAACAGTACCTACATTGCTTACAGATACTGACTTATCGTAATCAGCAATCTGCTGTTTAAGGATTGAACTGATCTCGTCGGGACGTATAGAAACCATGGGATTAACTTAAAGTTGGGGAAGAAAAAGAGGAAGAAGGGGAGAAAGTCAGGAGAGAATTAGCTGACTTTGGCCAAAGCAAGACCAAGTCTTCTGACTTGACCTGCGATGCTGGCATCAATTACCTTTGATCCAACATTGACCACAAAGCCACCAAGTAATTCGGAGTCGACTTTGAGATCGATTTCCAAATTATCTGTACCAGCTATAGATTGTACTTTCTTGAGTAGCTCAGTTTGTTGATCTTCATTTAGCGCTGAAGCAGAAGTAATAGTTGCTAGAGCAATATTTCTTTGTTCTCGATAGATTTCTAATAATCTTTCAAGAACAGAATTCAACAATCCGATTCTTTGTCGATCTGCCAAAAGTTTTAAAAGATTTAAGAAAGATGGAGTGACTTGACTAGAGAAAAGCTTTTCTAAAGCGGCTTTCTTTTGATTAACCTCTAAAACTGGTGATGACATCGCATCACTAAATTCGGGGCAAGCATTCCAAAGTTCTAAAATAGACTTAGCTTGACTAACTACTTCATCCACCTCGTTGCGACTCTCTGCTACTTGAAGGAACGCTTCAGCATATGGAGTAGTAATTGTATTAAGTAGTGGCATTAGTTTTCTCCAATATTTTTAATTGACTGTTTAAGAAAATTATCTTGAGTATTTGAATCTAACTTTTTAGGAAGCATTGCTAATGCTTTTTCAATAGCAAGTTCTGCAGCCTCTTTTCTTAATTGGGAAGTCACCCTTGCAGCTTCAGCATTTAAGTCAGAAGCTGCTCCTTGTTTAATTCTTGCCATTTCCTCAACAGTTCTTTTTTCACTCTCTAGTCGAATTGCTTCTGCTCTAGCTTTGCAATCATTTCTAATTTTTTCAGCTTTTTGCTTTGCTGATGAAAGATCATCTTTTGCTTGTGAAAGAGAATCTTGTGCTTGAGCTAAACGCTCTTCAGCTTCTTTCAAGTCAGAAAGAATTGTAGTTCTTCTCTTTTCAAGGATTTTTCCTAAAAAGCCTGGTAAGAACTTGTAGAGGCCAAAGACAACAACGGCTAAGTTGATAATGTTGGTCTCAAAAATATTTAAATTTAGGCCAAAGCCTTCGGAAGCGAAAATTAAAGGAGTCATTTTTTTGCCAAGAGTCTTTCAATAATCAAATCACCAAGATTGTCAGCCTCGCTTTTGAGTTGATTAAGAGCTTCATCTCTTTGTGAATCAATCTCACGCCTAGCTTTCTCTCTCGATGCATTTGCCTCTGAAGTAGCAAGAGCAAGTGCTTCTTTATAAAGATTCTCAGAATCTTGCTCTGCCTCAAGAATCACCTTCTGTGCTTCAAGACGAGCCTCTTTGAGCTGATCTTTGAGTTCAGTCTCTAGTAGTTCAACCTCAGCGATTTTTTTCTTTGCTTCTGCCCTACTTGTATTTACATAATCCTCTCTTTCTTCAACTACCCGTCCAACAGGTTTGAAGAAAAGAGCATTCAGTATGAAAGTAAGCAATACAACTTGAACCGCCATAAGCGGAAGAGTTGCATCGAAATCAAACAGACCTCCCTCAGAGGCACCAAACAAAAACAAAGTTGGCATTAGCTAGGGGTGCAAGAATTTAAACGAGCCAGATAAAGGCAATTGAAATTTGCTAAAGAATTTTCAAATATTGGGGCTGAAAGTTAATCAAATTGATTGATTTCTGCAATCAGCCCTTTTTTGAAATATTCAGCCAGCAAAAGGGTTAGCGAAAAGAAGCACCAATGCAACCACAAGGCCATAGATGGTAAGTGATTCCATGAAAGCGAAAGAAAGAAGCAAAGTACCTCTGATTTTTCCCTCAGCTTCTGGTTGGCGGGCTATACCCTCTACTGCTCCTTGTGCAGCACTACCCTGACCGATACCAGGGCCTATTGCGCCAAGGCCTACAGCTAAACCAGCTGCAACAACTGATGCGGCGGTGGTAATGGAATCCATAATTCTGCTAAAGATGTGTAGCGCTTTAAACGCTTATAGAGTTGTGACCGGGAGTTTATACCTGCGAGGGGTGCATCTCATAGTTCTTGAGATGATACTGAAAGAATTTCAGGCCTAAAAGCAGGAAATTTGCCATTAAAAAGTTAATTCAACAGCAAAAAGTTATGATTAATGATGCTCTTCAACTGCTTCCCCGATGTAGTAAGCAGCAAGAGTTGCAAAAATCAGAGCTTGAATAGCACTAGTAAACAAGCCCAAAAACATAACTGGAACTGGAAGAACAAGAGGTACTAGAAAAACGAGCACCGCTACAACAAGTTCATCCGCCAAAATGTTTCCAAATAAACGGAAAGAGAGAGAGAGAGGCTTTGTAAAATCTTCTACAATTTTGAATGGGAGCATTATTGGCGTTGGGTGAACGTAATACTCGAAGTAACGCAAACCTTTATTGCTCAAACCCGCATAGAAATATGAGAGAGATACCAGTAGTGCTAATGCAACAGTTGTATTTATGTCCGCTGTAGGTGCCCCAAGCTCACCACTTGGGAGTTTGATCAGCTTCCAAGGAACTAATGCACCGCCCCAATTGCTCACAAAAATGAACAGAAAGAGGGTTCCGATGAAAGGCATCCAATCTCTATAAACCTTTTCGCCAATTTGTGTTCTTGCAAGATCACGTATGTAATCCCAAAGAAATTCCAAAAGGTTCTGAACTCCCCTTGGATCACGTTCCATTTTTTTAGTCCCAATGACCACTAAGGCAAGCAAAGCACCTATTAGAAGCCAAGAAGTCATAAAGACTTGGCCGTGAATTCTAAAATTTCCAATTTGCCAATAAAGTTGCTGACCAACTTCTAATTCAGCGAAAGGAAAAACAAATGGCAAAAAACCCATTATCTGGAAGTTTAGGTTGCGTAGAAAATAAAAGCCAAACAAACAAAACTTAAAAATTTGATTTCTAAATAAGCCCTATGGCATAGATAGAAACTGAATAATTAACGCTGGTTTATAAAGCAAAAATCCTAATAGAGCCGGAATCAAATCAAGCTGTGGAAATCTAGAAGACACCAAAACCAAAAGGACCGGAACTAACAACTGGACTTTACCGACGATTTTTGATGAAGTACCTAACCTTCCAATTCCGCGAGCAAGCAAGCGAAAATAAAAAATTCCTGATAAAGCACCTATAAAGAGGCTTGCGCCAGCTTGGATTCCCCAAAAGAAACCTGCTATGCCAACAGAAAAAATAGTCAATAAAAATGTCAGACGGAATACTCGAAATTGAAGTTCAAGATATTCGTCTGATTTGACTCCGGACGATGAGTCCGATGAATCAATGTCCAGAAGAGGATCATGACTTGAGCAATTTTCAACAGTCTCAGATGGCACAAAAATTCCTCCTGTTGGAGTTCCTTAGTGATAGTGAGAGGTTGTTTTGCAAACAAGACACCTAAGCTCTCTGCAAAGGCCCGCGAAATCTATCACGAGACTTGCATCTAAACAAAAAAAATTTATCAATAAATTGAAAAGTTGGTTAATTTTATGACTTGAGCAAGAATTTGAAGCACAATTTTAGTTATTCAATCAAATCAATAAATAATCTGTTTACATTTCTAATCCTGATGATATGTAATCTCATAATTAACAATTAATCTATTATTTTATTTTGTCTCTAAGAACTAACAATTAAATTTGAAATAATAAAAATCTTCTTGAATTTGCTGAAATTCGATAAAAAAGTACACTAACTACATTTAAAGACTTGGCAAGATGGCAATTAAGCGGCTCAATGGTTTATAAGCAAAACATCCTTTGAGTAATATTTCTAATAAGAAAATTCATTCAAAAACCAGAAGGAAAAATACTTTTGAATCAAAAGATTATCTGGGTAATTTATTAAGCAACAAAATACTTCCATTGCCTTGGTCTTTTTGGCCAAAAGAGGGGCGCTTGATCATGGGGTTAATTGCCTTTTGGAGCATATCAGGAATCTTTATCCTCGGATCAGCTAGTTGGTGGGTAGCAACTAGAGAAATGGGTGAAGGTGCTTATTACATAAAAAGACAACTAATTTGGCTGGTCGCAAGTTGGAGCATTTTCTACCTAGCTATAAATATCAATCTAAAAAATTGGCTTAAACTATCAGGACCGTGCCTTTTTATAGGTATGGTTCTAATTGCATCAACAAGCTTTTTCGGTAGCACCGTTAATGGGTCTACTCGATGGTTGATTATCGGCCCAGTCCAAATTCAACCATCTGAATTAATCAAACCTTTTATCATTCTCCAAAGTGCAAAGCTTTTTGGTCAATGGGAAAGAATAAATTCAGAAAAAAAAATCTTTTGGCTAACTATTTTTGCATCTATTGTTGTATTAATTATAAAGCAGCCAAATTTAAGCACAGCTGCATTAATAGGGATATTACTTTGGATGATTGCATTAGCATCAGGTATTAACTTCCGATATCTTTTCAACACCGCTATATCTGGTTTTTCCATTGGTGCAACAAGCATTTTTTTTAATGCCTATCAACAAAATCGCGTTATGTCATTTATAGACCCTTGGAAAGATCCACAAGGAAGTGGATATCAATTAATTCAGAGTCTTTATGCTATTGGTTCAGGTGGTCTATTTGGAGAAGGTTATGGTCTTTCTATGCAAAAATTACAATACTTGCCCTACAGGAGTACTGATTTTATATTTGCTGTTTTTGCTGAAGAATTTGGATTCTTTGGATCAATTTTACTTTTATTATTTCTGCTTGTAGTTGCATACTTAACCCTGAAAATATCTCTTAATTGTAGAAATAATTATTCTAAACTAATCTCTATTGGATCAGGTACTATTCTTGTTGGCCAATCAATTATGCATATAGCAGTTTCATCAGGAGCAATGCCTACAACTGGCCTTCCATTCCCTATGATTAGCTATGGTGGAAACTCATTGATTTCAAGCTTACTAATAGCTGCCCTATTGGTCAGATCCTCTATTGAATCTTCAGAATTATTAATTAAAAATCCCTCAAATAGACTGTTAGCTAGATAATCTGGAAGAAGAACTTAGAGTGGCAAATCTCTTTTTGAACATTTCTTCTATAAGTTTAATTTTCTCTGATTTGACTCGTCATGGCGAGCAGTTAATTAATAATGGGCTCAATAATCCAACTCCCCTAACAATTCTGATAGTTTTCTCCGGAGGGCTTTTGACTAGCTTAGGTCCCTGTTCACTGTCACTTTTACCAATCACAATTGCATATTTAGCTGGATTTAAAAATAACCAAAACCCTCTACAAAAAACGATTAGTTTCTGTAGCGGTATAGTTTTTTCACTAGTGGTATTAGGAAGTCTAAGCGGGTTTTTAGGAAAAATTTATGGTCAATTACCAGGTTTCTTTTCAATATTCATTAGTTTTTTAGCCATAATTATGGGTCTTAATCTGCTTGGGATTTTGAAATTCTCACTTCCATCTGGTCCTGACCCTGAAATTTGGAGAAACAAAGTTCCTTCCGCATTTGCACCAGTTTCAGCAGGTTTTGCTTTTGGATTAGCCTCATCGCCTTGCACTACTCCTGTTCTTGCAGTTCTTCTCGCTTGGGTTGCTAAACAAGGAAATCCTCTAAGCGGCACAATTTTTCTTGGAAGTTTTGCAATTGGACAAATTGTTCCTTTATTTGTAGCAGGTACATTTGCAGCAAGTATTCCAAAATTATTATCGTTGCGACCTATTGGGAAATGGGTTCCACCAATTAGCGGAGTCATTTTGTTAACCATAGGTCTCATAAGCCTTCTTTCTATTTGGATATAAAATAGATGAAAAAAATCAGCCAAGTTTTAAACTGGCTTTCTAGTTTAAAAATTGCGATATTACTATTATTATTAATAGCTATTTCATGCGCAGCCGGGACTTTAATACCACAACAAGAATCAAATCAATTCTATTACGATAATTTCAATAAAAATCCTTTTCTTGGAATAATTAATGCAAATATATTACTACTTTTTGAATTCGATCATGTTTATACAAGTTTTTGGTTTTTATTCTTACTTATTTGGCTGGGTTTAGCTCTTTCAGTTTGTAGCTTCAGAAGACAATTACCGATACTTAAATCAGCATTAAACTGGATAGATTACAAATCACCTCGTCAAATAGCAAAGCTTTCTGTTGCTCAAACAATAGTGACTAATAATTGCTCAAAGAGCTTAGAGAAAATTAAACTTAATTTAAAAAAACAAGGTTGGAATGTAAAAGAAACAGATGGAAGGATAGCTGCTCGCCAAGGAGTAATAGGTAGATTAGGACCTATATTAATTCATCTAGGCATGATCCTATTAATGATAGGGGCAACATACGGATCATTAAACGGGAAAACCATAGAAAAATTTTTAGCTCCTGGTAGATCAATAGATTTATTGAACAATAATGAAGAGAAAGGGTTAACCATTGAATTGCAAAAGTTTCAAATCGAAAGAGACCCTCAAGGAAGAGCTGAGCAATATAAATCCATAGTCAATGTTATTGAGCCAAATGGTAATAATCAATCAAAAGAAATTAGTGTTAATTATCCACTAAGGTATAAAGGTCTAACATTATATCAAGCTGATTGGTCCTTAGCTGCAATAACTATTCGAATTGATAATAGTCCGAAATTACAAATTCCAATAGAACCCATTTCTGAGCTGGGTGAACAAGTTTGGGGGACAATTATACCGACTAATAAAGATGGTAAAAACCAGATTTTATTAACTGTAGATAGTGAATTAGGGCCAGTAAATATTTATGATAATGATGGAACACTACTGACAAAGTTAAGTATAAATAAGGAAGAAAAAGTCAAAGAAGCTTTAATAAAGATAATAAATATAATCCCAAGCAGTGGATTATTATTAAAGCACGACCCTGGAGTACCTTTTGTATATTCCAGTTTTGCGATAATACTTATTGGTGGTTCACTTAGTATTATTTCCACCAAAAAAATCTGGGTCTTACATGAAAAGGAAAAATCTATGATTTATATAGGTGGATTAAGCAACAGAAATCTCTCTGGTCTTTCAAAAGAATTGCCAAATCTTATTAGTTTTTTAGAGGATTAGATCTAAATTATTTCTTTTACCATGACAGACTCTAATGATTGTATGAACATTACCTCGAGGATTGAAATCAGCTTCTAATTGCATCCACTTAGGCTCAGAAGCTTCAATAAAGTCATCGATAATTTTATTCGTAACTTCTTCATGAGATATTTTCTTTTCTCGAAAGCTATTAAAGTAAAGTTTAATTGCCTTTAATTCGATAACCTTAGTATTTGGCTGATATTTAATTCTCAAAGTTGCAAAATCAGGATATCCCGAGAACGGACACTTACATGTGAACTCAGGGAAATCTATTGAAATATCATAATCTCTATTAATATTTGGATTTGGAAAACAAATTAAGCTCCCGGACTCTATCTCCCTCTCCCCATACATTATTTCATCTTTGATATCTTTTTCTTGTCTAATCACATTTTTATTGCATTTAAAACTCACACTACCTAAAAGCTTGATTAAAAATTCAAACTTTAAATAAATTCTATTAATCAAAAAGTAGTGCAATGATGCCAAAAGGCTGTTTTGTAGCATTGAGCACAAAACAAATCGTCGCTATCCCCCCTAATGGATATAAATCAAGGTTTTACATGGACATAAGTCTTTCTAATAAGATAAATGGGACTCAAATAACACCCACTAGTGTTCATGGAATCCTTTGGTTACAAACTCATTTTGAATCTGAGCATTGGGAATCAATCAGTAATGGGAAAGTAATAGTTCCTAGAGAGGATGCAGAAATCCTTGGTGAAGATGCACAAAATGCTGGTATAAATGTGAATTTCATAAATTCTCTAATTCAAATAGACAAAATCTGATAAAAACTATCTAAAATTCTTGGAGTTCCTAACATCGAAATGAAAAAAATAGAGGCAATAATCCGACCTTTCAAGTTGGAGGATGTGAAAATTGCATTAGTAAATGCAGGTATAGTTGGTATGACTGTGAGCGAGGTCAGAGGATTTGGCAGACAAAAAGGACAAGTTGAGAGATATAGAGGATCAGAATTCACTGTTGAGTTTCTTCAAAAGCTCAAAGTTGAAGTAGTAGTTCCTGATGAAAAATCTGAAATTGTTTTAAAAGCCATTGCTGATGCAGCCAAGACTGGAGAGATCGGAGATGGAAAAATTTTTGTTAGCCCAATTGATTCCGTTGTTCGAATCAGAACGGGCGATAGGAATGAAATAGCTCTTTAAACACAAAATATATTAAATAATTTTTCGAGTTCAATATTTTCTTTTGCCTCATCACCCATCCAAAGAAGATATTCTTGATTACCAGCAGGACCTTTTAAAGGCGATGCAATTAATCCTTTTGGATACCAACCATATTGTTTAGATTCGTTAACAACACCCTCTACAGCCTCAGCATGTAGCGAATGATCACGAACCACTCCACCTTTGCCCACTTTATCTTTGCCTACCTCAAATTGAGGTTTCACTAATACCAGCAACTCAGACCGATCAGGTTGAAGAAGGGATTTAATGCTCGGCAAAACAATTCGGAGAGAGATAAAAGATAAGTCTGCTACTGCGAAATCTGGTATTGGGTCTCCATCATTGAATAATTTTTCAGGAGTTAAATGCCTAATATTGGTACGTTCCAAAAGAACCACTCTTGGATCATTTCTGATACTCCATGCAGCCTGGCCATACCCAACATCAACCCCATAAACCTTTGCCGCTCCTCGCTGCAAAAGACAATCTGTAAAACCACCAGTTGAAATCCCAGCATCTAAACAAATCCTATTCTTAATATCTAGAGGAAATTGATTAAATGCTTCAGCCAACTTTTCACCCCCTCTAGATACATATCTCAAAGGCTGCGTAACTTCTATCTCAAGATCTTTTAAAACTTCTTGGCCCGGCTTATCAAGAATTTGACCGTTGATTGTTTTAACTTTGCCAGCTCTGATAAGCTTCTGAGCCTCTTGACGTGTCTTCACCAACCCTTTGGTCAGCAAGTGAAGATCTAATCGCGATTTTTTAGTCATTTGTTTACGAAAACAAACAGGAAACGGAACAAAAACCGCAGAACTCGTGCTTATCCTCTTTTTTAATAGAGAATCTATTCAACTGACCAAAAGGTTTTGTCTAAAAAGCTCAGACATCAAACCAATGAAAATGAGCTATCTAGCCATGGTCACTTTCATCTAACCTCAAAAAAACAAACTGGAGAAGTACTTGAACTTCTACCTCCAGGGAGTTTTGCGATATTTGCAAATCAACCAAATGATTTGCCTCCCTTTCAAGTAATTGATTGCAAAGGAGGAAGATGCAGGGTAAGACAGCAAGCTTGGGGAAGATATGTCCATTGGGAAGTTGAACACAATAGACTCAAGTCAGCTTGACCTTGAGGATCTAAATTAATAGCAACCTTTAACTTTGTAGCACTTTGATTGAGCGTTACACAAACCCAGAGATGGGAAATATTTGGTCTGATCAAGCCAAATACCAAACATGGCTTGATGTTGAAATTGCCGCATGTGAGGCTAATTGCAAATTAGGGAAAATCCCTCAAAGTGCAATGGAAACAATTCGAACAAAGGCAAGATTCAAGCCAGAACGCATCCTCGAAATAGAAGAGGAAGTTCGCCATGACGTAATTGCCTTTCTAACAAATGTAAATGAATATGTTGGTGATGCTGGCCGTTACATTCACGTTGGAATGACCAGTAGCGATGTCCTTGATACTGGTCTTGCACTTCAATTAAAGTCTTCCGTCAAGCTTTTAAGAAAAGAGCTTTTATTACTTGAAGAAGCTATTAGAAATTTAGCAAGTCAGCATAAAAAAACCGTAATGATTGGACGTTCTCATGCGATTCATGGAGAACCTATTACCTTTGGATTCAAGTTGGCGGGATGGCTAGCTGAAACTCTCAGAAACAAAGATAGGCTAAACAGTCTTGAGAAAGATATTTCTGTTGGTCAAATCAGCGGAGCTATGGGCACTTATGCCAATACTGATCCAGAAATAGAAAGAATAACTTGCGAACTTTTGGACCTTGAGTGTGACACTGCTAGCACTCAAGTTATCTCGAGAGATAGGCATGCTAATTATGTGCAGATTCTTGCTTTGATTGGATCTTCACTAGATCGTTTTTCGACAGAAATTCGAAATCTTCAAAGAACGGATGTTCTTGAAGTAGAGGAAAACTTTGCTAAAGGCCAAAAAGGAAGCTCTGCAATGCCTCATAAAAGAAATCCCATACGAAGTGAACGGGTAAGTGGGCTTTCCAGAGTTTTAAGAAGTTATGTAGTTGCAGCTCTTGAAAATGTAGCCCTATGGCACGAAAGAGATATAAGCCACAGCTCCAATGAAAGATTAATGCTGCCAGACACATCTATTACTCTTCATTTCATGATCACAGAAATGACCGCAATAATTAAAGGTCTTGGAGTTTATCCAAATAATATGCTGAAAAATTTGAACATTTATGGAGGAGTAGTTTTTAGTCAAAGAGTACTTTTGGCTTTAGTTGAGAATGGAATGAGTAGAGAAGATTCTTATCGATTAGTACAAAAAAATGCTCATTCAGCTTGGAATCAACCCGAAGGAAATTTCAAAAAGAACCTTGAGAATGACCCAGAGGTAATGAATAGTCTCTCTACCGAAAAACTCTCTGAATGCTTCTCAACCGAATTACATCAGTCAAATTTAAGAGTTATTTGGAAAAGACTTGGCATATAACTTTAAAATCTGAATCAATTAATATCAGTGAATACACTCTCAAAAGGTAATAGAACTATATTTAACTAAAATCTATATTTATAATTTTCTATTCCTTAGGAAACTAAAAACTTCTCAACCCAAGATCAATGTCCAATATGAAACGACTTGAGAAAGATAGCCTAGGTTCCATCGATGTTCCAAAGGATGCGTTATGGGGAGCTCAAACTCAACGCTCAATCTTGAATTTTGCTATCGGGAATGAGCTCATACCACTCGAGATTATTCTTGCAATTGCCCAAATAAAAGCCTCTGCTGCTCAAGTAAACAATCATCTAGGTTTAATAACTACAGAAACTGCTCAATTTATTACCGAAGCAAGTTTAGAAATTATTGAAGGGAAACATAATGATCAATTCCCAGTGAGAGTTTGGCAAACAGGCAGTGGCACTCAAACCAATATGAACGTCAATGAGGTGATCTGCAATATAGCTTCAAAACGTTTAAATAATACGTTAGGTAGTCATGATCCAATACATCCCAATGATCATGTCAATTGCTCTCAATCAACTAACGATGTTTTTCCAGCTGCAATCCAAATAGCAACAATAGTCACCTTAAAAGACACATTAATACCTGAATTAAGCAAACTCATTGATGTATTCCATCAAAAAAGTAAAGAATGGAAAGATATTATAAAAATAGGACGTACCCATCTTCAAGATGCTGTGCCTCTTACTCTTGGACAAGAAGTCTCAGCTTGGGCTGCTCAATTAGAGACTGCTTTAAGACGCATTGAAATCAACATCGAGGAACTTTATCCACTTCCACTTGGAGGAACCGCTATTGGTACAGGGCTTAATACTCCTAAGAATTTCGATCATTTAATTGCTCTTGATATAGCTAAAAAAACAAATTTACCTTTTGAAACTGCAGCTAACAAATTTGCCATCATGGCTAGTCATGATGGTCTTGTAAATATAATGTCTCAACTAAAATTACTAGCCGTCACTTTTCTGAAAATTGTTAATGATCTTAGACTTTTATCTTGTGGACCAAGAGCTGGATTATCAGAACTACAGCTACCAGCCAATGAGCCTGGTAGCTCAATAATGCCGGGGAAAATAAATCCTACTCAATGCGAAGCTATGGCAATGGTGTGTACGCAAATAATTGGCATGGACACCTCAGTATCGATCGCAGGAAGTGGAGGACATCTACAAATGAATGTCTATAAACCACTTATTGGCTACAACATTATAACAAGTATCAACCTTATTCAAAATGCATGCAAGAGTTGCAGAGAGAATATGATTGAAGGTATTCAACCTAATAAAACAAAAATCAAACAATATCTAGACAATTCTTTGATGTTGGTAACCGCCTTGTCGCCATCAATAGGCTACGAAAAAGCAAGTAAAATAGCACAATTAGCCCATGAAAAGAATCTAAGTTTACGACAAGCTTCCAGTCAATTAAATTATCTTGATCAAGAAGAATTTGATAAACTGATTAGTCCAAAATCAATGATTGGAAAAGACTGAAAAAAAGTTTTTTAATCTGAATTATGTCTTTCAGTCGCTGGATTAGTAAGTTCAGGATTGTTTTCTTTTGCTTGATTAATATCTTCAGCTTCACGAACTGGAAATCTATCCATTGATTTCATCGCTGCCTTAGCATTATTTCTAAGTTGTCGACTCACAGCCTCGCAATAGGGAATCTGTGAAAGTAAATCATTTGTCCTTCTTAAAATTCTAACAACATCTCCCTCATCTAAGGAAGTATTTGAAATTAGATCCGTCCAAGAACTTCCTCTAGCCCATGCTTCTACTAAACCCGTCAACTCTGAACTCCATAAGATTGGGGTTTCTATACCAAATCGTTCTTGAACTCTAAACAATTCTCTTCGAATATTTGATAAATCATTAAATGCTTCTTCCGCAACTGAACTTGGAACAAATCCAGACCATAGATCAGGGCGATTGACTTCTGTCGCAATTGACTGAACTACTCCAGCTAATTCTGTTGGTGTTAGTTCATCAAGATGTCCACTCATCAAAGCCAAGCCTAACCATAACTCATTTTCACCTCTGAGAGATCCAATACTCCTGCCGATCTCAGTAGGGTTTAAATCGTCCAAGCATCCGAAGTGGTTTAGTACTTTAATTAGCGATAAGAAAGTTTCCCAGTGACGATTGGACCTGTCGTAGAGCATCTCCTCACGTTCATGTATTTCAATACCCAGTTCGTCCATTTTTCGTCTATGTTTCTTTAATTTTTTCTTATCCCCCCATCGATGAGCTGGCTGAATCAACAATTCATCATCCAGAGATTTAACTAATTTAGCTTGAGATAAAACCTCACTAGCAAGATCATATTGAGCTGTTCTCATATCATTTTTCTGAGCCAAATTTGAAATTATTGAAGCTATTTCATTACTTAGCAAATCTCCATGATGTATTTCTCCTAATCTACTAATTTCAGGAGTCGTAAGATGTGATACGTCTAGACAAGTCAAGTCAGCATAAAGACTAACAACCTCCTTACAAGCAATAAGTATCCAAATATTTTCATCTGTTAAGCATAACAATTGAGTCTGTCTATCTCCTTTTTGTATTTTTTGAATAATGACTGCAGGTGTAACTTTTCCTCGCAATTGTGATGTCTTCAGACTTATGAGTGTTCCATTATTTGCAAATTCTAAGGCTGAGATCAATTCATTAGATAAGGTCTCTGCTGATTGTTTTTGGAGAATTTTTAATAGTCTTCTTTCTTCCTTGAGATGACCTTTTAATTTTTCATATCTTTCAAAATCTGACCATGGTATGTCTTCTGAAAAAGTTTTATACTCTTTAAACTCTTCTTTTAGTCTGGATAACTCTTCTTCTTCTTCAACTAAATCCAAGCTCGCCAAGTATCTACTAAAGCTTCTCTCTATCAATTCTTTTGATTTATCTAACTCATAGCGCTGCAATAGATTAAGTACCATGCCATAGCTGGGTGTGAATTGACTTATCAGTGGATCGGCTGGGCTTGTGGCTAATTGACCAGCTTCTCGAACCCCTTCGAATCGAGTTTGTAAAGTGACTACATAGCCTCTAGAGTCAAGACCTCTTCTTCCAGCCCTACCAGCCATTTGTAAGAATTCACTCCCCATTAATTGACGATGTCCATTATCTGATCTCTTCGA
>QCND01000013.1 GCA_003213355.1 Prochlorococcus sp. AG-424-E20
AAATTAATGCAATCCCAACGTTAGTCCTTTCTTTGGGTTTGCTTGGACTGATAGGAATTCTTCTAACCCTTGGTAGAAGATTGGATTCCGCGATGAAGTTGGAAAGATTTGGTATTCCAATAGCCCTTTTAATTGGTGTTTTAGGTTTTTTAATTGGTCCTTATGGACCTCTTTCTTTATTACCAGCAAGGGTTCTGAATACTTGGATGCAATTACCTACTCCGTTGCTTACTTTAGTTTTTGCGACCTTAATGCTAGGGAGACCTATTCCAAGAATTAGAGCTTTATGGAAACCAGTTGCTTCGCAGGCCTTGCTTGGACTTTTATTAGGTTTTGGTCAATATGTTGTTGGTGGGATAATTGTGCTGTCATTTCTGCTTCCTTATTTAGGAGTAGATCCACTCATGGGATGCATTATTGAAGTAGGTTTTGAAGGGGGACATGGAGCTGCGGCAATAATGGGCGAAAGTTTTATGAAGTTAGGCTTTCCTGAGGGATTAGATCTGGGCTTTGCAATGGCAACCGTAGGTTTACTTGCTTCTACTTTTTTAGGGAGCGGCTTGGTTGTCCTAGGTAGGTTTTTTTGGATGGCTTGTAACTACTGAACAAGAGCTCCCAAATGATTTCAATGATATTGAATTGGAAATAAATCCAATTGAGCAACTTAAGTCGCTTTTATATAATTTTGCTCTACTAGGATTAGCGGTATTGATTGGAATCTTTTTTCTTTATTGTTTAAGGCTATCTTCTACTCTTTTGAGTGATATAAGTAAGCAGGTGATATTAGCTTTCCCAGTATTTCCATTGGCTTTGATGGGTTCATTTTTAGTTAGATTGTTATTGGAAAAAACTGGAAAGACTAAATTAGTATCTTCACTTTTTCAACGTGAGATTGGCATCCTTTCAACCGATCTCCTCATAATTACCGCCATGGCCGGGTTGAATTTACCTTTATTAGTTAACTACTGGGTTCCGATAACCATTTTAGCCATTGGTGGATTGATTTGGAATCTCGTAGGGATGTTGATTTTTTCTAGATTATTTTTTAGAGAAGAATGGTTTGTAAGAGCAATAGCAGAGTTTGGAAATTCAACGGGAGTTGCGGCTAGCGGACTATTACTTTTGAGATTGGCTGATCCTAGAAATTCTACTAATACGTTACCTGTGTTTTCTATTAAGCAATTATTTCTTCAACCACTTCTTTCTGGAGGTCTGATTACTGTAATAGCGCCTTTGTTTATTAGTAATTTTGGGCTAAAAGGGTGGACAGAATTTTGTGGATTAATTTCATTGTCTTTATGTGTAGTAGCAATATCTCTACAGTCAAAATATACAAAAGCCTCAGCATGATAATTAATGTACTCAACTAAAGTTATAATCTATAGAAATATAGGTTTTAATAAACTATTCTCCTCCTTTATATGAATCGACAAATTTACAAAGATATACCCCCTCAAGAATTAAAAGAAAAATGGTTTAAAAGTCATCTACTTGGGAAAGAGGTTGAATTAAGAGAACTCTATGAATTGCCTCAGGATCAGTTGGATTTAGTTATGGCAGAGACTGCAGAGTTTAGGAGCGATATAGGAAATAGAGATAGAAATCTAGGTAAATTTTGTACAGCTGGGTATTTTTTAGAGCTATCAAGAATCATTGACAAAAGAAGGGCCTCAGAATGATTTTCTGCTCTATTATCCAAAAAATAGAGGTTCATTTTTTTTGCTCCATGGTTCATTCTTTTTCATAACTATTGGATATTTCTCATGAGTAAAAAAATAATTTAACCAACAACGTAAATATAGGATCTCATGGTTTTGATCAAACTTTTTTATGTCAGCTATTCTAAATTGCCTTACAAATGGCCAGATAGCCCAATCAGCTAAGCTTTCTTTTGCATCAACAAGAAATAGCGATCTTCCTTCATTTGAAAATACTTTTAATCTGTTATTTAAAGATAAAAGTATTTTCATAGCTTCAGAACGATGAGTTTCTGATTCTTCAATATTAAATCTAGATGCATATTTAAAACGATCCAAATGATATTTAAATGTTTTATCATTTATTTCTATAAGACTCAATATTTGTTTTGAAATATTATTATCATTACCACAACCAAATAATTCATGCATGTTCGATTTCTTGATACTCCAGATCATTATTTCTAGACTCTCATCAATTACTTTATTTAAACTAGTCTTTAATACAGGTACAGTTGCTTTTTTAGAAATTTGAATTAATTCAATAGGCTTGTTCTTTAGTTCGACCTCTCTTAACTCTATTGTCTGATTTGTATTTAATAAAGCCCATCTAGCTCTAATTGCGTAGGGACATCGTCTAAAACTATATAGAATATTGTGCTTCATAATTTTCCTGTTAAAATCATATTGTCACTTATCTCTAGGTATGATTAGTCAATCTTATAAGTCAGAATAGAATATACTTCACAAGTATATTCTTTATTTTTTGCTTTTGAAATTATATTTTACTATTAAAATATTTTCCATTCGCTTCATTTTTCAAGAAAATTAAATTATGTCAGGATTTGTTTATTTAATGAAAAATGGTGATTTGTATAAACTTGGATGTACCACTAATTTGAAAAGTGAGGCGAGTAAAATGAAACCAGGTGAAATAATTTCTTCTTTCAAAACTAATGATCCAAAATCTTTTGAAGTAAGATTGCTAAGGCTTTATAAGAAAAAAAGAATTCCGGATACGAACTATTTTCGTCTATCTGAATCAGAAGTTAATAATTGTAAAAAACATTTAGAAGGCAAAAGTAATTTGCCAAAAAGCTTAAATGATGAGTTAAGAATTGGATTAAATGGATCTTTGTTTTTTGCCGCTATAACTTTTCTAATTTCATTCCTTATTAATAAGATGTTTATATTTAGTTTTTCTCTGTCTATATTACTTTCCTCTCTCCCTATGTGGTCGCTTGCAATTCTAGGTAGTTTTGGAGGTTACGACGCTGATGAGCTTACACTTTTCTCTACAGTTTCTAATAGATTTAAAGGTCTTTTGATCGCTATCTCTATGATTTCAGTTTCATATGTCCTATATACTTTTTCTCGCTTTGTAATTACTTTTTAATCTAGACAATTATTTTTTATTTATATAATTTATAACTTCTTGCTCAATTATCAAATTGTCGCTATAAATATATTTAATAGGTAATGACCTTTAGAAAATATGAACATTTCTGATTATCTTCAATTTTTAGAACCAATACAAGAACAGCTAAATAAGGTTTACTCAATTGCTTCTTTGGCTCTTACAGTATTGGTTTGTTTATGGCTCTTTAATTTTATAGTTGGTCTCATTCAAAGAACGTATTCAGTAGGTAAAGCAATAGGAGGGTTTTATAGAAACTATTTTCATAAGTATCTCCGTCAGGCAATTCTGGGGGTGTTGAATACATTTAAAAAAACTACTAATCCTATTTAAAAAAAAATAATACTTTTCTTCTAAATGTTTGTTTCAAGTTGACAATTTAGTGCGATCTCAAAAGGAATAGAACTGTTTGGTAAAGCAAGCAAATTGGAGCAAATACTTGCAATATCATTTGCTTGTATCATATCTTTTTTGGGAAAATGTTTTATTTCTTTTGCCATATCTGTATTTACCCAGCCTGGGCAAATAGCTGTAACTCTAATGCCTTTTTCCCATCCTTCATTTCTCATTGTTTGGCATAAGCTCATTAAAGCAAATTTACTCATTGAATAGCCAGACAAGTTACCTTTTGATCGTTTTCCACTCATTGATACTAGTACAATAATTCGTGCTGAATTACTTAGGGATAAATACTTCCAAGCATGTTTTGTTAGTATCCATGGTCCCATTACATTAACTTTCCATAGATCTTCAATATCTTTCATTTCATTATCATTAAATAATAGATTTGTTCTTTTAAATATCCCAGCACAATGAATAATAGTATCAACACTTTTAAAAGTTTCGAACGTTTTTTCTACCCATTCCTTTGATGAATTTTGATCTGTTGCATCATAGGTGTGAGCCAAAAAACGATCTGAATTGTTTATTTTTGGATCTAATGGTGTATTGAATAAATCTTCTCTTTCTCTTACTCCTAAGCTTAATGAATGTCCTTCTTTAAGTAATTTTAATGCTATCGCCTTTCCTATACCTCTACTTGCTCCACTTATAAGGATTTTTCTCATTTATTATTAACTAACAATGCTTTAAATAATAAATTTAATTCTCTACCATGCATATTCATTAAGCCTTGTTTGATAGTCCAGGGTGATTTCCTAAACATCTTCCACATTGCGGATATTAATTCTTTAAGGCTAAGAGTATTTGTAAGGAATCCATACCATTGTTTATTAGGCAGACTAAAAAATTCTATAAAAAATCCTCTTAGTAACTTCTCTTCAAACCGCATCAATTTTTCTAATCCAAATTTATAAATAGCTTGTTTTCTTCTAAGTTCTGATGGCCATAAGGTTTGCCATCCTTTTTTTGCTAATGAAGCTGAGGAGGCTTTTGGGTCTTTCATTGCTAATGAAAGGGCTTTGGCAACTTTAGGAGCTCTTCTTAATAGGCTTCCAACCATGTATCCAGATGCAGGATGTACCATCCCAGCAGAACCGCCAAATCCAAGGACCGGCTGAGTTAGGTCAGGGATAGGCATGTTCATTGGCAGATATGAACCATGCTCTTCATGATCAAGACTTTTTATTTCTAAACCCCGAGTCTCTAATCTTTTTTCCAGTCTTCTTTTTAACTCATCAAGAGATACTGGAGGAAATAGACCCAAGGATGTTTCTTCTAAGAAAAACTTCCCATTTCCCATATCCATAGCGTATAAAAATGTTGGAGCTTCTTTTCTCTCCTCTGAATTCAAGTGGTCGCATCGATAATCCATTAAAACAAATTGGCCTTTCTCTACAGGGGGTGCGCTGAACTCCCCTACGATTCCGTAACAAGTTTGAACGGCTACTGGTCCTTGGTTAGGAGATTTAATAAAAACAGGTTTGTAACCAGTTGCGTCTATTACTATCCGAGCATTAAGTTCCTTTCCATTAGACGTTTTAACTGTGCTGGTTAATTGATTCGTTTCTAAATTGACTGCTGATCCTTTATGCCATTTTATATCAGCATTATTGCATTGTTCTAACCAATAAGCTTGTAATTTGTTTTTATCAAAAAGCCCATAATCTCTATTATGTTTAGTGATTTCATTCTTTTTAGAATTTGGATCCTTGTCTCCTTCCCCAAAATAACTAATGGTATTTACCCATCTATGTTCAAGTAAATGACTTAGACCAAGTTCGTCAACTTCTTCGCCCCAAATCCCATAAGTGAAGGGCCAAGGCTCCTCTGGCGATTGTTCAGATAAGATTTCAACATCTAAGTTCTCAAGCGCTAATGCTGCAGCTATTGATAAAGCTCCTGGACCTGAGCCAAGTACTAGAGCATCTTTTAATGCACTAGTACTCATGGCGCCCCTTTAGGAACGTAACTATTTCCTTTTACTTGGAGTCGAAAAATAGGATTAAATTTCTTTGAATTAAATTTAGTTATTTGATTGCCTACCATGTTTACCATTTTAAACACCAATGCCTATAGAATCAACAATAGCTCGCGATGGCATTAAGAATGAAATGTATTAATGTTTTTTATCAACTTAATGATTTTATTTTGTTTTTAAGTATTTATGAAGAGTTTTCTATTGAAAATTGAAACAATATACAATTTAATTTAATTCCATATTCATTTAATTGAAAAATTATAAATTTATGAAAGAAAAATCAAATATTTTCAGAAGAGATAAACCCTTAACTATCTTTATAACAGGTGGTTCATCTGGTATAGGTTTTCAAGCAGTTTTAAAATTAATTTCCCTTGGTCATAATATAATTTTACCTTGTAAAAATATATTTCGTGCGAATGAGGTATTGACTAATTTATTTAATTATTCTTTAGATGAATCACCTAACAAAGGGGAGATTTTTACTCCAATAATGGATCTTTCTGATTTGAATAGTATTGATTCTTTATGTTCTGAGGTTAAAAATAGATGTTGGAATATTGATGTTTTAATCTTGAATGCTGGTCTTCAATATACAGGATCAAAAACACCTAGAAGGTCCACTCAAGGAATAGAATTAACTTTTGCCGTTAATCATTTATCACATTTTTATCTGACACAAAAGATTTTACCTTTTATAGATATAAGCAATGATCCTAAAATAATTATTACTTCTTCAGAAGTTCATAATCCTAACAGTGGTGGAGGTAAAGTAGGTGCTAGGGCAAGCTTAGGAAAATTAAAAGGATTAGAATCTGGTGCAGGTTTTGAAATGATTGATGGAAATAAATTTAATGCTGATAAAGCATATAAAGATAGTAAATTATGTAATATTCTTTTTGCAAGGAAGTTAAGTGATAACTTGATAAAAAAGAAATTGTCAATTCCTGTTATTGCATGGGCTCCAGGCCTGGTTATCTCTAGAGATAACCAAGGGTTTTTTAGGTACAGCAGAAAATATAATAAACTTGGACAAATATTATTTGCTTTTTTAGCTAGAGATATTTTAAGAATAACTACATCAAATAAAAAAGCAGGTTTACTTTTAAGCAACCTAGCTTGTTTATCTAAATATAGAAAGCCTGGGTTCAATTATTATAGTAATAAAATTATTTCATCAGGTAAATTCATTTTTGAAGAAACCGAAATCAGTATTGATGCCAAAAGAGGAGATTTATCAGATGATTTATGGGAGTTATCTAAATCTCTAATAGATAAGATACTTAAATAAATATCTCTTATTTATTTATATGAATTGTTTGGGTTGGATATGCGAAGTTAATATTTTCATTTTGGAATTTCTTCATGATCTCTAGATTAATTTCTTGCTGAGCTGACATTGCTAAAAGATAATCACTTGTAGGAATGTAATAGACAAGTTCAAAATCAAGACTACTATTTGCGAATTCGATAAAATGACATCGATCGAAGATAGCATTTTCTGTTTTATCAACGATATTTTTTATCATTATGGGTATGCTTTTTGTTTGTTCATATGTAGTTTCATAGACCACACCTAATTTATGAACCAGTCTTCTTTTTTTCATCTCAGCATAATTTGAGATTACTCCATTTGTGAGTCGGCTATTGCTCATTACTATTGCTTCTCCGTTAATACTTCTTAAGCGTGTTGATCTAACACCTACTCTCTCGACTTTTGCCCAGATCCCATCAATATGAATGAACTGCCCACTTTGAAATGGTTTATCTAGGAGGATGGTTATATATTCGAAGAACTCTTGAACTGGTTCCTTTAAAGCAAGTCCAGCTCCTATACCTCCTGCACTTAAAAGAGCCCAAATAGCTGCCATTTGGACACCCATATTTTGAAGATAAAAAATAATTCCTAGACTCCAAACAGATGCCCCAACCATAGGACTAAGTGAACGAATCATTTCACTGATAGATTGATCATTGATTTTGCTTGCCCATCTTTGTATTATTTTTAAAAAAACTCTATTTACAAATCTGACAATATAAATAAGGCATAGAAACTTACTAATACCAATTAATGTCTTATCAACTATTCCACCAATTAGTAAGACCTTCCATGCAACTATGAAACTTAAGATAAACCCTAAAGGTTTAATAGTCTCAATTAAAAGACTAGCTATGTAGTCATCAGTTTTGCTTTGTGTTGCAGAGGTTATTCTCCTTAAACCCTTTTTTAGGATTTTTGGACTCACCAAGGAAATAATACAACCTATGCTAAAAGTAAGTAATGAAATAATTATGTTTTTATAAAAATCGTCCATGATCTAAGATTACTTTTCTTCAGACTGCCTGAAAAAAATGATTTGTCTAGATATTTGCTAATTATTTAATTTGAAAATGAATTTTTTAAAATTTTACTAACCTCCTTAAATTCTTTTCTATTAGAGGTCTTACATAATTCACATATTAAACTTTCAGTCGTAGATGCAACTGCCCCAGACGATATAAGCCTTAAAAAAGCAGTATCATTATCTATTTCATTTCTACTTCCTATGGCATCTCTTGGAATTAGAATGTTAAACCCTTTTTCTAAAAGATCAATCGATGTTTGAAGAATACATATATGACTCTCAATACCACTAACTATTATATTTTTGAAATTATAATCATTTATATAATTTGTAAAGTTCTTATTCTTAATACAACTAAATTCCATTTTCTCAAATTTAGGATATTCATTATCTTCTGTAATTGATTCTAGAGTCTTCCCAAGTTTCAGTGGATTTTGTTCCGTAATGGCGATATGAACATTAAGCAAATTGCATGTATCAATAAGCTTTTTTATATTAAATATTAATAGTTGATTGTCTCTTATATTTTTTATAAGCTTTTGTTGCATATCTACTATAAGTAATAATGTTTCATCCTCTATTAATATATTATTATTATTATTATTATTTGTTTTGTTTGTGTTGAGATTTTTTTTTAATAATTGATCCATTTTAAGATTTCTTTTTATTTATTTAAATATAAATCATTTAATAAATTTAGACATAATTTTTATTAAAAGCAATCTGAAAAAGCCTCCCATTGCTGCAGGCCGTTCTCATTACGCTATACTATTGAGAAAGTTAATTTCTAATTGATTTCTCCCCCTTCCTATCGTAGTCATCCTTCTCCTTTTGAATCTGGCCTTCGTTCAGATGGTAAAAGAATGACTCCTCAAAGGAAAAAGGTTCTTTCTTTGTTTGAAGAGATTGGCTCTGGAATCCATCTCAGCGCGGAGGAGGTACATTCCAAATTGACAATTTCTGGGGAGAAGGTTTCTCTTGCAACTATTTACAGAACTTTAAGACTCTTGGTCAAGATGACCTTCCTTAACGAACTTGATTTAAGTGAGGGAGGGAATAGGTTCGAATTGCTTAGTCATGATCATCCAGATCATCATCATTTGATTTGTATTCGTTGTGGTAGAACAGAAGAGTTTGAAAATAGTAATGTTATTAATGCTGGTAAAGCAGCAGCTAAAAACTTTGGGTTTAAATTATTGGAGTCATCGTTAAACGTAAGAGCATTATGTCCAAAGTGTTCTAACGTTTAAACCTTTTTTAAGTTAATTCTCCACCACAACTTGAACCAGCTCCAGCCGTACATCCAAAACAATGATTCCCTATTGAAATAGGATTATTCTTTAAAGAGACAAGTGGAATTAATAAATCATTCAAATGCTTAATTTTACCATTTCTCTTCATTCCAAGTTGTTGGTTGAAATCACAATCATATAAATAACCTTTCCAGTCAACATTCAGAGTTGTTCTACACATTACTGAATTAAGATTTCCTGGATTATGATTATCTTTAAGTAATTTATTATACTCATCTAGTTTCCCAATTATCTTTAGATAGTTCTCATATCTATTAATGGGCATATTCGCTAAAACAAATAAATTCGAGAAAAAAATACCATATCTTTCTTTTAGTTCGCGTCTATAAGTATCTTCTAGTTCTTTTTGGGATGGTGGAAGCTGCGGACTATTTGGATTATAGACTAGATTCAAAAGTAGACCTTTATCTTTTATGCCGTAACCTAAAGTGTTAAGTTGTTTAAGAGCTGATATACTTTTTTCAAAAACACCTTTGCCTCGTTGCTTGTCTACATTATCCTCGAGATAACACGGAAGTGAAGCAGTTATTTGTACCTTATTTGAGGCTAAAAAACTAGCTAAACTTTCATAACCTGGCTCTTTAAGTATTGTTAAATTACATCTGTCCATTACTTCAACATTAAGACTACGTACTTCTATTACTAATTGTTTGAACTTAGGATGAAGCTCGGGGGCTCCACCTGTAATATCTAGAAGCTTAATATTGTTAGCTTTTATAACTTTAGGTATAAGTTTTATAATATCATCGCTCATCATTTCCGTTCTGCTTGGACTAGAATCAACGTGACAATGACTGCATGCTTGATTACATTTATAACCTATATTTATTTGCAAAGTATCAAGATAGTCTCTCTTTATTTTTGGAAATTTAGTTTTAGTTATCTCCATCGAGATCTATATATAGAAACCATCATATATCATTATAGTTAAGATATTTATTTAAGTGCGAATTTTTATAGATTTTTTACTAATAAGCTAAAACTTACTGGCTAATTGCTTAAACCACTCTATATATTCTTTTGGACCATCATTAATAATCATATTGAAATTTAATTCATCATTAGGATCACTAACTCCTTTCATGTCAGTTCCATTAATTCTTGGTCTTAATACCTGATCGTTACAGCTGTTAACAAATATAACTTGATTATCTTTCTTATATGATTCTCCCAACCTTTGGATCAATGTTAAGAAACCTCGATCACTTCCACCTCTTAACCAAGAATTATCTTTATTATCTTTAACCGAGGTTACTGTATCGCCAACACCTACTAGCAGTGGCATTTGATCACTCGGTATTTTATCTCTGCATAGATTTATTAGTTTATTATGTGTCTTTGGTGCATTCCTGACATTGAAGTCTTCACCGAAAGGATAAACGCCAGTTTTATTTGCTATGTATTTATTTAAAAGCAATAAAAGGCCTGCTTCTTTTATGGCACCTTTTATAATGAACTGAATATCTGTTGTTCCGAATTCATTTTGAGTTGAATATTTCATTATTTCTCTGCCATCTCTTGTTCCTAGATTTGGCATCAAATGCAGATAAAAAGAATTATCTAAGCCAAAATTTTTAGAAATTTCTAGCAAATCATTCATTATTTTTTCCATTATCAATTGCAAATCTTTCACTTTTAAGAAATCATTCTTAACGTAGTTAAAGATTTCATTAAAGTTTAAAGTAGGAGTGAAGCGTGTATCACATACAGCGACATCAATTAATTTATTTCTTTTCTCATTTGAAAGGTTTGGTAAGAATTTTTTTAATTCAATATTTAACATTGATCTCATCATCTTTGGAACTTCTGCTAAAAAGTTAATCTCATCATTTTTAAGCCCTGGATGGGATAAATTACTAAACCTATCTTGAAATTCAACTCCACATGCTGCAAGGCCAGGTAAGTAAAAGCCATTTTCTTTTGCAGTTGTTTTCGAGTTAAATGCCTTTTCTACTAGGCGATTAACGCCTCTTCTGCCTTCATGCTCCCCGCAGGTTAGAACTGCAAACTTCTCTTTTAATCTTGAAACGTCCTTCACGTATTCTTTGTTGATCTCTCTTTGAAGTGGATCTTGAACTAGAGGAATACAAACGCCGTCAAGATCCTGAACTATTAGAATACTTTGTTCATTTATTATAGTGTCAATAACTTCTTCTTTTGTCTTAAACGTTTTCATAAAAGAAGCCTTTAAATATTAGTTTACTCTAGTTCGAATGAAGATACAATTTCTTGATAGTTCTTGTTCTTAAATAATTATATAGATATATATTCAGTATAATAAAAACTATTTTTAAAAGTTTCTTATTTTTGTATATAATGTAATTGAATGAAAATAAACTGTGTTTGATAAGAATTTAAGTAATAGCTTTTTTACTGAGCCTTATTCAAGTGAGCCTGTAGCCATAAGAATTAGAGAGGTTTTGAATGGAAAAGTCGGATTTTATAGCGTAGGCTTATACCCTGCCTCTCTTGCCTATAACTGTGCGTTGCAAAATGAAGGCTTTAATATTCTTTTAGCCCCAAGAAACGGTAGAGAACTTTTTGGAGCTTTTTCTGATATTGATCTCTCTGAAATGGATAACGGTATAAAAAATAAAATTGAATCTATGGCAACTTCAAATGATGAGAAATCAGGAAGATATAATACTCTTAAGGATTTATTAATTAACTGTGAATTAGTTGTTTTGAGTTCAAATAGTAAACATATAATAAATGACGTTAAGTTGGCATTTAAGCTCAAAAAAGAGCTTAACCGAGATAATGTTTTAATTGCATGCTTGGTTGGATCATTTTGTCATGATTATATTTTGAACGAATCTTTTGTGTTGTGCGAAAAATTAAATAATCTAGCTTTCTTTTCAGGATTTCATCGGCACGGAGCTCTTCGAAATCCATTAGATAGTTTTACTGCTAATTTTTGTCATCCAGACGCTATGAATGCAATATTAGGCGCAAAATTATTAAATAAAATTTCACCGAATATTCAAGTTTCTCCTGGTATACATAATGTTGAGGGTCAATACATAAAAGCAGCTAAAAATATATCTTCAATCTTTGCGGGGTTTGGTCATTCTTTTCATAAGAATAATCCTGGATTGCTACCAACTTTATTGACTCTGTTATTAGATCAATGCCTAGATCAGGCTGCCTATGTTTCAATGAGTCGAACAGATAGAGAGAATTTATATTCTAAACAGCCTTTTCCTATTACCGAACTTGGATATGGCGTCCAACGCATAGAGGCCTCCCATATTAAGGATGGAGATTTTGTTCAGGTTAGAGATCATACTTTTACTCAACTGACAGCTATGGTTGCGGATGTGAGAGGGAGCATGATGTTGCCTGTAAGTGGCAGCCCAACCAGGAATTTTCAAGCTGGTCAAGTCCTGGCTGAAAAAATGATTGAGTTTAAAAGATGTCCAAAAGGTGTAGATGAATTTATAGAATGGTGCGAAAGATCTGGGCTTAAACGTGGAGCTTTAGAAGGAATAAATTCTTTAAATTATTGGCCAAATATCCTAAGAAAGTATTCAATACCCTTGAATAACTCCTCAATGATTAATCTTTTATATATGTGTATACTGGGCCCTGATGAGATTAAAAAATATATTTACAATGTTATGTCAAGTAGCCGTGAATTAGCAAATTATTGTCAAGAATCTGTTAAGTCATTACATAGCAAGAAAATATCTGAATCACTAGATAATTTCCATTTAAAAACTTCTATAGATTTTGTCACTAAGTCACTTACTAATGAAGAGGCATTGTTTTATGAATTTAATGAGATTGAATTTGATAATCCACTAGTAGCACAAAATAAGCCGATTTATAATAAAGTTATTTCTTATATGGAAACTTATTTATTAGAATCTAATCTATAAAGTCAAAACTATGGATTTTGAAAAAATAAATTTAATCACTTCTAATTTTTTTGATAATAGTAAACTTTTAAATATAGATTTTATAGATTCCGGCCTCATAAATAAAACGTATATTATTGAACATCTAATTAATGGGAAAAAGTCTAAATTCGTTTTACAGTGTCTTAGTAAGATATTTGAATCTTATGATCAAGTTAATATGAATCATAAATTAATAACAGATCATATAAAAAATAGACTTAAATCTAACAATCAAAGATGGGAGGTTCCATGTTTAATTAAGTGTAATTCTAATAATCTTTTTGTATTTCCTTTTTGCTCAGATTTTTGGCGAGCTATGGAATATATAGATAACACTTTTAGCTTTGATATTGTAGAAGATAATAAAATGGCTTATCAAACTGGTATTGGTCTTGCTAAATTTCATGGTACATGTTCGGATGTTGACCTTACAAAATTAGAAAATACTATTAAAGATTTTCATAATACAAAGAACTATATTGACCAATTTAATTTGACTATCAAAGATTTTAACTTTATTAAATTAGACGATAAAGTTAATAAAAGAGTTCAAAACTTAGTTGATAGCTTATCTAATCATTTCTTATATGTTGAATATTTATTAGGTTGTTTAAAGAGAAAATCAATACAATATAGTTTAATTCATGGTGATCCTAAGTTAAGTAATTTTCTTTTTGATATTCGATACAAATATGTTGTCTCTTTAATTGATCTAGATACTGTATCTTCTGGTTATTTGCTTACTGATTTGGCTGATTGTATTCGTTCCATTTGTAATATAGCGGGCGAGAATCCAGATAACATAGACAACGTATTTTTTGATTTTAATTGTTGTATGTATTTTCTCAAAGGATATTTCTCAACTTTTAATAAAAAGGGTGATTACTGCTTTGGACTCCTTCCCGAATTTATTTATTTGATAATTTTTGAATTAATTATTAGATTTCTGAATGACTTTTTACAATCAAATAGGTACTTCAAAGTAAAATATCAAACTCAAAATCTATATAGAGCAGAGGTTCAATATCGATTGCTTTCTAGTTTCATTACTCAAATTCCTACTTTGTCAAATTCACTTGATGGAATTGGGATTTCTTCAAACTCAAATTTTGTCTCAGATGTACAAAATATTGTTTAGGGTTTCACATAATCCAACTTAACACTAAAGTAAAAACGATATTTATTTTTTCTTGTGGCAAAGGAATTAACCCATAGAGCCGATGAGCTTAAGCAATTAGGTTGGAATCAGGAAGATTTGTACAAATATATTGAGTTGTGGGATTACAGACAAAGGTGGGGCTCTATAAATTTAGAGAGAGAAGATAGGTTGTTTCTAAGAAAAGCAGAATCTTTATTGCCTGAAATTTCTAAAGGCAAAGTTTCAGTTAAAAAACCTCTTAAGGAAAAGTCATATTATTGCTGGATTCAGTTTTTCCTGAATGAAATGAATGATTTTGAGTTAAACGAAAATTTAGACGATGGCATGAGAGGGGTTTGGCCTATTTTTCTAGAGGAGGAACTTCGAGTAATTGATTATTATGAACCAGTTTTAGGCCTGCCGGATACTATTAAGGCTAAATTAATTGGCCCAATTAGAGAGAACTTGGTCAAAACAGCTTTAGAAATCTATAAAGAATCAGTTATTACAAAGCAATTTGATTTCCAAGGGGCTTTGGCTAATGCCAAATCCAATGGGGAAAATTCTAGTTGGCGATCTCTAAGAGATGGTGATTTTGAGAGCAATCAAGATTATCAAATTATTGATAAAGATCACGTTCTTGAATTCCGAAAGAAAGTCAATGAAAAGCTTTTATCATTTATAAAAGAAAACTTACCATCTCTAGCAGAGTCAGATAAATCTTTACCTCCTAATGATTGGATAAATTAATAGCCAATTCTCAACTTATGTGGCTAAAAAGAAAATAGAGATAATTAATTCTTTGACTTCCCAACGTTTTGAAACTCTTCAATTGCATGCAGGTCAAGTACCAGACCCTGTTACCAATTCTAGGGCAGTTCCTATTTATCAGACAAGTTCATATGTTTTTAACGATGTAGATCATGGAGCGAATTTATTTGGTTTGAAGGAATTTGGAAATATTTATACTCGCTTGATGAATCCTACAACGGATGTTTTCGAAAAAAGAATTGCAGCACTTGAAGGAGGAGTAGCTGCTTTAGCTACAGCATCAGGACAGTCAGCACAATTCATTGCGATTACAAACTTCCTTACTGCAGGAGACAGCTTTGTATCAACATCGTTTTTGTATGGTGGCAGCTATAACCAATTCAAAGTTCAATTCCCACGATTAGGCATCAACGTCAAGTTTGCTGATGGTGATGATGCAGAAAGCTTTGAAGAACAAATTGATTCATCTACAAAAGCAATTTATGTAGAGTCAATGGGTAATCCTAGGTTTAACATCCCTGATTTTGAGGGACTATCGAAATTAGCTAAATCGAACAATATCCCTTTAATTGTAGATAACACTCTTGGTGCTGCTGGAGCTTTAATTCGACCAATTGAACATGGAGCTGATGTGGTTGTTCAAAGTGCTACAAAATGGATAGGCGGACATGGAACTAGTCTTGGAGGGGTAATTGTTGATGCAGGAACTTTTGATTGGGGAAATGGAAAATATCCTTTAATGAGTCAACCCAGCGCGGCTTATCATGGTTTAGTTCATTGGGATGCTTTTGGATTTGGGAGTGATATTTGTGGAATGCTTGGAGTCCCTGCAGATCGAAACATTGCTTTTGCTTTGAGAGCTAGGCTAGAGGGGTTACGAGATTGGGGCCCTGCAATTAGTCCGTTTAATTCTTTTTTATTACTTCAAGGATTAGAAACTTTAAGTTTAAGAATAGAAAGACATTGCTCTAATGCTCTTGCATTAGCTAAATGGTTAGATGATCATTCGAAAGTTGATAATGTTAGCTATCCAGGATTAACATCGGACAAATACCATTCAAGAGCCTCTAATTATATGACCAATAGAGGAAAAGGTTCCATGCTGATTTTCTCTCTGAAAGGTGGCTTTGACGATGCTGTGAAGTTTATAAACTCTTTAAAACTTTCTAGTCATCTAGCAAATGTAGGCGATGCAAAAACATTAGTAATTCATCCTGCTTCAACAACTCATCAACAACTATCCCCAGAAGAACAGTTGTCTGCAGGTGTTACTCCAACTATGGTAAGAGTATCTGTTGGTATAGAACATATTGATGATATTTTAGAGGATTTCGAGCAGGCTCTAAATTTAATTTAATTTTCCATGGAGGTATATAGATATGGCTTTAATACTTCCTCGTAATTATCATAAAATTTCATCAATAGAAAAAAATCATATTTCATGGATTGAGCCTGAATTAGCAGAAAGACAGGATATTCGACCTCTTAGGATTGGGATATTAAATATTATGCCTTTGGGAAAACAATATGAATTTAATTTATTGCACCCTTTAGGACTCTCTCCTCTACAAATAGAACCTATATGGATAAGATTGAAATCCCATTCATATAGAACTTGGGATCTAGAACATCTGAAAAACTTATATATTCATTGGGAGGAGGCAATGTCTCCAACCCCTCTTGATGGGTTAATTATTACTGGAGCACCTGTAGAGCATCTTCCGTTTGAAGAAGTTCATTATTGGAAGGAATTAGTAAATCTAATTGAGGAAGCAAAATTAAAATGTGCAAGTACCCTAGGATTGTGTTGGGCTGGTTTTGCAATGGCTTATATGGCTGGAGTTGAGAAAAAAATTTTTAATAAAAAGCTTTTTGGTGTATATCCAATGAGAAGTCTTGTACCTAGCCATTCTTTAATGGGAACTCAGGATGATGAGTTCTTCTGTCCCCAAAGTAGGCATGCAGGTTTGCCTGATATTGAAATGGAAAAAGCAGAACAAAAAGGCAAGCTAAGATTATTGGCTCATGGAGAAAAAGTAGGCTACACAATTTTTGAAACACCTGATCAAAGGCAATTAATGCATTTAGGACATCCTGAATATAATGTTGATAGATTGAAATCTGAGATGGAAAGAGATAAGAAAAGAGGAGATGTACCTCCTCCGGAAAATTTTGATTTGACCAAATCAAATACTTCATGGCGATCACATAGAAACTTATTATTTCAACAATGGTTGTGGTTCTGTTATCAACGTGTAAGCCTGAGTGTTTAACTTTTTTGATTTTTCAGGGATTAGCTTTTGGTTGAAAAAATTGACTATTTTAATGGGGGCATTATATTTCTTGGATCATAAATGGCTTTGATCTCTTGTAAATTTGGGAGCCAATCTTTAAAGGCGCATGATAATTCTTTTGTATGCCATTCTAAATGTGGGTGTATTTGCGCAAGATGAACACCGGGACATATGAATTCTAGATTATTCCAACACTCTTTCATCCATTCCAGAGATCTTCTTCTCTTCTCTTGATTGTGGGCTTCCCAAGCGCCGTTAATCCAAGGTTTCCAGATGGCATCACGATGAATAAATGAAGTGTCAAGATCATTTAAATGTGTTAAACCTCCTAATTGTTGAGAAGCTATATAACAACTTTTGTTCGGCCTTTTATTTATTAATTCTTTAAGGATTTTTAATACTTGTTGATTTTTTTCTTGCCAAGCAGGGCCTAATAACCCAAGGACTTCGGAATGATTTAAATTATTAAAATTATTATTATTCCCAAAGCTTAAATTAGGTAAAGACTTCATATTGTTGAATTTATTAATGATTCTATTTCGAGAGAAGGGCAATTTTTCTAATAATTTAATCAAGACGGATTCATCATCAGTATTTTTAATTTCACCAATTGCATGAGCAAAAATATTGTCTCCACATATCCATTGAAGGCTCAGAGAGTTAGGCCAACTTTCGGCTTGATTAATACATTCAGATAGCTGAGAAAATGAAAGATTTGCTGTCCAACTTAATAGTGGTCTTAATGGCTGAGTCTTTAACTTTACCTGTGTGATTATGCCAAGAAATATAGCTGCTCCGCAAAGCCCTTGCCATTCATAAGTCAATTCTTCTTTCGTATTTGGTCGTAATAAATGAAACTCTTTTCCATTTCCCCAAAAACCCTTAATCTCTACGATTTGATCAATTGCTAATCCTTTGCTCCTACTTAGTGGACTTATTCCACCGGTCAAGATATATCCCATTCCTGTATTTCCAGACAAACCAATTGGAAAACTTCTTTTATGCTTTTCTAGAAAAGAGCATAATTTTCCCATCGTTACCCCGGCTTCAATTTCTACATGCTTTTTGTCTAAATCGAAAGATATATTTTGGTAGTTTTTTCTTAGGTCTAAAACCCAATGTTTATCTGCAGCCGCTCTACTTGTGGTTCCTCCACTAGATACTAAAAATGGACTGGAAGTTTGTTGGGATGATCTCAGTGATTGGAAAAATTCTGAGTTTACAGCTTCAAAAACCCCAAGGACATCACTATCGTTGGAGTTCTGATTTTGTAGTGATATCGAATTTCTAATAATCTGCTCCTTTTTCTATAATGAATTTCTTAAGTTGGTATTTTATAAAACTATATTCAATTAAAGTAGATTATTGGCTAAAACATTTTGATTCCCTCTGCATCAATTAACTATAACTATCCATCTAATATTGGAATTTTGTTATGCGGACATGGCAGTAGAGATCCGCAAGCAGTAAAAGAGTTTATAAATGTAGTCAATAAAATAAAATCTAAAATACCTGATATCCCAGTTGAGTTCGGTTTTCTAGAATTTAATCGACCAATAATTAGTGAGGCCCTAGATCATCTTAAGAACTTGGGAGTTGAGAGAGTGATTGCTTTACCAGCTATGTTATTTGCTGCTGGGCATACTAAAAATGATATCCCTGCGGTTTTGAATAAATATTCCGCTGATAATGGACTTCTAATTCAATATGGCAGGGAGCTTGGTTTGAATTCTTTGATGATCGGCGCAGCAGGAGCAAGACTCAAAGAAACAATCGATAGTAATCCAATATTTCCTCTTCATGAAACATTACTTGTCGTAGCAGGTAGGGGATCGTCCGATCCAGATGCTAATTCAAATGTGTGTAAGATTACAAGAATGCTTGTTGAGGGGTTTGGTTTCGGATGGGGAGAAACTGTTTTTTCAGGAGTAACATTTCCCCTCGTTGATCCAGGCCTGAGACATGCTCTCAAATTAGGTTTTAAAAGAGTAATTCTCTTTCCTTATTTTCTTTTTTCTGGAGTTTTAGTAAGTCGCGTTAGAGAACATTCTCTGAGAGTTGCAAATGATAATCCTGAAGTGAAGTTTCTAAACGCAAGTTACTTATCAGATCAAGATTTAGTCATTGATACCTTTATGGAAAGAATTCAGGAAGTTTTTGATGGAGAGAATTTTATGAACTGTGCTTTATGTAAATATCGCTCGAATTTATTAGGTTTTGAAAGCGAGGTTGGATATGAGCAGATGAGTCATCATAATCATGTTGAAGGTTGTCTAGAGATTCACCGAGAAAACAAAGAGCATAATCACGCGCATGAACATTTTCCTTATCCTCATGCAAAGCATCCTTTAGGACCTGTCACGCTTCCCTCTTTTAATAAAAGCCAAATCTAAAATAAATACGTTTAAATTAGAGAATCATTTGTCTCTTTCTTGCTTGCGACGCAAGGGACTCGTTATTTATACATTTTTTTAATGTTTAGTTTCACTTCTTTTCCCCAAGTGTTTTCCACAACTAGTGAAGAGTTTTCCACTAAAAAAAAATAAAACTCTAGTTTTCGTTATGGACTTGTGGGATTCAATAGATATTTTAATAGTAATTTACACTTAGACATTTGTCGCAAAGAAAACTAATTTATTTCAGATGATCCTTCGAGAAGTATTGATATGAGATGAGTCTATCTCTGTCTCGGTTTTTTGGTTCAGCTTTTCTTTATCTTTGACGTTTTGTAGAAAATTTAAGATGCTTATCCCATGGAGTTCGAGCTTTTAAGAAAGGAAATGGAGTTTAATCAAATTGAAACTCGTATTGATGAGATGAAAACTGATGAGCTTAGGTGTTGTGAAAATGACTTGGACCTAATGTCTATAGGTCTTGAAGCTGAGGTGCCAGAAGCTCTTTATGCAGGCATGAAAGATTTTATCTGTGGAAATGAGAATTGGGATCAATCCAAGCTTATTAGTTCAGCTATCGCAAATTTTCTCTTTCAAAATGGTTCTGATGATAGAGCTGTTACTGAAAAATATTTAAATGATATTTTTAACCTTTAAAGTCTGAAATTGCCTTTTCGCAAGCTCTTTTAGTTATTGCCATCATTGTTAATGTCGGGCTTTGCCAAGATGAAGTAGGCCAGCAAGCTCCATCAACTACTAATACATTGTTACATTCCCATAGACGATTCCAGTTGTCTAAAACACTGCTTTCCTTTTTATTTCCCATTGGTGCTCCTCCTACCTCATGTATGTAGTAACCAGGAGGCGGAGCATCGCTTTTAATAGCAACTGATTTGCTTAAAATTTCCTTGGTAAATGGAATATTGAGAATCTCATTCACCGGAATAATGTTGCCATTTCCAGAATTAATAATAAGTTCAATCATTCTGTTCATTTCTGAAACCATTCGTTTCTCATTTTCACGCCAAAGTATTGATATGTGTGGTATGGAAATACCATATTGATCTTTGCTCTTTGAGAGAGAAACAGTGTTTTTTTGATTTGGGAGTACTTCTCCATGGCCAATAAGGAAACCAGTTTTTGTGTTTTTATATTTTTTCAAAACTTCTGGGGGTTCAAATCTATCTATTCCTCCCCAGATGCCATATCCACCGACAAAGTTTTTTTTAATTGAGCTGTCTCTTCCGATGGGAATAAAGAAGCTACCAGCTCCTGTTAAAAGATGATTATTATTTTTATCTGAAGAATCAGTGAAATTCTTATCGATAGGGACAGTGAAAAACCTACAGGTTGATATATGATCCATTAAGTTCATGCCTAATGAATGAGAGGGGTCAATTAGACCATTTGAATTATTACTTTCTTCGGAACTTAATAGAATTCTAATGGTTTGGATTGTTGATGAACATAGTATTATTAATTTACTTTCTAATTCACTTCTCTCTCCATTTTTTTTGTTTACTATGATAACACTTTTTGCAGACTTTCTATCCTTATTCAATACTAATTTATCTACAATATGATTTGAAAGTATTTCTATTTTTCCTAGCCTAGCTGCTTCTTTTAATGTGCTTCCTAGACTGCTATATCTGGACCATTTCGTTTTATCTTTATTGGCTCCAAACCCTCTAGAATGTATAAAGGGAAGATCTAAATTTTGTTTTATATTGGAGGCAAACCTTGATTCACTTTCTGTAAATGGAAGTTTGCCAATATATTTACCATTAGGTAGTTGATTGAGATCATCTTTGTTGCCATATATTTTTAAAAAACTCTCTATTTCTGAATAATGTGACTCAAGATCTTTGTAACCAATAGGCCATTCAAGATTGTATTCTTTTTCTTTTGAACCTTCAAAATCTTCGTTAGATAATCTTAATGTTATCCCTCCCCATGTAAGGCTCCTTCCACCAACTTGATTGCCTTGGGTCCATATGAATGGGGCTTTTGGTGGGTGTGTGTAAGGATTTGCTTTTTTGTTTGCGTAAAGCAAGGGATTTGATTTCCAGAACCCTGGATGTTGTGGTTGATTTTGATAATTTCCAGTTGTGACCCCTATAAGTCTACGAATCATATTGCAAGGTTCTGTTCCGTTTGCCTGCTTGATTTCTAGTTCAGGACCTCTTTCAATTATTAGGACTCTTACTCCAGCCTTAGCCATTGTTAATGCTGCCATCCCTCCGGTTGCACCTGAACCGACAATTATGACTTCATATGGCTTGTCAATCATTTTTGTGAACTTGTATATTTTGAATTTGGTGGATTTATGGAATTATTTTTGGATATGTAAAATATATATTAAATCATAGGGTTAGTTATTAGACCTTTAGAAAATTTGATTGATTTTTATGGTTTTTACTTTCTTTAATAAAGAATTAGCATGGAATGTTTTTATTCGAAGACTCGTAATAATTTTCACGTAAATAAATAAATAGTTTATTTTGATTTGTTTTTATGCATTAGGAGAGATTATCGTATTAGTCTTTTATTTCTAATATATTAAATCCAATATTTAACTGTTAGCCCCTTTTGAATTAAAATCTAATCATTGGTAGCCATTAGAAAGTTTTGTTTAAACGTCTTCTTTTTTTTGTAAGCTCCGTTCTTTTTTTCTTTTATCCTCTGCCAGCTTATTCAGCTTTGGACTATGGAAAGCAAACCTTAATAGGTGCTGATTTTTCCAATATTGATTTGAAAGGTGCGACTTTCTATTTAAGTGATCTCCAAGATGCTGATTTTTCAGGTAGTGATCTTCAAGGAGCTAGTTTTTTTGATGCAAAGCTTGAAAACGCTAATTTAAGTAATACAAACATGAGAGATGTAACAATGGATGCAGCTATTCTTAATGGCGCAAACCTTTCAAATAGCATATTAGAGGGTGCTTTTGCTTATAATGCAAAATTTGAAAACGTTATTATTGAAGGTGCTGATTTCACTGACGTATTGATAGCAAATGATGTTAGAAATAAACTATGTCTTATCGCAGATGGGATAAACAGTATTACTAATAAAAAAACAAGTGAGACCTTGGACTGTTAGTAGCCAGTATGCTTATTAAGAAAAATATTAATCACTCTAAATATTTTTTTTGGATTTCAATTTTATTTATATGGATTCTTTCCACTATAACTGACCGGATTTGGTGGAATTTATATAGCATTACTCCTTCTTGGGATCAGGCTGATTATCTTAATAGTGCCCTTGAACATGCCCGTGCTCTCTCTTTTTTGGGAGGAGATGGAGGTTCAGATTTTAGTTCTTTACTAGATAAATCTCCAAAGATTCCTCCTTTGGCCTCAATAATTAATGGAGCAGTAATTGCCTTTTCTGGTGATGCTCCTCATCAAGCTGCTTGGTCCTTAAGTTTTTGGAATGGATTTTTGATATTTAATATTGCTTCATGGGGACTTTATTTGAGAGGAAAGATTTTTGGGCTTTTTTGTGTTCTTATTAGTGCATGTTCTCCTTTCTTATTTCATCTAAGAACTGATTATGTATTGGAGTTACCCTTAATCTCCGCTATTACATTTTATTTATTTCATCTAGGAAGGTGGAGTGATAAATCAATTGGAGGTAAATGGATTCAATTGATAATTGCTACTTTTGCATGTTCTTTTTCTTTATTGATTAAGCAGAGTTCTTTATTGGTTATAATACCCTCTTTATTATTTGTTTTTATTCTTTCTTTTAAAAGAGATAGAAAATTTCGATTACAATTTTTATGCTTAGTTCTTATCAATATTTTAGCGGTTTTACCTTGGTTTTATCATAATTGGATAATGATATTAAGTGGAACTTATAGAGCTGTTTTTGAATCGGCGGCTATAGAAGGTGATCCCTCTATTTTGGGTTTCAAAAGTATTTTCTGGTACTTCCCTTACTTAGATAATCAGTTTGGAAGTATTATTTTCTTTTCTGGTTTGTCAGGAATACTATTTGCCTTCTTAACTTATATAAGATCTTTTAGATATCAGGAAAACTTAGGTGATATTTTTAATAAGAATAATTATAAATGGACATGGATTTATTTTAATTTAATAACATCCTGGACTTTTACAACTTTCATTCCTAATAAGGATGAAAGATATATAGCATGTACAATTCCGTTAATTATTTTACTGTTAGCCCTTGGGATTACTAAGTGGTGTGATTGGCTAGATACTTATTTTAAATTTAACTCTTATGTTTTATTATTGATTCCTTTTTTAGGCTTTTTCTTCTCCAATTCTATTAACAAGCTTAACACCTCACAAAAAAAATTAAGTAAATATTATCCTGTTAAAGAGATTATATCGATAATCAAATCGGATCAGACTACCGATAAAAAAGAAACAGTTATTGTTGTTCCCAGTACTCCTGATATTAATCAGCATAACGTAAGTTACTTTGGAAGAATGCAGGGGGGAAATATTTTAGGTAGACAACTTGGGCAATCTCTTTTGCATATAGAACCTGTTCTTAGATCTTCTAATTGGATTATTTTGGCTGAGGGAGACCAAGGCTCAGTTTCAAGTAATTCACTAGCTCTGGACAAAGCGATTAGAGATAGTTCTCTTTTTATACAGGTTCGAGAATTTCCCAGAGAAAAAGAAGGAAGCTATACTCTATGGAAGCGAAGGTCACTTAATCAAAATAAATTCCATAATAGATTTTTTGAACTAGCCAAGGGAATGGAGCAAGGTCCATTAGGAATTAAATTGATTTTTGATGAAATAGAAATAGAACATATGCTTGATGGGCATTTTAAGTATCAAAGTATAGTTAGAGATAAGGCATTATCAAAAATAAGTTTAGACCCCGAAAATGTTGAATCTTTATGGTCCTTATCGCTTCTAAAGATATTATCTAATAGACCTTCTGAAGCAGATATTTATTTAAGAAATTTAGAAATCTTGTTGCCAAATAATCCTTGGCCAAGTGCTTATAGAACTATAGTTAATTTTGCCTCTTGGAATCTTTGGAAGGCATCCTTAATAGCAGATAGAGCTCATAAAAGAAATCCAAATTACTTTCTAAAAAGTTTAGGTGATACAAGTGCACTTTTTAGAGGAGCCTTTTGGCGATTAAAGTCTGCTTTAAATAGTGTTCCCAATGCAATAAACAGTCTTGAGGAAGATCTAAAAACAACAGAAAAATAGAAGTTTAAGTCAAAATTCCTATCTCGATCTGTGAGATTTAGAGTTGGTCTCTTTCAAACGTTTTTGTTATCTCTTTTAAAAATTCAACTATTTGTATATTTGTATACCCAAGCTCAGTCCTAAGCCCTTTGCATGAGGAGGTAATCTCTTTCCAAATATCAGCTCTTACAATAGCTTCCCTGTCTTTTAAGTAACGCTCTTCTTTCATTTTGATTTGATTATGTAAGGTATGGGGTTCTGAGCTTTTTAAGAAAAGCAGCATAGTAAATCTAAAACATTTACTAAGTTACTTAGGTTGATATCAAATCAGTATCTTAAAAATCTTTAAAACCTATTTTCGAGATACCATAACGAAAAATTAAAAGAATCATGAGAATTATCGCATTCTTTTAGGTATTAAATATTTGATTTACTTATCTTAGTAGGGGCAAAAATAAGTCATTTTTAATATTTTTTGATCAATTTATCTAATATTTGACTTTACATATCACATAGCAGGGGCAAGAGTATAATCAAATATCTCCAAACTCTCCGAAATAGAACGGAGAGTGGGGGATTCGAACCCCCGATGGAGTTGCCCCCATGCTAGTTTTCAAGACTAGAGCCATAAACCACTCGACCAACTCTCCACTTAAGACTTTACCTTATTAACTTCAGAAATTAAAAAAAAACTGCTTAAACGACAATTTCATCACTTTTACAATTAATTCATTTTTAAAAGGGATGCTTTTAAGCTTTTAAAAATTTCAGAACCTATAGATCTCTCTATCCAAAAATGTCAATGAGATTATTTGTGCGATAATTTCAAACATTGGTAAATCATTATTCATGGCAAGTAACAAGAGCCCACAATCTCGTTTCCTTGGAGACCTCCCAATGGAGGGTGGTATTAGTCAAAAAGAGAAATACCGTTATGTAGCTCACTTGATGTTCTTTATTGGATGCGCACTTTTTTCCTTTGGGATTTGGGCTCTCTCTGGCTTTACGGCTTCAAGCGGTGCAACAGGACCATTTCCTTTCTAATTTGAGAGGAATGTAAAATTAATTTTGCTATAGTAGACCTAAAAATAAAAAATTATTGAGTAGATAAGTTACTTATAGTTTTTTCTCTATCTTCAATAAGTGTCAAGAGCAATTTTGATCCTAAAGCTCTAGAGATACTTCTATTTTTTAGTAGTACACATATTCTTTTATAAAGTTTGTCTGATTCAATATTTGAATTGAACCACTTTTCAAATTTCAAGATTTCATCTGGGTCTTTACAAGCTCTCAATTGATCGATTAGTGCATCATTAGTACTTTTGCCACAAATCTCTAATGGTTTATTTGTCGTAGTCATTGAAATTTGAAGGAACACAATACCTAATTAATAATTAGCCAAATTTCCGAATTTGGACAATTATTTTTAAAACTTCTTTGAAAAAATAAATTTATTGTATTGGTTCTGCAACTTATTTCGGTTGATATCAAAAGGTTCTCACTCAAGATTGGATGACTGCTCTTAAGATGGATTGGCAAGTGGGAGTAAGCATTTATCTGAATCACAACCTGCTGGGCCTGCTTCAGTAATCTCCCCTTGATCATATCGACTAAGAGCTTCAAAGAAATCACAGTTGTCTCGCCTTTTTATGACCTCTGATTGCATTTTTGTGTAGCATTCTTCATCAATAGGTTCAAAAGGAAGTCTGGGGAATGTTGCATTTGCATCAAACCTTGCCAGTAATGCCGCTGAAATATAACCTTTATTTTCATTGATTGAGCTATGAAGAGCTTTAGCTAAACCCTCTATCTCATTCTCTCTGAATTCAATTGTGGCAGAGGTATTGTGGTCTGTGTAGTTTGTTTGAACTTGCATATAAAAATCAAATTGTGCAAGAGCTGAGAAGTTATTGATATCTATTTCATCCGCACCGGGAATGTTTGCCCAGCTTACCTCAGTCGGAATTTCAACTAGCCACTCAGTACATTTTGGATCAAATGGATTGTCTAGTAATTTTCCATTTTCATCTTTATCTGACTGAGAAGGGACGATTGTGTATCCATAATCCTTGCAAGCTAATGCGACTGGATCGTTTTTCCTAAAAGTAATTCTTCTGATAAAACGCTGAGCTTTTGGAGGATGCCAACCTGGTGATGCCCCTGTTAGAAGACTTTTGGTACCCGCAGGTTGAACTGTTGTACAACGACTTGGACGACGAATATTATGTCTATCACAATACTCAAAAACTGTATCGTTGACGATCTTCCTCCATCGACTCAAAAAAGTAGCTTCTTTGAGTTTAAAATCCTTTCCTTCTTTTGTCTCAGGTCGTCCCGCTTCCCACCATTTTAACCATGGAGTCCCAAAGGCATGAACAAAAAAGTCAAAAAGCCCTGTGAAGCTGACCCCAACAATGGGATCCCATTCGCGACTTTTTCTGTATCGCTCCACTTCGAATCGATGATTAAGGAGACAGGCAACTGATAAAGCTGCAGCTTTGAAAGCATCTTCTTGTTGATTTATGTCTAAGGGATCAATTTGATTAAGATGGATTTCTGCAAGATTACAGTGAAAATCTGAACCTAGGATTTCTCCGCAAGGATTAAGACCATATCTACTGAGTCTGTGAAAAAGTTCTTTATTATCAAATGGACCATAATTTGTTTGAATCCATTTGGAGGCTTCTTCTTTCCCTTGGTCACAATAGATCTCTATAAATTCATTCCTGAGTTCTACTGTTGAAAGTATGTCAGCATTTGAGCGAGCAATTGCTTCTGGTGCAAATTGAATAGCTCCCTCACCTGAATGAAATTGCTTTATAACTGCATCGACAAGAACTTTTAATTCAGGTTTCGTGTGGTAAACACGAGTATGGTTAGCCATTCTTAATGCATCCTTCTCTGGGTCAATACTCCAATTACCATCGGAGTCTTGCTTCCATAAATTTTCTTTAGCACCAGCCGCTTCTAAATCTTGCGAAGAAAATTGGCGCATACCTGCACTTCTTCTGATGTTACCAGCAACAATTGTTACAGCTGCTTCGTCGATGAGTAGACAACATTCAATTGAAGTTAGTTTCCTTCCTACTGCTTTATTTAAAAGAGTTGCTACGCGTGGGTATAAATCTTTAAGTTTTACAGGGTTTGCCATGCCTCCGAAACCTTTGAGTGATTCACCCGCTGGCCTTACATCTTTTAGATCAATAGATACATTAATAACTTTAGAATTGAAACTATTGTCACTGCTTAATTCAAGGATTTTTTGATAGCTATCAACCCATCCACGTCTACTATCCCCAACT
>QCND01000014.1 GCA_003213355.1 Prochlorococcus sp. AG-424-E20
TCACCCAACTATTAAATAAGTAGTATTGATGATTATCAACTTTATGTAGTTATTTCTATTTGATTCTTGTATCTAGAATCAATATATCTTCAACTTTGCAATTACCATTGAGCCATTCTCTGAACTCTTGAGCAATTGCCACCCTTTCTCTTTGAGGTAATTTTTGTGCTCTAACTAAGAGCAATGTCATTGAATCTGCAATTAACTCTTCAACTTTTGGCTTTTCTTGCATTTACGACAATTATCTGTTTCTCTTTTAAATTATCTCTATGTTTGAATGATTACTTCAGACTTATGGATATAAATAGAATTTACGAATACTTAACCATTAAGAAGAAAATATAAATTATTCGTTTTGGCCTGAGGATCTTTGCTTCCATGCTACTTTCCATTTTTCATCAATCTTTTTAAAAATCGAAGTAACTGTGGGGAGGTCATCATTTTGAGTCCCTTTATAAGTAAATTTTGAGCCTAGTGTAAAAACACATATTGCAGCATTTGAACTAAGAGTTCAAATTTGTGTACCTTTGTGATTTCTGCGCTTTCTAATACAAGATCTCCTGAGGACCACATGTTTTCAAAACCTTTTGCATCTAAGGCATTCCCACTTGGCCTTATAAACAAATGTCGGCGATTATATTTTCTAAAATGAATGATCCCATTCTCTCTCTGATGAGGCAAACGCTTCGAGTATGGAGAGGATTTCTTCTTTAGAGGACATCTATCAATTAAATACAATAAAATTAGGATTACATATTTGCTCAATATTGGATGATTCTTTGGTCATCTTTTCTTGTTGAACTGACATAAGAATTAACCCTTCCGACCGTGACAAAAATAATAACTGAGTTTAACTAGAACATTTAGGCAGCAGCTTCCGAAAAATCATTTGGGAATAGAGATATGATTTCACCTTTTGGTGTCTTATACACTCTCTCTACAATTTCGCCTTCACTAATGACTACTTTAGTATTCATTGATCCGGAGGGTAATGTCTTAATAGCTGGTACAAGAGCTTCTTTTAAATCTGGGAACTGTTCCAAATCACTGAAGTCTTTAATTTTTTTCATAGCAACCATTACTAAGTAAGTCGAAGTTATTCTTTCCTTTTAACTAACTTTTCTCCACTCGTAAAGAGCTTGTCCTGCCAATTATCTCTTTATAGGACTAATGTAAAAATTGTTTCAATAGATTAAAGTAATGCCTGAATTTTATAATCCATCTAACGGCCAAAAAGTAGTCGTTATCAACTGGAAAGTGTTTTAGGTGCCTTCCTTTTTGGACCTATCTTCTTTCTATGTGTTGGTGAAATATGACATGCCTTGGCAAATTTTGCTGTGGGATTATTTGTGTGGTCTTTCTTTTTAGGGTGGATCGTTTGGATTGGATGCAGTGGTTAGTTCAAAAATAGTGAGTGAAAAATGGTTAAAAAGCGGTTATAAAAAGGAATAACTTTTTTAGGTTTGTCCTAAAGGTCGTTTTCATAGTTGCCAGATTGGTTGTAGCTAATGTCTATAATCAACACCATTGGAATACTCAGAAGTAGTAATCAAAATATTATTTGAGGTGGTTAAAATGCCATTCCTCTATCTTACTAATTAAAAATTAACCGGCGATTGATCAATTGAGTTCTCCATAAGTCTCAAGTACACTGATGAACTGAGAAAACCCTCCCCCGCCACGTCAGTGTCTCTGTTAATTGTCTATATCGGATTTTTTCTCATCTTCAATTACCAGGGCTTGTTAATTTCTACTTCTTTTTCTAATAATTGATTCTGTTTTAGAGATATTATATTTATATATTTTTTTTGACCTATACATAATTATGAATGTTTTTCCAAAGAAAATAATGCTTTTAGGTAGTGGAGAATTGGGGAAAGAGGTAGCAATAGCAGCAAAAAGATTAGGTTGTTATGTTATTGCATGTGATAGGTATAGTGATGCTCCAGCAATGCAAATAGCTGATCAATTCAATGTATTTAATATGAATAACGGTAGTGAATTAAAAGAAGTGATATATAAATGTAATCCTGATATTATTATTCCTGAAATTGAAGCTCTTGCAGTTGATGTACTAAAGGAAATCGAACAAAAGATAACAGTAATACCCAACTCAAGAGCTACTGCAATAACAATGAATAGAGATAAAATTAGAGATTTGGCTTCTAACGAATTAAATATAAGAACTGCAAAATTCAGTTATGCGGTTAATCAATCTGAGCTTGATTTGCATGCAGAGACGATTGGGTATCCTTTATTAATTAAGCCAGTCATGAGTTCTTCGGGTAAAGGGCAAAGCTTAGTTAATAATAAGAATGATTTAGCACAGGCTTGGAATTTGGCTATTGAAAAATCAAGAGGTAAATCAAATAAAATCATATTAGAAGAATTTATTGATTTTGATTTGGAAATTACTTTATTAACTATTAGACAATCTAATGGTAAGACATTATTTTGTGCTCCCATAGGACATGAGCAAAAAAATGGAGATTATCAATGTAGTTGGCAACCAGCTGAATTAACTGAAAGTGTCTTAGAGAAGGCTCAACAGATTGCCAAACGTGTTACCGATAATCTTGGTGGAGTAGGTTTGTTTGGAGTTGAATTTTTTATTAAGGGTGAGGAGGTGATTTTTTCAGAGCTATCACCAAGACCGCATGACACAGGCTTAGTAACTTTGATTAGCCAAAATTTAAATGAGTTTGAATTACACCTTAGAGCTGTTTTAGGTATCCCAATCCCAGAAATTGTTTGCCATGAAGCTTCTGCAAGTAGAGTGATTTTGGCTTCCATGGAAACTACAGACGTTGCTTATACGGGACTTGAGCAAGCCTTAAGCCAGTCGAATACAAATGTATTTATGTTTGGCAAGCCGAGTTCAACGGAAGGTCGTCGAATGGGAGTAGCCGTAGCAAAGGCTGAAACAATCGATGAGGCAAGAATTAAAGCTGACAATGCTGCGCAATCAGTCCAATTCATAAATGAATAACATGAATTCAGGTTGTTTATCTGATTTCAATAGGTGCAAGTCGATTTGGTTTCTATTTTTGACTGAGTTGAATTGGAATCCTTATGCAATCAACCCTCTCGAGTTGGTTCCTGAATCTTTTTGGCCTGAAGTTACTGATCTGTTAATTGAAGCTCAATATATAGGGCAAAGCAGGAATTATTACCTCAGAGAGTCTGATAAATATATGGATTATTTAAGTAAGGGTGGTAGGCCGTTTAAATTGGATTGAAAAATTATTCATAGTACTGATAACTTCATACACTTTCTTTTGTCTCCTATTCAATTTTCTATAGATACTAGAGTGTTAACTTATTTAATTGATGTTACTTAAAAGACAAAATTTCAATAGATCTATGGGGATAGAGGATCCAAAGCTTCGTTTGTTCGTACTTCTTTTGATTAATCTAATAGTGATATTAGTGTTTAGTAATTGGGTTCTTAATAATGAGGCCTTTGTATGGTTACTAAATGGTCTACCTTCTTGAAGTGGTATGGAATCATTTGATTCGATTTTTCAAGATTATGTTAAATCTGGATTTTTGGAGTTATTTACTCTGATCATTTTTGCCTTTTTAGGATCTTTTTTCTTGGTGCTTTAATAACTTCAGTAAAAAGAGGAATCAAGGAGGAAGGTTGGTTTAAGTTTAAGAAAGAAAAAGAGGAGGATAAATAGTTAACTTATCTTCCTGATTCAAGGCTCCTTTCTAGTAAGAAATGCAACTATTTCGGTTAATACTACAAAATTCACTGTTTTATGTATCACTAGGAACATCGTTTCAGGAAGATTTCTGTTACTTTTAATACACGTTCAGCTAAAAACATAGCTGCAGTAAGACTCGAGACATGGAACGGGGTCTTGGGCACTACGGGAAAGAACAATGACTGTTCTTACTTACAGAGGAAAAGAGTATCTTCAACATAAAGAAGCTACTCCAAAAGAAGTTGTAGAACTTAGTTACAGAAGTAACGTCTACAAATCAAGGCAAGCAGATGCTAAAAAGCAGATGCAAGCATCCTTAACTTACAGAGGTAATACATACCAAAAGTAATTTGAAGGTGTTTAAAAAAGAGGGGGGCATTAATTGTCCCCCTCTTTTTTGTCGTTATTTTTCTACGAATATCCATCTGTTGATGAGTTTTGCTTGTACGTATTTTTGCCTGAGTTTTATTGCTCTGGTTTTATGGGTGGTATCCGATGTAGAAATAAAAATGACTCCGAAATAATCATGATGATTACTCAACAGTCATGGCCTAGCTGCAAGCTTCCTAAAACTCAAAAGGCACTTGAAGCTATTTATTCAATGCTCTGGAAAAGACCCAAAGTTTTTAGATGGTATTACAGGTCAAACTAATAGCTTTTATTCTAGGTAACCCGTACACGCAACTCACCTAAATGTTGTTGAGAATATTCTGAAGTTATAAAAAATGAATGCAACGATTATTTAAGCCTAACAGTACTTTTGTAAGCTTTGTTTATTTTTTACCTATTACACCGTGTATTGCTGCTATCACTGTTTTTACTCAGTCAGTATTAAATGATAGGAGTACTGAGATCACGTCTATTTCTCATCATGCTAAGCGAGTGATTGATGCTACGAGAAACTAATAACTAGTTTTCTTCTTGAGCTAATGGTGGGGTTCTTAGTATGAATTTTTCCATTAAATCTTTTTTCAAGTCTTATTAATTTTTGTTTTATCTTGGTTTAAATACTCTTTACGACAAGAGTTTATTAGGTTAAAAGTCGTTCGTACAGTTATCTAATACTATGGTTTTAACGAAAAAGTTTAAGGCCTTTGATGACTCAATATTTGAGCTGCACCCTGATTTAAAAGATGTTCTTAAACCTAATGATCAGTACCCAGAGCTAAAGCATATTCTAAAAAATAAATCTGTAAATTTACCTGCTGGATCCTTGAATACGAAATTAATTATGATTGATGGAGAAATTATCGAACGCGTGTTTAAGACACCCATGGGACAAGTAGTCTCCATATTCTCAAAACCTACTAAAGTAGTTCTTGATCAAGTTGCTTAACAAGTAATTCTTGTACAAACCCTAGTTTTTTTAGAGCTAAGATTCAAGTAGGGGTACTTAAGCTTTTTTTATTTTTTCATTTCTCTAGTCAGATTGCCACGGAAATCTCGTTATGGCGTACACCTTAGTTAATTTCTACTAAAAAAAATCATGGAAATAGCTCAAGCAATTAAAAAACGAAGGACAATTCATATCTTTTCAAACAAAAGTGTACCAAGAGCAGTAATTGAAAAGTCGATAGTTGCAGCTAATCAAGCGCCTTGTCATAGAAGGACTTTTCCATGGCGCTTTACCAAAATTGGGATGAAAAAAACGGGAACTTTTATATCAACTACAGCTGACTCTAAAGTTTGGTGAAACGCCAATAGATGATTCTAATTTAAAAAAGATAAGAGACAAATTTTTAAACCCTTCCCATTTGCTTATTGCTACTCAAGTATGTACGGATAATCAAGTTCAAAAACTCGAAGATTATGCTGCTTGTGCCTGCGCGATTCAAAACCTGTCGCTTTCACTAGTAGCTGATGATGTTGGTTGCAAGTGGTCAACAGGAAAGATTACTACTGAGCCTAATACCTATCAAATCGCAGAGATAAATCCAAGTGAAGAGGAAATTGTTGGTTTTATATGGATTGGATATGGAACTAAGCCGCCTTTAATCAAAAGGCCTTTGATTAGTACTATTTATAGAGAGAGAGATTAACTTGATTTAACTCATAGAAGAAAGATAATGAAACTGATAAGGAAGTGTCGATGCCACACTGAATACAATAAGCATCATTCCTGTTTTATCTAAACGTTTCATTCTTAAAAATCGATAGATATTAACTTAATCGAAGAATCTTTTTTGCGTGGGTATTTTAGGTAGAGAGAACTAGACATCACTGAGTAATAAATTTATGAAAAACAAGACCAAAAAGACGATAAACTTTTTACGATGATCAATATGTGAACTCATAGACAATATGACAGAGTCTAAATCAGGTCTTAGTCCCTGTCTTAACCCTCTGAATTGCGTTTTCTTTCAGAAAGAATTTAAGGATGTTGAAAAGACATTTGATCAACTTGTAACGATTGCTCAGAATATTCCTAGAACCAATGTTTTAGAGAGTAATGAAAATTATTGGAAAGCGGTTTGTCGTAGTTTAATTTTCAGATTTCCAGATGACTTGGAGATTTTAAAAATCGGTAAGAAGATTCAAATTAAATCGGCATCAAGATATGGTGGTGGAGATCTTGGAGTTAATGGAACTAGAGTGGGAAAATTATTAACTGCTTTAGAAAAATTAAATAGTTAGCTACCAAAACTTTCATAAAACCGTTAATTTGTTGTCGTTGGTAAATATCTTAGTTATTTTTAAATAGCCGTATTAATAAAATGAACAGAGCACAAAAATATTTTTTACATCTCCCTGAGGGGACTCATTTTGAAGAAATCGTTGACACAGAATATGGGAAAGAGAATATCTATGTAAGCCCAGACGGCAAAAAACATTCAATACCTATGATTCCAGATACGATTTTATAAGAACCTTCAACACGGGAAAATTAGCAGTTTGGGCAATTGTTTATTCATCTTGTAATTTTTGTTCCTTCATAGATATGACCAGAGGCTTCAACAATAGGCTTTGTTTCAGGACTGGTGAAAATATTATATAAACATTCTCTGGTCCTTCAAACATAACAGTTGCTCTTTTAGGGTCTCCCATAGATTCACCGATATAAAAAGTTCTGACACCCATCTCTTTAAACATCGCCTGCTGCTTTGGGACATTCATATGAGTGCAATACTCTGAAAAAGTACGCTAAGCTTAAAGTCTAAAACAATTATTTCTGTTGCCATGGATCAGTAAGTGAATAGTAGAGGATATATATGTCTACCATTTGACTAAACTTTTTAAAGCTTTGTTATCTTCGATTACATCGTAAGGGGAGTAAATTATTTTGTTTTTTTATCTATGCCGTTAGCATCTTGGATATCTTGTAAAAGACCTTTTGTAGCTTGGTGAAAACCATTTTTCTCTAAAAAGGTTTGAGCTTCATCAAACTTTTGTTGAATTTTTCTTATGTAAGGAGTCATCTCATTTGGAGATAAAGTCATTTTTGTTTAATCTTCTATTTGAATATTGCTCTTTTTACAAAACGGTCTGAAGTGGCAATTACTACAAAAAAAAAATAATAGTAATAACTACTCACTCAATTAATCTAGAAGGCTAGTAGTTTTGCGTATTGCATTTGCAGCTTCTAACGATATAACTAATAAAAGTTGCATTGTGACATTGTTTATCTTTAAGCGCCTAAGCAACAGGTTTTTACTGAAAAAGATTGACAACAACAAATGTTATTCAAGATGCGAAATGGATCCTTTACCTAATGAGATTTATCAAGACATTGTTGATTTTCAATCCGATGTGAATAGACCTATCGATATTTCTATTTATAGGGAATTCAAAAAGGAAGCTGCATAAGCTCCTTTCTTGACTTTTTGCTTCTTATTTTCTTTGATGCCACTTATCTATTAACAGGTTAAAATTTTTAACTTTGCAATTTTGTTGAATAAAGCGTATTGATTTTTCCTTGAGTTATTGAATGACTGTAAAGTAGAGAGAAAGAAGTATTTAAATTTTTATTGATGGATAACTTGAAAGCAAGGTCATTGGCTAGTGAATTAAATGAATTAGCGTGTAAAGGATGCACTGAGGGATGGCTAGAGAAACACGATGGACTATCTGATCCAATTCAAGACATTAATGAGTGTGAATCTCTTGGATTTATTACGCTTGAACGAAAAGAGCGATTAATTAATGAAGTCAAAGAGATTAATTCTGAGAATTAAATAATATGGATAAAAACAAAGGAAATGGCCCGAGTAAGTTTGCTGTTCCTCCTTTCGCTTCAGATGATGAGATATGGATTAAAATCCTTGAAGTTTTGACACCCTCTGAACAGTTAGAGGCTTGCCGTTCAAAATCCGAGTTCAATGATCCATATATCGGTGGTAAAGAGATAATTGTTAAACGCTCTGATCAATCCGACATAGCTGTTGCTTTGCTTTCTGAGGTCAGTTCTGTTGGTGATGAATGGGCAATATATAGAGAATTTTAAATGGATTCTTATTCATTAATCGCTTTAGTGACCCTTGTCTTATCACTTTTGACTCTGGTTTTGCTTTCCCAGTTATTTAGAAATTTAATTAGAAAGCAAATTGATGATCAAATGAAAGATATGATTCCGATAAAATCTATTAGAGAAAGAATAGGAATAAGAATAAAGTTGAGAAAGTAGCAAAAAAGTTATTTGAATTTTGATTCATGCATCAGTATTTCTTATGCTTATAAGTTAGTAAGTAATACCGATAGAAAAAAATATAAAGAAAGGATATATTAGCCATAATTGTAGGAGACATTTATGAATACGATTGATGCTAAAAAAATGTCCCAAGCACAAGTTGATCCAATTGAAGATTATCTTGAGTGTGTTACATACTGCTCTATATCTAGCAGTGCAGAAGAGAACGATTGCCAAACAATATGCATGGAAAGACATTTGAAAAGCTCATATTTTTAAATTTCTTCAAAAAACAACACTAGAGAATCTTACAGCTATTGCAATGGTTCAATCAGTTTTTAGGATCTCAATACGAGGCCTAAATACACTTATTTATCTTGTGAACAATTTTGGTAGAAAAGTCTATGAATAATCTAGTTGGGATAAGTTCACTAGCTATGAGTGTCGCTTCATTTGCTCTAAATATTTCCATGTTTAATAAATGGGGCTAATACCTCTAGCTAATCCAACAATGTTATTTATGAAGTGAAAAGAGTAAAAGTCTTGAATAATCTTTTCTGAAAATCTAATTTTATGTTGGGGTAATAACAAAAGGTTTAAATACTTATGAAAAAAATTGTCAAAATTGCCATCCTAAATTAGATAATATTTAAAAATTTTGGCTCATCCCATATCTTGGTATTGGCTTGTTGGCTTTTTTCTATGGATGGTTCATAACGTTTTAGTACTTAATCGTAAAGTTAACATTGATAAAGAACGTCATATCTCAAAGCGTTTCAATGCAATCTCAAGACTTTATCCAGAAGGTACGTTCATTCCATATAGGCAATAAATAATTAGTTAATTTTAAATTAAGTTCAGTCCTTCCTTTGTTAATCTAATAGTGGGGGGGCTTAGAAGTCTCTTCTGGGAAATATTCTTCAGTTTCATTTTCATATTTATCACCTTTCTTTTTGAAGTATTCCTCTGATGGATCAAAACCATCGTTATCTGGATTGAATTTGTCTTTCATTATTTAAAAATTCGTTCTTGTTATATATAAGCTTTGGCAAGATTAGTAGATTTGTCAAACTGCTTTATCCAGCCATCCCATTGCAAATAATTCCTGCTTTGGCCATTGAATGTAAGACAAATTGATGAAAACTTGGAACAGCTTTGTCTAAGGCGATAAGAAATATAAGCAATGACATTGATGTCATTGAAAAATATTGCATCCAATGAATACCTGCTTTATCAAGTCCATTTTTATCAAAACTTGTACTAGTCATTTCATTAAAGCCTTGGTCGGTGAACTTAACGCAAAAATTTATTTTATGCTAGTTATTTCTATTTTTTGATTGATGCCTTTACAAAATAAGTCAACTTTAGTTAGATGAAATTTCTATGTTGCTAAGTACCTCTTCGCCTTTTTCGAAGATCGTTTTAGCGTAATCAGTCCATTTCCCCTGTCCCCAGTAACGGAAGCAGCTAGTTTCTAATAGCAAAAGGTAAAGGAGCGCTTTTTGATAACTATGCGTTTTTGTTAGCGATGGATTTTGAGCTACTAAATGGTCAAATGTTTCGTGAAAATATGAACTAAGTTTTGAAATTGGTTTTAAAACGTTATTGTATCCATCTTCCCAACTTAAGTCGTTAGTCCAGCTAGCTCCATTCAAAGAAAAAGATTGATCTTCCTCTTTTAATACTTCAATTGCTTTTTTAACTTTTGTTGGTGTTATTGGTCCGGATATTTTCCCCCATATTTTGTGTTGATCGATTGCTTGTATCACTGGATAAGTATCTTCATCTACATTAGAAGTCTCTAGGAAGTTGAGGTATTCGGATCCGTTCATAGCAATTGTGGGACTTATATTTGTTTTTGGGCCAATTCTTTTATACGTCTGAATAAAAGCTTGAGGAAATTCGTTCATCATCACTCCGCCATTTTCTCCATCAGCAATTTGGGAAACCAGCTTCGGAATAATATGTTGACCTAAATTTTGTTTACATAGCCCTAGTGCCTCGTAATAAGGTTGCATTTGACCAACAAGCTTTGTATCTGACCCTTGAGTTTTTATTAGTGAAAGTATAGAGATCGTATCTCCATTACTTGCTTGAGCTTTGAGCCTGTTGGGAATATATTTTTGATCGTCTCTGAGACTTGAGCCATCTATATTCTGAACACTGTGTTCTTGAACCATTACCCATCGATACCCACATTCTTTAAGAGCTTTTATTAATTGAAAAAGAACATCAGGATGGTTTGGAAGATGCATCTCAGGAAGAGAAAATCCATTTACTCGACGTAATGCTTCTTCTCCGAATAATGCTGAAAAGTGATGTTGCCAAGCTGTTATCTGTAATTTAAAGTCAGAGGGTGGTGTTGAAGAGGCTACAGCATGACTCCAAAAGGTTCCTAGCCATTCAACATGTGGATATACTGTCTCATCACAGGTCAGTAGTTTTAACGAGGATAGAATATCCTCGCGACCCATCTGTTCAAATCCCCATAGAAGATTTCCGGAATAATCAAGCATTATTTTCGGATCATGTCCATCTTTTATCAGGCTTGGAATGATTTCAGCTAGACGTTTATAGCATTGAGCAAATGGTTCGGCATTGTGATTATCTCCTTCTGAAGTGTGTTCAAACATATATTGCAAATGTGAAATGAGCTCTCCATTCTCACCTGCTGGGATTGTTGGTTGATGCATATGGAGGGCACAGGCAAATCCTGAATTGACTTTCTCGAAATTTATATTTTCATTGAATTGTCTACTATCTCTATCCCTATTTACTAATTCGTTAATTGCAAATTCATATCCACATATCGACGGTAAGTCTTTATTTTTCATATTATTGTGGTTGTATATTTATGTTTTCCACCCTCCTGAAAGGGCAGTTATATAATTAATCAGATTATAAACAATAAAATATTTTTTCATAGCTTTAATTTGTTTTACTGTTCCTTTTCTTGAGAAATATTTTTATTAGGTAAATTGTCCAGTATTATCTAACAAAAAAATATCTAAGTTTGTATGTTTCCTGATAATGCTAATAAACACTAATTGATTGCAATAGAAAATTTATCTTTCCAGGCTTGAAGCCTGGGTTAAGTTCTCCTGGTCTGCCGAATTTAGAATGTAGTAATTGAAATTGGCTTATAGAGTCTGATTTGAATTTAATTGGTAACGAGATTTTTTTTGCAAGAACAGTTGGTTCAAGACTCTCAAAAGGAACTTTGATAGTAGTTGTACCAAATCTTTTTGTATCTATTTCTGCTACCCATCTGAGCCCACCAGGTGACTTATTTAAGAAAAATTCTTTTAAGCCTAAAATTCCGTACTTACAGGAAACTCCAAATTTTAAAGTTCGACCTTTACCTTCAATTTTTAATTCAAAACCTTGATAACTCGATAAATTTAGAAGAGGTGAAAATATTGGAGATTTGCAACTAACAAAACCTCCTTTTTCCTCAACTACAACACCTTCTAGGGAGAGTCCTTTTGAGGAGGCTCTACAAACTGCCTTGCTCGAGCCACCCATGATAGTGTCGTTCAATGAAAACCAATCATCAAAGTCATTGGATGAAACGACTTTTTCTAGCTCAGGCATTTTTATCAACGATTTTTTGTAACTTTATAAAATTTTTTTATGAATCATGAGTTCGAAAATGCAGATTTCACCAGATAAAGAAATATCTCTCTGAAGTGCAGTCATAGATTTTTAAGGCCCTTGGATGCCTTTTGCTGACCTTCAAAGGCTAATTGAGGAGTTTCTGTTATTTAATTATTCCTTTAAGTTGGCTTAGAGATTTTCCAGTGATGGTCAATCATTAAAGAGAAGGCAACTCGGAGAGGATGGATTTATGGAGCATTCAGTATCCCAAAAGCTGGCTACTTTGCCGCCTTCCCAAAGATTAATCATTGTTTCTAATTCCTTGATTCTTACTTTAGCAATATCAATTTTTTCAAGGATATTTGATGAAGTTTCTTTCTTCATGATTTTCCTCGCTAGTAACACTATTTAACTACTAAATTGATCCTAAATCTATCGATACAATTACTGATGTTTTTGTACCTATTAGAAATTGAATAAATTTTTCAGATCAACTCTTTTAATTTGTTTATTTATAATCTATCTTTGGTTGAAATAGAACGAATTACAAAAATTACCAACATTGTTTGTCTCAGCTTTAAGTCCTGTTTTATTAGCAATCACTTTGATCTTCTCGTTCTTTTCCTTTAATGAATAGTCATTCTGATTAAGGTACATTGTGTAGTATTCCCTGCATAAATTTGAAAGTTCTTTCTCTCTGGAAAATGGGATACGACCAACAGCTAGCACAATCAGAGCAAGAGCAATTACTCCTGTAAAAGCTTTATTGAGTGAGTTGGTCATTTGATTTGTATTTTCACGTTATCTGGCAACCATAGGCGTTTTTTATATGCCTAGCTCTTCAATTAGATCTCTTTGAAATTTGGATCCAAGAATTGTATTGGCGGCCATGGCACCACTTGCTGCTACAGGTGGTATCCCGATCCCTGGGAATGTACTTGAGCCACACAACAATAGATTTTTAATTGGAGTTTTATTTCCTGGGAAAAGCCCTTCTGCAGCTGATAAGGCTGGCCCATAACTTCCATTTTTTGTATTTAAAAACCGTTGATGTGTAAGTGGTGTTCCTAGCATTTTTACTTCGATTCTTTCTTCTATATCAGGCACGAATTTTTTTATTGGTTCCCAGAAGACTGAGCACCTCTCTTCTTTTGTACGTTCATATTCTTTTGAACCAATTTTAAGCCCCTCCCATCTTTCCCACGGTTCATTCGCAGGTGTATACCCATGAAGTATGTGCTTATTTGGTGGAGACATTGTTGGATCTAATGCCGATGGAATAGAGAGAACTACAACATTTCTCTCGGCTGTAATACCCTTAGACCAATCATTAACCCATATTGAATGAAGTGGAATATCTTCCAGTCCTTCTGCATTAAACCCAAGATGTAGATGAAGAAATGACTTGCATTTTGGAGTCCTTGACCTTTTCTCTCTCCACTGTTGGGATATCTCCTTTGGTATTAACTCAACAGTATTCCAAATATCTGCATTGCTAACTATATGATCTGCAAATATTTTCTCACCATTTTTCAATTCAATTCCGATTGCTTTATTCCTTTTTATTATTATCTGACTAACTTTTGAATTTAGTTGAAGATCCCCTCCAAATGAGTAAATCCCATCCAATAGTGCCTTAACGATTGATTCACTCCCTCCCTTTGGATATTCCAAGTAGGCATCGGGTTTAAACCAATCATCAAAAAGTGTTGCCATAGCGGCTGCATTTGTTTCGTCTTTAGATAAACCACTTATTAGAAAACAAAGTAATTCAACCCAATTTCTAAGAAATGGATCTTTAAGATGGTCATCAACTAAATTTCCAAAACTACCTCCAAGATATTTAAAAGATTTCAAGTGCGTGAGAAGTGTTTTACTACGTTTTAAGAGCTGAAAAACGGTTTCCTTGTTTTGATTTAGAGCTAATAATGGAATTGCATTAGCTGCTGCACCAATAGGTTTAATAACTTGAATAAAATTTTCCCACTCTTTAATGGCATCTTTTCCGCTAATTGAATTGATCTGATCAAGAAAACGTCTATCTCCAACTCCAATTGTGTAATCACCCTCAGGAATTTGAACATTCCAATCCTGATATTTAATTAAATCAACTTTTTGGTTAAGAGCTTTAAGGACCTGACCTAAAGGATTTGTCGTAGGCCAACTACCTATTCCACTCCAAAGAGATGGACCAGATTCAAATTTATAACCATTTTTCTCAAAGCCATGAGCCGCACCTCCTGGCTTTGAGTGAGCCTCAAGTATTAGGACCTTTTTACCTGCTTTTGCGAGTAGTCCGCCGCAACATAAACCTCCTATACCACTTCCAATAACTATTACTTCAGGATTTCTCATTTATTTTTTAATTAAGAGAATTTTTCTTCTTTAGAGTTTCTACAACAATTTCTTAGTGACTGCTTCAAACAATTGAATATTAAAAAAAATATTGACTAAATTGTTGTTTGTTTAAGAAGTGGTATTGATGGACGTATGTAAACAAACAATCCTCCGTGCATATCTCGGATGATTCTTAAATCCTTGTCCACATAGATCACGCTAATCTCACAATTTGGATTTTCTTTATTCCATGGTAGAAGTTTCCATACGGTCTTAACTGGATACCACCTTTCCATGAGAATGCTATCTATAAAGGGAATTTTTCCCAGACCATCAACCTCTGACACCTTAGTCTTCTCTAACTCCATAGAAAGTATGTTGTCTTTTAACTGAAGCTTGTTTGCAAGCGTTATGACGCGCCCCCCAAAGGTAGGCAAAAGTTTGAACCATCCAAGGATAGGGATAGTTGTAAGACCAAAGATCGTAGTATCAAAGGTAGAGATCATTTCTCCTTTAGTAAAATTGAGATATTGACCTACTCTGCCTACTGTTGACAAACCAAATGATCCTACTTGTAAAAGATGAAGCTTGAAAAATAAATCGCTTTTTGCTTTGTCGTTTAAGGCCTTTTCAATGGCTAAAAAGAATGGAGAGCTTCTAAATAACTCAACTGATGAGTAAATAAGCTCCCATTCACCTTCAATAGAACTCTGAGTTATATCATCTGACAGTGGCTGTAGATCCTCAACCAGTTTCTTCATCTCTTCTAATTTATTTTGGTACATAGGAGCAATCATCGCGTTCATTCTTTGACCTCTATCTGTTGCTGCTGCGACTTGGTAAATAAGGGCTTTTAGATCCTTCCGGTCATTCATTTTATTTAATTGGTTAATTCGTTCTTGAACTTCTTGACCTTAACTAAAATTTACGAAAGAGTTTGTTTTTATACGTTGCTTTAACAAGTAATATTTGTACGCTTCTAATTGATTTGGCTTATAACATTCATATGATTACTACCAAAACCTTACTACTGATAATATTTGTTCCCTTGGCCTGTCTTAAACTGTTTGGCTTCTATAAAAAAATTCTCAAGGTCTCAGAACCGTCCTTAAAGCAAATTAAAGCAAAATTAGAAAGAACATTTTCAATAGATAGCTAAGATAATTGATCGATTTTTCATAAAGAATAAAGCATTAATGCCTTCTTAATAGTCATTTTTGCTTTAAGTGAGACTTTCCTTTCTTTTATTTAAATAAGACTATGACTTGTTTTTTTATCTTTTGACTTATTTTCAACTTTATTTATAGGAATTAGCAAGATGCAAATGCTATTTACATCTACATGTAAATAGATTGTTCGGTTTGGATACCCACAATGTGCTAGATGTTGTATATAGGTAATTCTTAATTCAATGTCTCAATTAAGTATCAAAGTTAGCGCTAAAGGCGAAGCCATGATCGCTACTCTTCAAAAGGAAATCTTTAACAGAAGAAGAAAAAAAGTAACAGCATCACAAGTTGTTGAAACTCTTGTAGAGAGTGGTGCTAAATCTCAATCTGATAAACGTTACGCGGCTTCTTGGAAAAACTTAATTAAGGATATTGAGAAAGCTGCAAAAGTTTCTGAAGTCCATGGTACTAAGCCTGCAAATGTTAGTGCTGATGAGTGGGCTTTGATTCTTTCTCACCGTACTCGTAAAACTACAAGTGCTAAGAAGGTTTCAGCAAAACCTGCTGCTAAAAAGACAGCTGTCAAAAAACCTGTAGCTAAAAAAGCAATTGCTAAGAAGGCAGTAAGTAAAACTGCTCCAGCCAAGAGTGCTGCTAAAGCAAAAGTTAAGACTTCTAAAGTTAAAACAGCAGTTAAGAAAGTAGCTTCTGCTCAGGCAAAAAAGGCGACTTCAAGCGCTAAATCAGTTTCAAAGGCAACATCTAAAGCTGTAGCAGGAAGACCAGCAAGGCGTGCAAGAAAAACAAGTTCTAAAGCCATCAAAGCTTAGTCCAAAAGCCAGATCCGTCAAAGCGGCGTGAAAAGTGCAATGCTTTTCTCTGGCTATTTTAGTAATTATGTTAATTAGTATCCCAAGCCTACATTACCTTTTGTGTAGCCTTGGCAGTAGTACTTGGCATGGTAGTAGTGATTAGTGATATTAGCTTTCTCTCCCTCTAGTCCATCGATTCTTTGCTTCCCTAATTTTAATTCTCTTGCAGCTTCTTCCCCAGTAATCAAATCAGCGCTAAGACGTCCGCAAATATCATTAACTTTGAAGTCTTTCGCTGAAGGACCTCTGACATAGCCAGCAAAAAACGCTAGAAATAATCCAAGGGTTACAAATCTTCGGTGGTTTCTCCACCATTCATAACTATTCAGATTTAGTTTCTTTTTTAATTCGATGTTCATCTATATCTAAAATAGCTTTCTTATACCCTAGGCTTTAGACCCTTATTTATAGATGTAGCTCTTGATAATCAAACATTTTAGCTTAATCACATAGTTAAAGAATTAACCTTTTCCCTTTTGTGTTGATCATATTCTCTAAGTACGATTGGATTAACGGCAACTCTTTTTTCGAATGATTGAGAAAATTTCAAAAGATGATTGGCAATATTTTGTCCCCTTTTTTGCTTGCACTATTTGCTTCATTGCAACAGATTTCTTAGGAATACTTGATAAGACTTACATTGCTTATTGGTCTGGTCGTTTGTTTTATGAGCCATATAGGATGATTACGTCCCATTTTTTTCACGGTGACCTAAATCATTTATTGGCAAATGTCTCTGGAATTATTGTGGCCAGATATTTTCTAAAATCACTTGGCCTTAAAAGTGACTATTTCTTTCTAGCTTTTGTTGCATTGCTAATGCCTCTCCAAGCATTTATTTCTTGGTGCCTAGATATTTTAGTTTTAGGAAATCCTATGTCTCTAGCAATTGGCTTCAGTGGTGTTTTATTTGGTATCGACGCTTTTATTTTAATGACAACTATTTATGGAAAGAATAAATTTCTTTCAATCAGTTGCGAATTAAAGAAAGATCCAAGATTACTAAAATCTATTTCTTTACTTACAGGCGTTGGAATTATTTGGTCATTCCTCCCTGGAATTAGTCTGTTTGGTCATATGTCTGGACTTTTGGCAGGATTTCTATTGTTTTGGCTCTGAATAATTAATTTTGTGTTATGGCTTGTTCAGAAAAACGTGAATATCTGAATGGTGAAAACTTCTAACTCAACTTTAATTGAATTGCTTTCACTTCACTTGATAAACTTTTGACCTTCCATTACATTTACGTACAGCCCACTCTGTTGGGGATTTTAAACTTTCTTGTTCTACGCAAATAGTTTGATAATTAGCCCATTTAGCTATTGGGCCTAATCTTATTGCAATTAGTGCAAGGCTAAACGAACATAAAAATGCACACAATAGCAAAGCAATTCCAGTAAATAGATCATTAAACTTGAACTTCATTTCAGTTAAATTAAATTTTTTATTTTTCTGGGTTTCATTCATAGAACTAATTGGTTGAAATAAAATGTCTAAATATTGAAAGATTCATATACTGGTTTCTTTTTTATGGTGGCATAAGGGAATGAAAACTGAATGAATTTTATAGATGTATTTATTGATAGTTAACAGTTGATCGTTCTCTTAGGTTTCTTCATTTGTCTTTTCACCATTAAACATCCTGTTCTCCCCGATCACGATTGTTAACCATCCAAGTGCTAGAAGCCATCCAGCTTGATATTCTCCTTTTAGAAAATCAAATAGCGCTAGAGTACTTGCAGAAATAGCAAGAGTACGTACTGCAAACCTTCCAAAGGTAATTTTCTTTTTTTTACTAGGTTTATTCATATCTCCATTTTGCAGGAACTAACTTCTTAAAACTAATTTTGCTTGGATGAGTTATTGAAATTTATTCTTTTGAAAACATCTTGTTAATAGGATTAAATCTATCATTTCTTCCTTGTCATAAGATGATTGATCCTCTTCTCTCACACCGCTTCCCTCTGTTAAACCTTGTAGTTCTAATTTCTTCCTAATCAATTTTTTTCTTTCTTCACTTGAAAGGCTTTTAAAACGTTTTTTTCTCTCTTCACGACTTTCATCATTGTTCATTGGATTCTTTTGATTATAATTTGAGTGATAAAAATGGATTGAAAATTGCTGCTCTTAGTTTAATTCATTAAATAATTGTTATATAGAAGTGCATCAATGACTTTTGCTCCTCTTGATTTCTTACCTAAAGAGAGTGGATTAGACTTATCTAATATTGAGGCCAAGCATGTGATCCAACTACTACCTTCACATACTTGAGCACCTACGCAAATGTGTTTAGGAGCTTTTTCAGTGCAATCTTGAGTGCGAGAAAATTTAATAGATTCCAGTTGAGAATCAAGTTCTAATTCCAGCAATGATAACTCGTCTTTACTAATAGCTTCACCAGTCGCATAGCTTTCGAGCAGAATTTGATAGTTCATTAATTGAAAAGTTGTTATTGATCTTGAAAATTAAGATCGAAAAAGTTTTTCTAAATCTTGCTTGGCTTTCTCTAATTCATTTAGTTTTTTGGAACTTGTTTTTTGCCCCCATTTATCTACTTCTCCAGTTCGACCATTTTTAATGGTCATCCTTATCCACCAAAATTGAAGACTCAAGAAAATTAGTCCAAAAAGAATTAGTTCAATAGTTCCTTGCTTCATCCCCAACTACAATTTTTCATGAATTTAACGTTTTTCTATAGTCAAGTTCATTTGTCATGTTTTTATTACTCATTAGGATCAACTTCAGTGATTCTAATATTTAAACCAACGTAAAGAAGAATACCTCCAATAAGTGGAGTCCAAAGACCCCATTGGTTTAAGTCATGTGATTGTAGAAATTCCATTTATTCTTCATCTCTTCTAATGGTGATTTGATTTGTTTTATATTCAGATATTACTTTATTGGCTATTTCAACAATAAATGAATTTGGACAGTGTAAAGCCTCTTGTAACTCAGCTAATTCATCAAATATAAATTCTAGACTGCTTGCAATAATAGCTTGGTGTTCTTCTTTTGGTTCCCAATCATTAGACATTAATTTCCTCAGTAATGGTCTGCTATTACGTTAAGCATCTTTGAAATATATTTTTCAGTTGGTGTTGTTTGTTCTTTTTTTCTTATGCGACTTTGACTTACATCCATGAAGTGTCTATCACTTCTAGTTCGTCATTGGTGGAATACCTTCATCAGGCACTTTAAATATGAGTTAAACCAAACATGATCCCTTTAGAGATTGCCCATCCAATACCAAGACATATGACGACTGTAAAAAGTGTTTTTAAGAGGTCCATGTTCTTTTAGTCCCTTCCAAATGCAGTTCTTAAGTCACTGGAAAAATCGAATTGAACCCCATTATTAGATGAACCTAGGTTTTGTATTAACTTTGAACTGGCAAATCTAGATTGAGTTGATGAATAAATTGATTGAGACTTTACTGCTGATGATTTTACTGCCGCTGTTCTTTTTGTTGTTGCCTTTGTTGCTGTAGCTGAGGTCATTAAAAAAAATGTATTTCTTACAACTTAGACCGACTGAGTTAAAAGGCGATAGTTGTTAACTTTTTACAATCTTAAAATCAACAACCAAGCTGGGATTGATATGAGTGCGGTGATCGTACTAAAAACAACAAGAGAGGTTACTTCCTGTTCATCTCTTGAGGCTGCTTGGGAGATTAATAAGATAGATATTGCTGTTGGCGCAGCTGCTTGCAGTACTAAGGCCTCTCGCATGACACTGGGTAATCTTATTGCTGTGGAAATGATCAACATAATGACTGGCAATCCAATCAGCTTCATGATTAATGCATTTTTTATGGATGTTATTTGGTTTTTTATTCTTGAAAGATTGGCTTTCCTTAGCCAACTTAGACGCATTCCAACGATTACCAGTGCTAGAACAATTACAACTCTTGATGGAATCCATAGTAAGTCTGTTATTTGTTCATCCCATGGAGATGAATGAATAATTAATGCCCCAATTAATCCTTTAACAGCAGGACTGCTAAATATTCCTTTTATGAAATTCTTCCAATATCTATTAGAACTTAAAACTTTTGAAGGATCTGTTAACAGTATTGGTCCGAGACTCCAAATCACTAATGTCGCACCGAGGTCAAATCCAATGCTGTAAATCAAAGCATGATCGGGAAGCAGTGCTAGTGAAACTGGTATTCCAAAATACCCTGTATTTCCAAATGCGCTCCCTAATTGAAGCGTTCTGTTTTGTATAAGGTTATTTACACTAGGAAGGCGATTTAATATAGTCATTAAAAAGCCAATAGCTACCAATGCTAATGCAGCAGATTCTATTAAGGGCAATTCTAGTCCAGACTTAAGTAATATCCCCATCAAGCTGATAGGAATTCCATAGCTAATTAGTGGACGAGAAATCGTTAGAGATAAATTTTCTTTAAATCGCCCGAGTAAATAGCCTATTAAAAGACATGGTATTAATTCAGATAAAAGAAGGATTATTTCCAACTGAGTAAAGCAAATAACATTAGTCTTGCTATGAATTTAATAGTAGTTTTATTGATTGATTTTTTATTTTAACGTAGTTTTATCTTTGTAAGTACTACCAATGATCTGGATATAAAGGTTTATTCTCTGGTTGAGAATTTTAAATTTGTAAGCTAGCTTATTTCTCCTTGTATATACTTTTTTCTGAACAGCCAAATGTTTCTCCAAAAAGAATATCTGTGCACATTGCGTTGCATAAAAGATAAACGACCCAGCTAGCTACAGGGACTCCAACTAAATAGCTAAATGGGTGTTTTACTTTGATGAACCCAACAATTGCAACGATTAGAACAACAATCAAGTTGATGTTTCTTTTGAGGATTTTCCTTGGTATCTGCATTAGCTATTTCTAGCAGAACTTTTGCTTTTATATCTAGTTTTTACCACAACTATTAGTCAGTTTTGTTTTGTTTGGGTATTGTTTACTCATATTAAAAATCATCGATGTCTACTACTGTCACCTCAGTTTTTACTTTTAAGGTTGAAAGCACCTTTGATGAGTGGGCTGCAATTTTCGACAGCAAAGAAGCGACCAGAAGGCATAGAGAGTTTAATATTCAGCCTTTGTACAGAGGCTGCAGTGATTATGACCCTCAAAAAATCATTGTTATCCATCAGCACCCAGAGGGAAACATTGAGAAATTTGTTGAAGCAAATGGTGACTGGATGGCGAGCCACAGAGTTGATCTATCTACAATGGAGAAGTCTGCTTGGACTTGGACTGACAACAGCAATGTCCAGTTTAAAGCTGCTTAATAAGAATGCTTGCCCCTACTTAAGGCATAACCAGACACATATTCCTGATTTTGATTCTTCTCAACCAGTCAGGTTTATTAATAGCTGCACCTATTTAAATTTTCATGATTACCTTTATTAATTAAGTTTTCTATAATTGCAAAATAACTTCTTGCTTTTTAAGTAGTGATATTTCTTTTTTACAAAATTGAAGTTGAATTAGATATCTCTATTGGAATTGATATTATTCCGATAAACAGAATTAGAATCGGAAGATTCCACAATATAAGCAGCTGAATAAACTTTAATTTGGTGAATTTAAACATAGCTAGTAATCAGTACGCTTAAGTCCCCATAAATTCCCTTGCTCTGATGCTTTTACAATCGCTTTGTAAGTATCTAAAGTCATAATTTCAATTTAATTAAAATAATTTTTATAAAGGTACCTATTTACTCACTGATTGTATGTAAAAAGAAATACCAAATCTATTTAAGAAAAATTATTTATCTAATTAGTTTTTCTAATAATTTACTATTTAGCGACTTCGTCATTTTTAATTCTTTTAAAATAAATTTAAAGTCTATAAAAAAGTAGTTTAGGTTACATTTTCTTGTACTTACAATTTTATACGGGTATTCATTGAGATCTCATAAATCAAAATCTTTAACTGATTTTGATTCGGTTACCTATGCAACAATTGTTCGGTAGATTTCTTTCAGTACTATTTACTTATTTCTAAGATTGTTGCATTGAATTTAGAAAAAATGCCCTCAAGACCAATTACCTCCTGTAAAAGATATGCAGTAAGCTATCGAGATGCAGCTAATAACAGACATGAGTTGGGTTTTTATGCTATCGATGCTTTTGAAGCTAGACAGCTAGCAATTGAGTTTAACAAATTTGTTCGTGAGCATCCAAATTCTATTGACAGGATTTCACTCAAAAATAAAGTTATAGCTTAGTGACCTTACGTTTTACTGACATTTTTCAAATTACTAATATCTGGATAGGAATCTTACCTAATTGAATAAATATTTTAAAAAGAAATTTCCAATACCCTTGGATAATATGTTATTTATTTATTTATTTGTCTTGTACCCATAGAGCAAGTCCTCCGCCCTTCCCTCTTGCTGACAACCATTTACCTTTTGGATCGATAGCTATTAATGCGAAAAATGGTCTCTTCTTTTGATCCGGTGTCGGTAGAGATCTCTTTAAAATAGTCAATGAAGCCATTTTTATTTGAATGCAATCAAAAGAAAAGGGTAATAATGGCTGCTTCCTTTCTAAATTTGCGTACCCACTAAATCTCAGAGTTAGTAATCCAAATTTAATTGCGTTGGCGATAATAAATTTATCTTCTTCTGGACCCTGTTTATCCTTCCTCAACTCTAGGCTCGCTGAAAGAACCTGTAGCAAAGTGCTTGAAATCGAGTCTTCTGTATTTGATCCCTGCTTCCAAACTGTATTAAATTTCCATAGTCCTAATAGAGAGTCAAATTCAATTCCACTCCCTTCCACTCTTGCGCTTTTTTCTAATTCTTTAAGTTTGTCTAGAGAAGGAAGATCCATTCTATTTTCGTCCATTTTACTTGAGTAATTTTAAGCAGATATCCGACGTCGAGTGGTTTTAGCCTTTATTAATTTTTCAGCCATGAGGAGTTTTGAGTTGATACGTGGATTAATTGTACCTTTATTTATTCATGTGTTTTCTTTCAAAATCTAATTTTCATTATGTATTTTATGAGACTTTTAAATATTTAGGTCATAATTAGAAATCAGCGATAGATTAAGCCCCTAGTTTTGGTTAAAGAATTTAAACAAGGTACATCACTTCTAACAGTAGGACTTAATTTATTTATGCTTATTTTTTTGCTTTTAGCTATTTAATTCAGAATAGTCATGCTATGGACGGTGCTTATTCTTTTTGTTTATATGGAGTGTTAATTAACTTCCCAAATGACTACCTTTAGAGAACGAATCAATTCACATCTCCCGATAGTTCTTCAATTGTTAAGCACTGCATCCTTGGTTGTGATCGCGCTGTCTGCTATCTGTGGATCTCAATCATTGAAGAAATTGTCTTCTGCTCATGAAATGCCTAGTTCTGCTGAAGTGCATCACGATCACTGATTTAGTGATTTTTATAACTGTCTCTAGGGCTTAAATAAGCCCTATCTTTTTGTCATGGTTTCATAGGAATGATAATTGGTTGGCATTAGGCTTGTTTATTGGCTCGGCTGCCCATTCTGCTGGGTCCCATTTACTCATTAGTGGTTTTAATGCTTTCAGGTCTTGAGCGTTTTTAACTGTAGCTATCCATTCTTCTTCAAGTCCATTTGGAATAATTACTGGCATACGGTTATGAAATTGTTTTACTAAATCATTTGGTTCGGTTGTTAGAACACAACAACTCTCTAGTTCACTTCCTTCTTGAGACATCCATCTATTCCAAAGTCCACCTAACCAAAAAGTTTGAGAATCTTTTCTACTTATTAGGTGACCTTTTTCTAAAAATCCGCTTGCTGGTATCAAACATCTTTTATGCCTCCAACTTGCTCGAAAAAGTTTCTTTTCTTCGACACTTTCTGCTCTAGCATTAAATGGTTTTGGTCTTGTGTCATCGAATGGGTCTTTACTCCACTCGGAAATAAATCCCCAAAGCATTATTGATGTTTGTGTCTTGCCTTCATTTTTTAGAACAAGAATTGGAGACCCTGGCTTGATTAATACTTGTGGTTCATATTTTTGACTCAATCCTCTTGGCATATCTTTTTTTAAAAGATCAGGAAGATTTATAAAATCGTTTATTAGCTGGTATCTTCCACACATAGCATTAATCCTCTAGATGCTTTACTGTGATTATCATTTTTAAATTATTAACGCTCTTAGAATAATGGCAAAGTTCCTTGAGTAAGTTCTTTATGACTTGTATTTCCTGAAAATATTATTTTCGAATATTGATCTGCGTAGGCGCAGTTCTTGCAGGAATGATTTGATTCTGGAATCTCTATCTGATTCATTAGTGCTACCATTTCATCTAGACGACTCTCTATCCAATCATTGCTCCATTTGTAGGGAACAAGATATTCATCAAAACGTATGGTTTTATTAAATTCATCTTCATCCCTTTTTGCATTGCAAACAAGAAAATAAGATGTTGGATGAACACTAAAACCCATTCCCGAGAGCAAGTAAGCATAAAAATCCATTTGAATTTTATAGGCCTCGTGAAATGGATCATCTAAATAATCTTTCTTATCAACTCGTCCGTTTTTAGCTTGAGATTTGTAATCCACAATTATTAGTTGCCCTGTAATAGTGTCTTGCCAAATATCGTCTACACCTCCAGTTAAAATTATTCCTGTATCCTTGTAACGATGCATTAATCCTCGATTAAGAGAGTTTCTCCAGTTATCTATTTCAGGATGATCAAATGGAACAACATGAGATAGTCCATTAGATGCAAATATTCTGTGTGGAATCTGTTTCTGTCTGCAATAGTCAAATTCTTTTTTGAGTAGTAGGTCAGTGGTTTCATTGAGAGTCCAACCTGGTGTCCCTGGAGGATCGAGACCTCTTACCCGATCAAGATAAAAACACCTCTGACAAGTAAGGAAATTTGAGAACCGACCTCTGCTGATTTTGAAATCTTCTTTTTGATTTGGCTCATAGAGAGAAGACTTACGGCTTCGAAGACCTGTTGCTTCAATTGGTATTTTTTTGCTATTCCTTTTGAGATCAATCATGTGGTGTGGATTTCAACTGTATTTATTCGATAGATTCCATTTTCATTAATGCACTTGTCTTTCTCCGATCCGTTAGGAGATTTAGAACCTTTTTACTCAATTGAGAGGGATTTTTCAATTAATCGTTTTTAAACCTTTATAAGCTACCTTTTCTTAATATCTTGGTATGGACTGCTTTTCTTGAAGACAAATTCAGTCAAACAACAAAAGTTTTCCACAGTTCCTATGACCTTAATAATAATCAAATCGCTCTATTAAAGCTTTTCCAATAAAAAAGACCCTAGGTATGGTGTCCTACGGGCCTGGGTGATGGGGATACTATTTCTAACCCTATTTCATTGATAAATCAACCCCCCCCCTACAGATGGTGTTCGCTTAAGCCTGAGGTGAAAGATATGGTGCTTTAATGTTGCCTAATCTGATTGATTTGATTATTATTTTTGAGAGCTGGGTGACGGGGATCTTGCAGCCGATAATATTTGCCCTCATGAGATGAGGGCTTTTTTATTGTTTTTTCTTGACTGGACTTATCCGTTTAAATTTTTTAATTACACTTTATCTCTTAACCAAAAGTGTCGAGTCCCTACGTTTCGACTGCTTAATTCCAGGTATTGGAGAATACATTTTCTAGATGTTTTGAAATAGATGACTTGACAATACCTATTTTTCTTTGCTAGTACATGTGTACTGCTAAAGGTAAATGACTCCATCTGCTTCCCCGTATGCTGTTTTTAAGGCTGAGGAATGGGTATCTGCCGTAGCGCAACCTATTGGTATTGGACAATGTCTACGACTCGCTCCGAAGAAGCTTACACCGATCAAATCATCGATCAAGAAGAAGAGTGGCAATTCCTTGAGAAAGGGATTCTCGAAAAAACATGTTCAGCTCGCGTTTGCATGACATGTCAACATTTCAATTATTCCAGCGACAAACATTGCAGAACAATTCTTTCCTGTCATGTTCATCGTCGTTTAATTCCACATGGAGATCATTTGATCTCGCGTTGTCATCTCTGGATTCGGCAACGAGAGAGAGAGATTGGTTGGTGTCCAGAGGTGGCCTAAGCCTCTGACTTGATTAATTTGCTTGTATGAGTTTCATACGATATTTCATCAGGTTATGACCCTTATTGGCTAACAGTTTCTAGTATTTGTTTAGGGCTTCCTCTCACCCACTGGATATGATTTTCTTCTCAATGTCGAGAAAATTTTCGAGTAATTATAATTGGTATAAACGTGTCACTTTAAGTTGATTTTGTTAGATATATGAAACATTAGTAGTCGATTAACCATTGACTATTGAATTTAATACCCTATATGTGATAGATGTATTAAGAAAGTAATTATTGAGTTATGTCTCAGTTATCCATCAAAGTTAGTGCTAAAGGTGATGCCTTGATCGCTACCTTGCAAAAGGAGATCTTTAACAGACGTCGTAAAAAGGTCACTGCTTCTCAAGTCGTTGAAACCCTTGTTGAAAGCGGAGCAAAATCTCAGTCTGATAAACGATACGCGGCTTCTTGGAAAAACCTAATTAAAGATATCGAAAAAGCAGCAAAAGTTTCTGAGGTTCATGGAAATAAGCCAGCAAATATTAGTGCTGATGAATGGGCATTAATTCTTTCTCATCGGACACGTAAAGGAGCTGCTCCAAAAGCTACTGCAGCAAAAAAATCAGTTGCTAAAAAGGCAACAGCAAAGAAGGCAGTAGCTAAAAAGGCTACAGCAAAGAAGGCAGTAGCTAAAAAGCCTGTAGCTAAAAAGGCTGCAGCCAAAGCTAAAGTCGAGGTTTCTGCGGTCGTCAAGCCAAGTACTGGTAGGCCTGCTAGGCGTGCACGCAAAGCCAGAAAGGCACCTGAAGCTGCTAAATAAAACTTCACCAGACCGTCTAGGCGGCATGAGAGGTTCAATGCCTCTCACTGGCTTTTCATATTTATTTTGAAAATATTTGTCCTAATTTGTCTTTTAATGTACGCCTTTTATTTAATCAGTAACTATTAACCCTGCATTGCATAAAGCGTTGAATACTTTTGTTTTACGCTCCATGCGTTTTTTTGTTGGCTGAAGCATATCGAGTATGGATGCAATACAACTTATTTCATATGAACCCTGGGAAAGGAGAGCTGCATCACATATTTCATTATTGGCAATAGCAGGTTTGATTCCTGTGAATTTCAATTTCTGAATTGAGGCTTTTAAAACTTGTTCGAGATATGATAGTTGTTCGTTATTCAATGTCTTTCTGTCTACATAATCCATTAAAACCAAAGAGGGTGTCACTAAGAAATTAATAAATTTATATTTTAGCTTTTATGTACTACTAATTATCGTCTCTTTGGATTTTTCTATCTTTTAGGTGTCTTCCTTTTGCATATCAGCTTTATATGCATTGAGAGCCTCTTTAATCCTTCCTGGAGCAAAAGGATTTTTACCTTTTGCTTCCTTCTTAGCTTCTTGCCATGCGTTATCGATTTCTTTCTTTGCCATTGGATCATTGTTGAAATTTGTGTATAGCTTCATCAGATACCAAGTGCTTAAAACTAATAGTCCTAGACCTAATAAATACATGAGACTGTCTCGATAATTACGACAATCTAACCAATTGA
>QCND01000015.1 GCA_003213355.1 Prochlorococcus sp. AG-424-E20
TCCATCAATTCTTAGACCATCTTCCGTTTGTACTTTTAATTGTACAAAATGATCGCGACAACCTATTGCAGCACCTTCTATTCGTAATCTCCATCCATCACCTGCAAATGGCGGAGTTAATACCTCAACAAGAGTACCATCTTGTAACTGGAGTTCTACTGAAGACCCATAAAGAGCTTGATCTGGTGAGATTTCTACAATTGATTCTTGATCTTCATAAATTAATGATGGAGCTGGGGCTGGTTCACTAGTCGTAGGAACATATTCATTATAATTAGTTTGTTCAAAATTTTCATATTCATCTTCAGAGTATTCTGAATATTGATCATCACTTTCTTTATTTAAATCTGTTCTTATTCCTAATACAAGACCTATATATTCCTCATAGGTTGGAAATCTATTTTCAAAGATATCTTTATGTTTATCATTTTGCTTCTCCCATTCCCTTCTCTTTATTGGATCACTAAGAATCACATAGGCTTCATTAATTAATTTAAATCTTTCCTCTGCATTGACATCATTTTTATTTAGATCAGGGTGCCACTTTCTTGCCTCTTTCCTAAAGGCAGATTTAAGCTCATTAGAATCACATTCTGGAGAGACTCCTAATAGAGACCAATAATTTGGATCAACGGTAGTATTCATTATCCCAAGGATCTACATCCTTTCTCCCATAATTATTACCATCATTTCTATTTTGACGCCCTTGTGAATAATCCCAAGGATCATCATCCCAGTAATCGTCTGAAAACAATTCGTCCTTTAATGACCCAAAAGTATTTTTAATACCTTGTAAGGGATTTGACTCTGTTTTTCTTTCTGCTGATAAGCGACGATTCAAACCAAATAATGCTTCTTGTAAAGAACCGACTGCATATTCGAGTTCTTGCAAATTATTAGCTTGAAGCATATCTTCAACATCCCGCATCGCAACCTCTACAGATCTTTGTTGTCTTTCAGCACCATAGGGTCCCAACTCAAGTGAAGCGTCTCTTAGCCGTCTTTCAGCTTGAGCAACAAGAGTTAATGCATTATTTTTCTGATCAATAGAAGCTCGCTTTTTTCTATCTTCAGATGCTTTTAATTTGGACTCCTCAATCAACTTATTAACTTCATTTTGATTCAAATTTGAACCGCCAGTAACACTTACAGACTGTTTCCTCCCAGTGGTTCTATCAGTGGCACTGACTTCTAATAAACCATTGGCATCAATATCAAAAGCCACCTGAACTTGAGGAACACCTCTTGGCGCAGGAGGAATACCAGATAATCTAAATTTTCCAAGTGATTTGTTGTCTGAGGCCATTTGCCTCTCTCCTTGCCAGATATGAATTTCAACTGATGATTGATTTGAGGCAGATGTACTAAAAACATCGGATTGTCTGACTGGTATGGAGGTATTACGTGGAATGAGAACTTTCATTAAACCTCCAACAGTTTCTAGTCCTAACGAAAGAGGTGTGACATCATTCAATAAAAGGTCTCTCAACTCTCCTGAAAGAATCCCACCTTGAATTGCCGCACCAATAGCAACAACTTCATCAGGGTTAACAGATTGACAAGGTGGATTTGGAACTAAGGTTTTAACTAATTGCTTTACCATTGGCATACGCGTACTTCCACCTACAAGAACAACTTCATCAATATCCTCAGGATTCCAGCCTGAATCATCAATAACAGTATTAACAGGATCAAATAATCTATCTAAAAGGTCGTTGCAAAGAATCTCGTATTTTTTTCGACTAAGGGTAGTTTCTATATGTAATGGACCATCTTTTCCTGTTGAAATAAAAGGCAAAGAAATAGGTGTGGTCTGAACACCAGAAAGTTCTTGTTTAGCTTTCTCAGCCGCTTCAGTAAGTCTTTGTAATGATTGCCTGTCTCTTCTTAGATCTATTTTATTCTTTGCTAAAAAATCTTCAGCAAGCCAATCAACAATTCTTTGATCAAAATCATTGCCACCCAATTGTGTATCACCGGAAGTTGCCTTTACATCAAAAACACCATTGGAAATGGACATTAAAGACACATCAAATGTGCCACCACCTAAATCAAAAACCAAAACTTTTCTAGAAGAGCTTTTATCAAATCCATAAGCAAGAGCCGCGGATGTTGGTTCATTTAAAATCCTTTCAACAGATATGCCAGCTAAAATCGCAGCATCGCGGGTAGCTTGTCTTTGTGAATCGTTGAAATAAGCGGGAACAGTTATTACAGCAGCATCAACGTCTTCTCCTAAATAAGTTTCAGCGTCATCGATTAACTTCCTAATGATATTTCCAATCAGTTCTTCAGGTGCATATTCCCTTTTTGTTATAGGAGAGGTGATGCGAACATTCCCCTGATCATTTGAGCGAACGCTGTAAGGAACAGAGAGGCTTGTTTCTTCAAGCTCATCCCATGCTCTGCCAACAAATCTTTTTAAATTGGAGAAAGTGTTTTTGGGATTAAGAACTAATTGCCGTCTAGCAAGTTGACCGACTAACAATTCAGATTCCTTAGTAAAGCCAACAACTGATGGTGTAGTTCTAGCACCTTCAGCACTAGCAATAACAACAGGCCTACCAGCCTCCAACACCGCTACAACGGAATTAGTCGTTCCCAAGTCAATGCCAACTATTCTCCCCATGGCAATACTTATTTGAGCCCCACAGTAACTAGCATTTAAGGGTATTCAATACTTATTATGTACCCTTCAACACTTAAAGCCAATCATTAACCCTCTCTTAGTGAAAAATTTGAAATTAGATATAGATTCATAATGTAAATGCTTTTGCGCGTGGACAAAGCAAGTACATCGAAATTTACATTGAGGAGAAGACCAACTTCAGAGAAGTTGGTGGATGTTGGTTTTAAAAATATTGTTGTTGCCATGGCTTCAATGGTAGCCGTAGTGCTTTTTTCCATATTTTTAGTCGTTTACTATGAATCTACTGAATCGATTTCAAGATATGGACTAAGGTTTCTTTTTAACTCTGCATGGAATCCAGTTACAGATGAGTACGGTGCATTCACAGCTATTTATGGAACCCTTTTTACATCGATTTCTTCATTATTGATTGCCATTCCATTGGGCGTCGGCACTGCAATATTTATAACTGAAAATATAATTCCCAAATTTATAAGAAATATAATTGGAATAATGGTTGAGCTTTTAGCTGCTATTCCATCAGTAGTTTTAGGACTATGGGCAGTATTTATTATGGAACCTTTTATTAGACCATTCTTGAACATAATCTACGAACTATTTGGATTTATACCATTTTTAAGCACCAAACCATTGGGCGCTGGAATGATGCCAGCTATATTAATACTTGTAGTAATGATATTACCTATAATTACATCGATTTCAAAAGATTCTCTAAATCAAGTTCCATCTAAACTTAGGCAAGCTGCCTATGGGATTGGAGCATCAAGATGGACGACTATTTTTAAAGTCATCATTCCAGCCGCAATTTCTGGGATAACAGGAGGAGTATTACTTGCTCTAGGAAGAGCTATGGGTGAAACAATGGCAGTCACTATGATTATTGGCAATTCAAATAACTTTAGTTGGTCAATATTTGCTCCTTCATATACAATTTCATCCATGCTTGCCAATCAATTTGGTGAAGCAGATGGAAGCCAAGTATCTTCTCTAATGTATGCAGCTTTAATTCTAATGATATTAACGTTAATGGTTAATGTATTTGCCCAGTGGATTGTAAAGAAATTAAGCTTAAGATATCAATAAATGAATTACACTTCAAAAAAATCCCTAACTTATAATCCCTCTCTAACTAGAAATTTTTGGAACAAAGCTTTAACTATTATTTCTGCTCTTTTCGCCATTATTTCTGTACTTCCTTTAATATTAGTCATAAGCTATATATTAATTAAAGGTGGAAGTTATATAAACTTAGAGACCTTAATACTTGAACCTGAGCCACCTGGAGATGATCTTCTCTCAGCTGGAGGAATAGGTCCAGCAATAACTGGAACTTTTATAATGTCAGTCATTGCTTCAATAATATCAATACCTGTTGGAGTAGGAGGTGGAATATATCTTGCCGAATATTCAAAATCAGGAAAATTTGCAAAATTTATAAGATTTGGATCAAATGTACTTGCAGGGGTTCCTTCTATAATTGCTGGTGTATTTATATATGCAATTATTGTCTCTACCAAAATATTATTTGGATCAATGTTCAGCGGAATTGCAGGCGGGATATCACTGTCTATTTTAATGCTACCAACAATAATTAAAACTACTGATGAAGCACTTAAATTAGTTCCAAATGATATGAGAAGAGCTGCATATGGAGTTGGTGCCTCAAAATTCACAATGATAACAAATATCACATTGCCAGCTGCATTTAGATCCATTTCTACAGGCGTATTAATAGCACTCGCTAGGGCAGCAGGAGAAACAGCTCCATTATTATTTACAGCTCTTTTTTCCCGTTACTATATTACAAGTTTTGATGATCTTTTCTATGAAATGGGTTCATTGTCAGTCTTAATTTACAATTTCGCTCTTGAACCATATGAAGCTCAAAACCAACTAGCATGGGCAGCATCATTCATATTAGTTGTTGTACTTTTAAGTCTTAATATCCTTTCAAGATGGATAGGCACACTTGGTGCTTTCTCAAAAAATAAAGTATAATTATGACCAAAACAAATAATAAAATAAGCTAATGAATAAAAAAAATAAAAAATCAACATCTTCAGTCTCACTAGATAATGTATCAATAAAATATGGAAATTCAGTTGCAGTTAAAAATGTGTTTTGTGATATCGAAAAAAATCAAGTTACATCTTTTATTGGTCCATCAGGATGCGGTAAATCAACCGTTATTAGAGCAATAAACCGAATGAACGATTTAATAGAAGGTTGCAAATTATCAGGCAGTGTTATTTTTGAAGGGATAGATATATATGGAGAGGATATAGATCCAGTTGAAGTTAGAAGGAGAATTGGAATGGTTTTTCAACAACCGAATCCTTTTCCTAAAAGTATTTACGAGAATATTGCCTTTGGCGCAAGAGTTAATGGATATAAAGGTAATATGGATCAATTAGTAGAAGAATCTCTTACAAAGGCAGCTGTTTGGGATGAGTGCAAGGATAAATTAAACGAAAGTGGCTATTCACTTTCTGGTGGTCAACAACAAAGATTATGCATAGCAAGGACAATTGCTATTGAACCTGATGTGGTCTTAATGGATGAGCCATGCTCAGCACTTGATCCATTATCTACATTAAAAATTGAAGAGACAATTCATGAGTTAAAGAAGAATTTTACAATCATTATTGTTACGCACAATATGCAACAAGCCAATAGAGTCAGTGATTACACAGCTTTCTTCAACACAGAGAAAAAAGATAAAGATTTAGGTGGAAAAATTGGATTTTTAGTGGAGTTTGATAAAACAAAAAACATGTTCAATTCACCAAAGCAAAAATCAACTCAAGACTATATATCTGGAAAATTTGGTTAGCCACTTAAGCTTTTTTTAATAAAAGTTACCTTTCGGGACGGAGAGAGAGGGATTCGAACCCTCGATAAGGTTGCCCCTATACAGCATTTCCAGTGCTGCGCCTTCAACCACTCGGCCATCTCTCCCTGAAATAAGCAATGAAGTGTCTTTCAATTGCTGAATCTAAATATATACCACAAGAGAGGTCTTGTGAAAACTTTAACTATCGGAATTATTTTCTAAATTTATTTATAATAATTAAGGTCCTAGTAATCATAAATTTATTATTTAGAATAAATTGATTTAAAGATAAATAGAATCTACCAATAGTAGACGATTAATATAAATAAAAAAAATAGTCATGGTTATACCATCTTGTAAAACCGCTGCTTTGAATGCAGGTCTAGGTAAAGATGAAATTAATAAATTATTAGAAATTTCCAAGCAGGCCGCAGAAAGAGGGGGAGCATCTCTAATGAATAATTATGGAAGGATTAAAACGATAAAATGCAAGGGAACTGCTGGAGATCTTGTTACTAATGCAGATATAGAATGTGAAAAATTAATAATAGAATATTTAGAAAAAGAGACTCCTTACATTTCTATTCTTGCTGAAGAAAGTGGATATAAGTCAAAGGATGGTGAATTAAAATGGTGTATAGACCCTCTTGATGGAACAACTAACTATGCCCATGGATATCCATTTTTCGCAACTTCAATAGGTTTAATTTGGAATAGCAATCCAATATTGGGAGCAATATCAGTACCGTCTTTGAATGAAATTTATTACGCTTCTCCAGAACATGGGTCATATTGTAATGGCGAAAAAATAAATGTAACGAACACGAATTCCTTATCTGATTCACTCTTAGTTACAGGTTTCGCATATGACCGACGAGAAGTATTAGATAATAATTATTCAGAATTTTGTTGGCTAACCCATCTTACCCATGGGGTAAGAAGAGGAGGAGCAGCCGCTGTAGATCTAGCATTTGTAGCTTCAGGCAAAGTTGATGGTTTTTGGGAACGTGGACTTGCAAAATGGGATATGGCAGCAGGAGTACCACTAGTCGAAATGGCGGGTGGAATAGTTTCCAATTATCCTTCCGGAGATTTTGATCTCAATAACGGCAGAATTCTTGCTTGTAATCCAGAGATACAAAATGAGCTCATAAAAGAACTTGGAAAAATTAAACCATTAACCCCTAACTCTTATGGTGGAAAATAGTCTTAATTTATGTGATCCTTAAGAAATAAAAAGATTCAAATAATGACATTGCAACCTGCCTCGGGTGCGCGCGACTTAAATCCTCAGCAAGTAAGAAAGAACCATCTCATTGCATCAAAACTTTCCTCTCTATATCAACTATGGGGATATGAGCGAATATCACCGCCGCACATAGAACGTCTAGACACACTGACGGCAGCTGGTGGGATTTCGAACAATGAAATACTAAAAATCGTTTCTGATGAACCTCTTGGATTAAGACCTGAAATAACAGCGTCAATTGTTCGAGCTGCTTCAACTAGATTTAATGAATATGAAAGGCCACTTCGTTTTTGGTCAGCAGGAACCTCATTCAAATGCAATCAAAGCATTGATGGTGGTATTGATATTGAAGAGTCATTTCAAAGCGGAGTTGAATTGATAGGAACAAAAGCAATTAATGCAGAAATAGAACTTCTATCTCTTCTCATCGAATCATTAGAAGTAATTGAAATTGATCAAAAATATAAAATGACATTGCTTATTGGAAATACATATCTATTGGAACTTATTTTAAGCTCATTTGATTCAACCAAGATAGACCAAATAAAAAAAATTCTCTGCGATCTTGATTACATAGCATTGACTACACTTGATGTAAAAGAAGAACAAAGAATGTTTATCAAAACCATCATGAATATGAGAGGAAAACCTGAAAAAGTGTTAACTAATCTACAAAACATATATGGCTCAAATTCATACATTGATAAACTAAAGGAATTATTTACCATTATTGAGCCATTAGCTAAAGAGAAAGGGATAGAAGTACAACTAGACCCTACATTAGGAACCAAATATAAATTATATAGTGGATTAACATTTTCTCTTGTTTCATCATCAACAAGTGCTCCTGTTACTATTGCCAAAGGTGGTAGATATGATGATTTAGTTAAAAAATTTAGTTCAAGCGCCCAAAATTGCTATGGAATTGGTTTTAGTATTAGCGTTGATAAAGTAAGAGAATTAGTCTCCACAAGCAAAGAAAAACTTGTTAATAATGTAAAAGTTTTGATCGCATATAAGCAAAGTGCTAATTTGTATAAAGCATTAAAACAACAAAAGGAATTGCATAGAAAGGGGATTATTTCAGTAATTTCTCATGAACCTTTAAAGACAAATGATGAAACAGATCAACTCTTAAAATCTAACAGATGTAATAAAATAGAATGGATAGATTGATATAAATTAGCCTTAAATTTTTAATAATTGTCAGGGATTGAAAACTATTGAGCTGTAATCAATAACACTTTTGCATTTAACGCCTAAATAGAAATTTGTATCGCTATGATAATAAAAATTTAGACAAGACATGCCCGTTAAAGAAGAAGGAACTATTCTTATTCACACAGAAAATATATTTCCAATAATAAAAAAAGCAGTTTACTCAGATCATGAGATATTTATTAGAGAGCTCATAAGTAACTCCGTAGATGCAATCAAGAAAAGGAAAATGGCCGCCTTTGCAGGAGATTGTGTCGCTGCTGACGATGAAAAAATAAAAATTTCGATTGACAGAGAGCATAAGACATTGACCATTAGTGACAATGGAATAGGAATGACTAGTGATGAAATTAAGAAATATATTAATCAAGTAGCTTTCTCAAGCGCAGAAGAATTTCTTGAAAAATATAAGCAACCTGATGATGGCTTTATAGGTCATTTTGGACTCGGTTTTTACTCAAGTTTTATGGTTGCAGAAGAAGTTGAAATAATAACTAAATCAGCAAAGAATGACTCACAAGCTATTCAATGGAAATGCAATGGATCGCCTCAATATACACTTGATGAATCAGATAAAGAAGAGATAGGTACAGATATAATTTTACATTTAATGGAAGAAGAAATTGAATATATAGAACCAAGCAGAATTAAGACATTAATTAAAAAATATTGTGATTTCATGCCTATTGAAATCTCACTTGAAGAAGAAGTTATCAATAAAATGAATCCACCATGGAGAGAAAACAAACAAAATCTTAAAGATGAAGATTATATTGAACTCTATAAATATCTCTATCCCTTTCAAGGAGATCCTCTCTTATGGGTTCACCTAAATACTGATTATCCATATAATTTGCAAGGAATATTATATTTTCCAAAGATAAGTGGAAGGGCAGATTGGGAAAGTGGTGAAATAAAACTTTTCTGTAATCAGGTCTTTGTTAGTGACTCAATTAAAGAGATAGTTCCTAGATATCTATTACCGTTGAGGGGTGTGATAGATTCACCAGACATTCCCTTAAATGTTAGTAGAAGCGCATTACAATCAGACAGAAGAGTTAAATCTATAGGTAACTTTATTGCTAAGAAATTAGCCGATAAGCTTAAAACATTAAAGAAGGATGAAACCCAATTTTATGCTGACATATGGGACTCAATAGCCCCCTTTATAAAAATTGGAGCTATGGAAGATGAGAAATTTGCCGAGCAAGTAAAAGATATAATTTTATATTCAACAACAAAAGTTCCTGTTGAAGATAATGAAGAGAATAACGAGTTGGTAAAATCTGGTTCAAAAACATTTACTACACTAGAAGGATATAAGAATAGGCTTACTGATGAGAACAAAAAGATTTTATATTCAACAGATGAAGTCTCTCAATCAACAGCACTCAATATGTGGACTTCACAAGGTAAAGAGGTCTTAAAACTTGATACTGTTATTGATACTCAGTTTATTCCTTGGCTAGAGGAAAAAAATAAAGAAATAAATTTTGTAAGAGTAGATTCCGAACTGGACGAAAGTATTAAAGATGATTCGCCTGAGATTGCAGATAAAGACGGGAATACAAAGTCAGAAACACTTAAAAAAATTATTAGTTCGGCTTTAAACAATGAAAAAGTCACAGTACAAATACAGAATCTAAAAGGTGATAGTTCACCACCTTCATTAATATTGTTACCAGAACAAATGAGAAGAATAAATGATATAACAGCATTAATGGAACAGAAACTGCCTGGTCTTCCCGAATATCATAATTTAATAGTCAATTCAAACCATCCACTTATTCAAGGCTTACTCAAGCTAAATTCTAACCAAATAGTTATTGAAGGATCCAGTAAATCAGAAGAAGGTCAATTAGCTAACGACATCGCTATACATGTTTATGAGATGGCAAAACTATCAATTGGAGGGCTTGAGAACAAAGATATTGCAGCTTTTCAAAATAGAAATGCTGAGCTGCTAGGGAAATTAATGAAAAATTTCGTATAAACTCAACCTCATTTGATAGAATAAATAAACGAATAAGATTAAAAAATGTCTAGGGTTTGCCAACTTACAGGCACAAGGGCTAATAACGGAATGTCAGTTAGCCATTCCCATATCAGAACTAAAAAATTGCAGCAAGCAAATTTGCAGCAACGTAGATTGTGGTGGGAAGAAGAAAACAAATGGATTAATATAAGAGTTACGACAAGAGCACTAAAAACTATTCAGAAAAAAGGTTTAGGAAAATATGCCAAATCATTAGGGGTTGATTTAAACAAACTTTAAATTTGATTTTTATCAAATGAAAAGAAGTGAATTTATAAAATCCTTTATTTTATTTTCTAGTATTTTATATATTAAACCTTCGAGACTATTTGCAAGTATAAATTCAGTTAAAATTGGCAAAAAGGCACCCAATTTTTTGTTGAATGGATATAATAAAAACAGCCCAAATAAAAAGCAATGGTCATTGGATGATTTTTCAAAAAAATGGTTAGTTTTATATTTTTATCCTAAAGATTTCTCAAGTGGTTGTACATTAGAGGCTAAAAATTTTCAGGATAATCTTTATAAATATAATAAAATTAATGCCTCAATAGTTGGGATCAGTGCAGATAGTGAAGAAGAGCACGAATCATTTTGTTCATCCGAAAATCTTGGATATACATTACTATCAGATGCAAATTCAGAAATTAGCAAGTCATACGATTCATGGTTAGATCCCTACTCAAAAAGAAATACATTTCTGATCAACCCAGAAGGTATAGTTGTATATAAATGGATAGGAGTAAGACCAATTGGACATGCTCAAGAAGTTTTAAAAGAGCTTACTAAACAACAAAAAAATATATGCATGAACTATCTTTAGGAACATGGTTTATCCATATTGCGACTCTATTTGAGTGGACAATTGCAATAATAATAATTGACTATATTTCATCAAAAACCAATAACAAGGCTTTGGGTTATTTTGCTTTAGCAATGTTGCCAAATTTAGCTAGTGCTATGGCAGCAATCACATGGCATATATTCGACAACAGTATTGAATTAAAAGGATTAGTTGTACTACAGGCGGCTCTTACAACTGTAGGAAATATATGTCTTGCATTTGCTGCTTGGAACTTGTTTAGGTCTGAGTCATCACAATCGAACCAATGAATATTTCAATTCTTAGTCTTGATTCAATAGCACGAATTGACCCAAGTCCATTTTTCGTCATTTCACTAATCCCTTATCTAGTATTTCTGCGTTACGCGGGCAAAACAAAAGCGATACCAAAAATATCATTCATTGGCTTTAAGTTAACTCTTTTATTTGTATTCATGACGATTGTTTTTGCAATAATCGCACAAATTTATTTTGGGGATGAATTAACAAATGTTGATGTACTTCATGGACTAGCAGAATCGTTCTTAACGATTAGCGATGCATTTGTTGTTTACGGTTTTGTTTTGATGCTCCAGTCATTTAAAAATAAAGCAGAAGTAAAAAACTCTTAAGAGGTAAGTAACATTTGACGCAAAATCAATCTTTATGGTTGATAATGTAGTTATTCAATAGGGATAAAAGATGATCACAACATTATTAGCAGCAGCTGATCCAGTGACATTTCAGTGGTCTCCAAAGTGTGCCGTTGTGATGATCATTTGCAATATACTTGCTTATGCAATTGCAAGATCAAATATTGAAAAGCCAAACGAAGGGTTCCCAATTCCTAATTCTCAATTTTTTGGTGGGCTAAGTCATGGTTCTGTTGTAGCCGCAAACTGCTTAGGTCATGTATTAGGAATAGGATCAATATTGGGTCTTGCTGCTAGAGGCGTTTTATAAATTAAGTTTCTAAATAAAAAAAAAAGGATTATTAATCAATAATCCTTTTTTTTTGTTTGATAATTAATTAAAATTAAATTTATTTCTAATTTGATCAGCCATCATTTCTGGTGTCAGGCCAAGAGATTCTTTGCTTTGTTGTGGTGTTGCATGATCAACTAATTTGTCTGGTATTCCAATTCTTAATGTAGGGACAAAAATATCATTATCATTAAAAGATTCAACAACAGCAGATCCAAAGCCGCCCAATAGTGTTCCTTCTTCCATTGTTACTACTTTGCCAATTCTTTTTGCTGCCTCATGAATAGTATCCTCATCTAATGGTCTTATGAAGCGAGCGTTAATAACAGTACTATTCACTCCAAATTCTTTCAGTATTGCTGCTGTTTTAATTGCTGGGAAAACCATAGAGCCATAACCAATTATTAATAAGTTATCGCCCTCTTCTATAGTCTCAGCTTTACCAATTTCTAGAGATTCCCATCCTTCCTCCATCAAAGCTGCACCTTCTCCAGAACCTCTAGGTATCCTTAGAGCTGATGGACCATTGTGATTAATACATGTAACCAACATTTGCTGCAATTCAGCCTCATCTTTTGGAGCCATAACAGTAAAGTTTGGAATACACCTTAAATAACTAATGTCATATTGCCCTTGATGAGTTGGGCCATCAGCACCAACAATTCCAGCTCTATCTAATACGAAAGTTACAGGTAAATTCTGTATTCCAATATCATGGATCAACTGATCATATGCACGTTGTAAAAAAGTACTGTAAATGGCAACAACTGGTTTGATGCCTTCGCAAGCCATACCACCAGCAAGAGTTACAGCATGTTGTTCTGCTATACCAACATCAACATATTGATCAGGAATAGCTTTCTGTAAAAGATTTAAAGCTGTACCTTCTGCCATTGCAGCAGTAATACCTACAATTTTGCTGTCTTGCTCGCAAAGTTTTACTAAAGTTTGACCAAATACCTTGCTAAAACTTGGAGGTTTAGGAGTTTTAGAAGGAATAGATTTTCCTGTTGTTAGATCAAAGGAAGACTGAGCATGGTAACCAACCTGATCAGCTTCAGCATATGGATAACCTTTTCCCTTTGTAGTAGCGACATGGACCATTACAGGTCCACCAACTTTATGTGCAGCATTAAATGTTCTAGTCAATTCAGCAATATCATGCCCATCTACAGGACCCATATAAGTAAAACCCAATTCCTCAAAAACTGCACCAACACTTGGAACTGCTAAACGTCTAACGCTGCCAGTAAGAGATTTAAATTCCTCTTGTATAGCATCTCCCATGAAAGGAAGATTTTTCACACTTTCTTGGACACTATCAGATATGAATTGAACAGGCGGGCTATGACGCATACGATTTAAATAAGTCGATAATGCTCCAACAGGAGGAGAAATCGACATATCATTATCATTTAGGACAACCAAAAGAGGTGTTTTTGGAAGATGTCCTGCATGATTAATAGCCTCTAAAGCCATTCCACCGGTAAGAGCACCATCTCCAATTACTGCAACACATTTATAATCTTCCCCTTTTCGGTCTCTGGCAATAGCCATACCAAGAGCGGCAGATATTGATGTGCTCGCATGTCCAGCTCCAAAATGATCAAATTTACTTTCTGTTCTTTTTAGATAACCAGCTACGCCTTTTTGCTGTCTGAGAGAATCAAATCGGTTATATCTTCCCGTAAGTAACTTATGAGGATAAGCTTGATGTCCAACATCCCAAATAACTTTATCTACATCTAGATCTAAAGTCTGATAGAGAGCAATTGTTAACTCAACAACACCAAGACCTGGACCTAAGTGCCCACCACTAGTAGAAACTACTTGAAGATGCCTTTCTCTAATTTGGCAAGCAACATCTTCCAAATCACTAATGGCTAAGCCATGAAGCTCATTCGGATGACTTAACTGGCTCAGACGCATATAACTCTGAGATTGAATCCCTCCAATCTACGAGGTCTACCGTACATTTTGATAAAACTTGCAAAAGAACAAATGGAATGTAGAAAACACAAGAACCAAAAATCGTTGAAAAACTAGATATGGAGGACTATTTACAGAAAATACTAAGAGCACGCGTTTATGACGTTGCTGAAGAAACCCCACTAGAAAAGGCGAAAAATTTAAGCAAAAAATTCGAAAATAACATTTGGTTTAAGAGAGAAGACCTTCAACCTGTCTTTTCATTCAAGTTAAGAGGTGCATTTAACCGCATGTCTCAGCTGAGCAAGGAAGAGCTAGATAAAGGAGTAATTGCATCAAGCGCTGGAAACCATGCACAGGGAGTTGCATTAAGTGCATCATTCCTTAAATGCAGAGCAGTAATTGTTATGCCACTGACAACTCCCGTTATGAAAGTAAGGGCAGTTGAATCACACAAGGCAGAAGTTATTCTTTTCGGTGAAACTTATGATGAGTGCTATGAAAAAGCACTAGATATATCTAAGAAAGAAAATCTAACTTTCATACATCCATTTGATGATCCTGAAGTCATAGCAGGACAAGGAACAATAGGTCTAGAAATAATTAGACAAAGTCAAACTCCGCCTGATGCGATTTACATAGCTGTTGGAGGCGGGGGACTTATTGCAGGAGTAAGTGCGTACGTAAAAGCAATATGGCCAGATACAAAGATTATTGGTGTTGAACCAGAAGATGCATGCGCAATGACACTTTCATTAAAGGCAAATGAACCTATTGAGCTTGAAAATATTGGCCTTTTTGCAGACGGAGTTGCGGTAAGGAAGGTAGGAGAAAAGACGTTCTCGATTTGCAAAAAAAATGTTGATGAAATGGTTACTGTAAGTACTGACGAAATTTGTGCCGCGATAAAAGATGTTTTTGAGGATACAAGATCAATTCTTGAACCAGCAGGTGCATTATCTATAGCTGGCTTAAAAAAACATGTTGCAAATAATCAGTTAAAAGACAACAACCTTGTTGCAATAGCTTGTGGTGCAAATATGAATTTTGAACGACTAAGATTTGTAGCAGAAAGAGCCGAATTAGGTGAAGAAAAAGAAGCTATGATTGCAGTAGGAATTCCAGAAAAAGCGGGCAGTTTAAAACTTTTATGCAAAACACTTGGGTCACGCAGTCTAACTGAATTTAGTTACAGGATTGCAGAAGGTAAAACAGCTCAAATATTTATGGGTGTAGAAGTTTCGAATAATAATGATAGGGAATTATTAACAGCTGAGATCAAAAAGGGAGGTTTTGATTGTCATGATTTAAGTAATGATGAATTATCAAAAGTTCATCTCAGGCATATGGTTGGTGGCAGGCTGCCAAGATCAATAAGTCAAATATCTAAAGGAGAATACACAGAATTACTATATAGATTTGAGTTTCCTGAAAGGCCTGGTGCCTTAATGAGATTTGTTAACTCAATGAGACCAGAGTGGACAATAAGCATCTTCCATTATCGAAACCATGGCGCTGATACTGGAAGAATAGTAATAGGTGTACTAGTAAACGATTCCGAGATTCAAGCTTGGAATGAGTTTGTCAAAAAAATAGGTTATAAAAATTGGGATGAGACAGATAATCCAGCATATAAATTATTTTTAGGTGCATAGTTTAATTAGACGCGTTAATTTTGGATATACAGAAAAATAATTTTGGTTTTAATGTTATGAGTGAGAGCATACAAATTTCATTACCAGCGAAGATTGAGGCAATCCTCTATCTCAAAGGAAGGCCAACATCATCAAAAGAGATGGCTGAATTACTGGATAAAGATATTGCTGAAATTGAAAAAGCACTTTGGGAACTTAAGGCTGGATACGCTCAGCGTGACACTTCTCTAGAAATAAAGGAAAACAAAAGTCATTACAGCTTGGAATTAAGGCAAGGGCTAGGTGAGTTGGTTCAAGATCTCCTTCCAGCAGATTTATCAATTGCGACATTAAGAACACTGGCGACTGTTGCACTCAAAAAGAAAATACTCCAATCAGAATTGGTTGATCTCAGAGGATCTGGCGCATACGATCACATTAAAGAGCTTGTAGAAAAAAACTTCGTTGAAAGAAGGCGGCAAAAGGATGGACGTTCTTTCTGGTTAACTCTCTCAGAAAAATTTCATCAAACATTTTCTGTGTTACCTGAACCAGATCAAGCAGAAGACAAAAAGGCGGCGTAATATAATACAAAAAATCAAAGGCTAATGGGCTACGAAATTATTCCGACAATTCTTCTTGTACTTTTAAAAACACTTGGAATTTATTCAACAATATTGATCATTAGGGTTTTGCTCACATGGTTCCCAAATCTTGATATGAGTAATCCCATACTTGTAAATTTATGTGCTATTACTGATCCGTACCTAAATTTTTTCAGAGGAATTATACCTCCATTAGCAGGCTTAGATTTATCTCCTATTTTAGCTTTTGTTGTTATTAGAGTCGTTCAAGGAATTCTCGGGAATGCAGCTGCATTGGCGATGGGAGGATTTCAAATGTATGGATAGTTGAAGTTCATCTATCATCACCACTGCCTTGAATTTTTCCTCGTACTTTTCGGCTGTTGAGCTTTTGTAAGTTTGCATGAGCGACCTCTTCCAATTCATAACCCAGTTCACTCGAGAGCTGGGATATGTACCAAAGAACATCACCTAGTTCAAATTTAATTGCATCCTTACTATCTTTATCAAATACACCCTTTTTGTCTCTTAGGATTTTCTTTACTTTGTCAGCAACCTCCCCTGCTTCACCAACAAGACCTAAGGTTGGATAAATAGCATTGGTTCCAACATCAGGATAAAGAGCTGTCTTTCGAGATTCTCTTTGATAATCATTTAATTCCATCTTTATTCTCTTGAAAAAGTAAAGTTGACAAATAAAACACAATCAGATGTTAGTTTTTTGTTATCACGAGTCACATAAATGAAAATACTCGACCTAGCCAGAAGGACCAAGATTGTAGCTACCATAGGACCCGCGACTGAAAGTGCGAGTCAAATAAGTAAATTAGTAGAGGCTGGAGCGACTACTTTCCGCCTAAACTTTAGTCATGGTGACCATGAAGAACATGCTCAAAGAATTAAAACAATTAGAAAAGTTTCAGATGATTTAGGCATTCACATAGGAATCCTTCAAGATCTTCAGGGACCTAAGATTAGACTTGGTAGATTTAAAAACGGCCCAGTTAATGTCAAAAATGGCGATAAATTTATTCTTACATCAAAAAATATTGACTGTAATGAGGACCAAGCCAATGTCACTTACGACAAGCTAGCTGAAGAAGTAAATGTTGGAAGTCGAATTTTGTTGGATGATGGAAGGGTAGAGATGAAAGTTGAAGAAGTAGATTTAAAAGAACAAAGATTAATTTGTTCAATAACTGTAGGTGGGGTTCTATCTAATAACAAAGGGGTTAATTTCCCTGATGTTCAACTCTCTATAAGGGCTTTAACAGACAAAGATAAAAAAGATCTAGCATTTGGATTAAAACAAGGCGTTGATTGGGTAGCACTAAGCTTTGTAAGAAATCCTTCTGACTTAATCGAAATAAAAGATTTAATTAGAAATCATGGATTTGACACCCCAGTAGTTGCGAAGATAGAAAAATTTGAAGCCATTGATCAAATAGACGCTGTCTTAAAATTATGTGATGGAGTCATGGTGGCTAGAGGTGATCTCGGTGTAGAAATGCCAGCAGAAGAGGTTCCATTATTACAAAAACAACTTATCAAAAAGGCAAACAGCCTTGGCATACCGATTATTACGGCCACACAAATGCTTGATTCAATGGCTTCAAGCCCAAGGCCTACAAGAGCAGAGGTGAGTGATGTGGCAAATGCAATCCTCGATGGCACTGATGCTGTAATGCTCTCAAATGAGACTGCAGTGGGTGATTATCCAATTGAGGCTGTGGCAACTATGGCTACTATTGCGAAAAGAATCGAAAGAGATTATCCACAAAAAGCATTGGAAAGTCATCTTCCAAGCACTATTCCAAATGCTATTAGCGCGGCTGTAAGCAGTATTGCTAGACAAATAAACGCTGCAGCAATAATACCTTTAACAAAAAGTGGTGCTACCGCTAAAAACGTAAGCAAATTTAGACCTCCCACTCCAGTATTGGCAGTAACTAATGAAAAAAGTGTTGCCAGCACACTTCAACTTGTCTGGGGAGTAACGCCACTTCTAATAGAAAATCAAACAAGCACGTCAAAAACATTTGATGATGCTATGAATATGGCAAAAAAAATGAAAATCCTTAAGCAAGGAGATCTTGTTGTTGAGACAGCTGGAACACTATCAGGGGTAAGTGGATCAACAGACTTGGTAAAGGTTGGGATAGTTAGTTCAGAAGATGACAATGAGTCTTTATTTATCTAAAAACATATGAAAAGAAAACTCCCGCTTGCTGAAACCTCGGGAATGGCAATAAAGAATCTTAAATCTAATAAATTTAGAAGTTTATTAACAATGCTAGGAATAGTGATTGGAAATGCGTCTGTCATAACACTTGTAGGTGTAGGGAGAGGAGCACAAAATCTTGCGGAAAACCAACTAAGCAATCTTGGTGCAAATGTTTTATTTGTTGTTCCAGGGAATAATGACACAAGAAGAAGAGGAGTGGCTTTCCCAAAGAACCTAGTTCTTAAAGATGCAAAAGCAATAGAAGAACAAGTTCCTACTGTAAAAAGAGTAGCCCCACAAATATCATCAAATGAAGTCATCCAAACTGGTTCTAAAAGTACAAGTAGTTCTATCTCAGGGGTTACCAGTGATTTTTTGATTGTAAGAAGCTTTGAAATTGCAAAAGGTCGTTTTATAAATAATCAAGATACAAAAGGAGCTAAAAACGTAGTTGTAATTGGTCCCGATCTTGAAGAAAAACTCTTTAAAGATAGAGAAGGTTTGGGAGAGAGGATAAGAATAAAAGATCAGTCTTTTGAAATTGTCGGAGTTATGAAGCCTAAAGGTGCAGTATTTGGAAATAATCAAGACGAAAACGCATACATCCCTTTATCCACAATGGTAAGCAGAATTACCGGTAAAGATCCAACCTATGGAGTAAGTCTAAGTTTCATAAGTGTTGAAGCAATAAATGAAAAATCAACAAAAGCTGCCAAATTTCAAATAACTAACTTATTAAGACAACGACATAAAATAATTAGAGATGATGACTTTGCTGTTAGATCTCAAAAAGATGCTTTGCAAATAGTTTCAACTATTACAGGCGGATTAACATTAATGCTTGCTGCAATAGGAGGTATTTCTTTATTAGTTGGGGGGATCGGCATTATGAATATTATGTTAGTATCTGTTAGCGAAAGAACTGAAGAAATAGGCCTTAGGAAAGCATTGGGAGCAAGAAGACTTGATATTTCAACACAATTTCTAATTGAATCACTAATTCTTTCTAGCCTAGGTGGTATTGCAGGAACAGGCTTAGGATTAACAACTGTAAAAGTTGTAGCATTATTAACACCTCTACCTGCAACAATTGGATTTGGTACTGTCTTCATAACAGTTATAATTTCCGGTACAATAGGTTTAACTTTTGGGGTTTTGCCAGCAAAAAGAGCCGCAAAGCTAGATCCAATTACCGCACTTAGAAGTTTATAAATAGGATTTTTCTATCAAAAGTATTGAATATTTTATAAACTTTAGAAATGTAATTTTAAATATTTCTGAGAAACTGATGAAACCATCCAACAGAAAGGGGCATTGACTACTAGAATCTTTGCAAAGTTTTAAAGAATTATGGATAAGAAATGGAAAGTTATAGCTCTTTGGGTGCTTCCAATAACAATAGTGATACTGATTACTTGGCAAATACTTGGCTCTTCATCCAGTACTCAAGTTAATCAAACTAATACCACTAATCCATCAAGAAATGCACCCGTTGCGAGGATCAGTTATGGAAGATTTCTTGATTATGTAAAAGCTGGAAGAGTCACTACTGTTGACATTTACGAAGGTGGAAGAAATGCAATCGTCGAGTCTGTTGATCCAGAAATTGATAACAGAGTTCAACGGTTAAGAGTTGATCTACCAGGCTTAGCGCCTGAATTAGTTTCCTCACTAAAAGAAGAGGGAATCAGTTTTGATATTCATCCACCTAAAACAGCACCTGCTGGAATTGGAATTATTGGCAACCTACTTTTTCCAATAATTCTGATAGGAGGATTGATTCTACTTTCAAGAAGATCTAACTCAATGCCAGGTGGACCAGGGCAAGCAATGCAATTTGGTAAAACAAAAGCAAGATTTGCAATGGAAGCTGAGACTGGTGTCAAATTCGATGATGTAGCAGGAGTAAATGAAGCCAAACAAGATTTAGAAGAGGTAGTCACATTTTTAAAACAACCTGAAAGATTTACATCTGTAGGAGCTCAAATCCCTAGAGGTGTTTTACTAGTTGGTCCTCCTGGAACTGGTAAAACCTTATTAGCTAAGGCTATTGCTGGAGAAGCTGGAGTACCCTTCTTCTCTCTTTCAGGCTCAGAATTTGTAGAAATGTTTGTAGGTGTAGGTGCAAGTCGTGTCAGAGATTTATTTAAAAGAGCCAAAGAAAACAGTCCATGCTTGATCTTCATTGATGAAATTGATGCAGTAGGAAGACAGAGGGGTGCAGGAATTGGAGGAGGTAATGATGAAAGAGAGCAAACACTCAATCAACTGCTAACTGAGATGGATGGATTTGAAGGTAATAGTGGAATTATCATCATCGCAGCAACAAATAGACCAGATGTTCTTGACTCAGCATTAATGAGGCCAGGTAGATTCGATAGACAAGTAACCGTTGACGCGCCAGACATAACAGGGAGATTATCAATTCTTAAAGTTCACTCAAGAAATAAAAAATTAGAAAAGGATTTAACTTTAGAAAGTATTGCCAGAAGAACGCCTGGTTTTACAGGTGCTGATTTAGCCAATTTGCTAAATGAAGCAGCTATTCTTACAGCCAGAAGAAGAAAGGATCAAATAGGTCTAGCTGAAATAGATGACGCAGTTGATCGCATCATTGCAGGAATGGAAGGAACACCCTTAGTAGATGGAAGAAGCAAGAGACTCATCGCATACCACGAGGTTGGTCATGCCTTAATAGGAACATTAGTAAAAGATCATGATCCTGTTCAAAAAGTAACTGTTATCCCAAGAGGTCAAGCACAAGGCTTGACATGGTTCTCTCCAGATGATGATCAGTCTTTGATTAGTAGGGCACAATTAAAAGCAAGAATCATGGGGGCTCTAGGTGGGAGAGCTGCAGAGGATATTATCTTTGGTAGAGAAGAAGTAACAACTGGTGCTGGGGGTGACGTGCAAATGGTCGCATCAATGGCAAGGCAAATGGTTACGAGGTTTGGAATGAGCAGCCTTGGTCCAGTTTCTTTAGAAGGTGATAGCCAAGAAGTATTTGTAGGAAGAAGCTTAATGAACACATCTGATATATCAGATGGAATTTCAAAGCAAATTGATGAACAAGTCAGATCAATAGTTAAAAAGTGCTACCAAGAAACACTTGAATTGGTTGAAAACAATAGATCAGCTATGGATAAATTGGTTGAGATTTTAATCGAAAAGGAAACTATGGATGGAGACGAATTCTGCAAAATATTATCTCAATATACGACTATTCCTAAGAAAGATAGATTTATACCAGTTCTACCAGAATCAAAGTAGCAGTTATATTTTACACTGAATTTATTGGCCTTTTATTAAAGACGTTATCAATAATTCCATATTCGATCGCTTCAGATGGAGACATATAAAAATCTCTGTCTGTATCCTCTCTAATTCGTTCAATTGGTTGCCCCGTTCTATCGGACAATTCTTTGTTTAATTTATCTTTTATAAATAAGATTTCATCAGCTTGGATCCTTATATCACTCGCCTGACCTCTTGCACCTCCGAGTGGCTGATGAATCATTATTCTTGAATGGAGCAAACTGCTTCTCTTTCCTTTTGCACCTGCACAAAGCAGAAAGGCGCCCATACTTGCAGCTAGTCCAACGCAAACCGTATGAATATCAGGCTTAACGTGCTGCATCGTATCAAAAATCCCAAGACCGTCATAAACAGATCCACCTGGAGAGTTGATATACAGAAAGATATCTTTATCTGGATCGTCAGCTTCAAGAAAAAGGAGTTGAGCAACAATTCTGTTAGCAGAATCACTTGTTACTGGTTCACCCAAAAAAACAATTCTTTCTCTTAAAAGCCTTGAATAAATATCAAAGGCTCTTTCTCCTCTTCCTGATTCTTCAATAACTATAGGAATCATTGAACGGTAATAATGGTCGGTTTTCATGATCCTAGCCAAGTCGCGGGATAAGCTAAGGTCTCTTAAGAATTATCTAGGTTTGGCATTGAGCGTTAGAGCAACAATTTCAGACAGCAAATCTGATTTCCATAAGGAATTTCCTTATGTAATACCAGCAATTTATAGAAAACTTGCAGATGAACTGCTAGTAGAACTTCACCTGTTAAGTCATCAGAAAAACTTTAAGAAAGATTCTATTTTTTCTACAGGACTAAAAGAAGTATTCAGTAAATTTACGAGTGGGTATAAACCAAGCGATCATGTTACGAAGCTATTTGACGCAATATGCAATTGTAATGGTTTTGATCCATCTGAGATAAATAACTCCTCAGAACAATTAGTTAGCAAGGCGAAGTCATTTACAAAAGAAGATTTAAATTCATTTCTTACAAAAATGAATAACGATAATAAAGGCTATGACTACTATAGTCGTATCAACGCTATCGGTATATATAAGTTAGTTAGCGAAATGCCATTATTTAAGGAAGGAAAAGAGGAAGATCTTAATAAAGAAATAAATGATATTTCTAACTCTCTTGGCTACCAATATTCAAGGGTTGAGAAAGATATAAGTATGTATAAATCAAATATTGAAAAGATGAAACAGGCATTAGAAATTATTTCACTAAATCTAAAAACAAAATAAGGTAAGAAAAGATAAGAAATTATTTTTTTCTTTTTTTATCCTTCCAATCAATATAACTAATATAGATCACACCAATTGTGATAAATGACAGAAGTGCTATTGAAGAAAATGATAGAAAACTATAAAAATTAAAATCTAAATGCATACGTATGGCTATATATCAATCGAACCATCACCATTTCTGCCCCAAACAACCATTGCTATAGAAAAAGTGAAAATCGCAGCTAATGAAGCCCAACCCAAAGTGAAGATCATGACTAGAATTATTTTTTATTAATTATAACTTATCAGAAAGGATACAGTACTTTCTCCTAGAGAAATTAAAAGGAATTAAGAAATCAGAAAAAAAGCATCAGAACATGGGAAGACTTGTCCAAAACCACAGCACAAACATAGAAGGCCTAATCAAGTGGTTGAAAAGGATTGCAGCAAACGACGAGATAAAAACTGTTACACCGGCATCTCTATCAAAGACTAATGGTAAAGGTGAGAAACTTGATATAAGAGTTACAGTAAAAACAAATGAAGGTTATAAGCTCCTAGCCAGGAAAGGTAGACTTGTACAAGAGGTTTTTCTAGTTACAAGGTTGGCTGAGTGTGAAATCAAAAAAATAATTGATAAAACTAATCCAATGTCTTATCGGAAAAAGAAAGGTTGTTAGATGAATTTTGTCTATAGTACAATTTTTTATTTTGCTTAGATACACATTCAGAAAGTTCTCTTATGATATCTTCTTTGATCATGTTCATCGCAGAGTCAATATCGTATAGGTTATCTGCCATAGAAATAGTCAAATATTTTAATTAATATAATTGTCAAAAACAGAGAAGCTATATTAATTAATAAAAAAAACAGATTTAAATAAAGTTAAATCAAAAAATAAGTCCAAAATAGCTTATAAAACAACATAAATAGAAATAATTTAAGTAAGGGATTTAAAATAATTGATACTTGTTAAATTGATCTTATTATTACAATTAAAAGATATAAAAAGTTTAAAGACTAAAGCTCATATTCGTTTTTAAATTGATCTAAATTAGTTAAGTAAAGTTCATGGAGATTAGAAGTATCGTCATTAAAACCAACTTCCTTATACATTTGTTCAAGGGACAGAAAGGTGCTCATTACAGGTAAAAAAGCAGATTTATATTCTTCTTGTATGTCCTCTTCATTAATATCATGAATTATCGCTGTAATTAATTCAATTTGTTTCTTAGCTAATGAAATTTTTTTCTCTAATTCAGGACTAAGTTTACGTCTTCTTTTAGCCATTGAATACAATTCATCCTCAAAAATAATACACTATATTTAATCGAAAAATCAATAAGAAGAGTCAAAGAATTAAAAAGAAAAAAAAAGAATAAGAGTAAATACTCATAAAAGTAGTAGACGACTATACCATTTTTACTAAAATGGTATATATTTTAATTGGTACAATATCGATATGATAATAGCCCGAAAAATTTTTTATTTAAGGGCTAACTAATCTAACTATCAATATGAAAAGTAAATCAGATAAGAACCAAACAAAGCTTCCATGGTGGGTTGAACTCTTGTTTGTTCAAATCGGATTACCTGATTCATGGCTTTCTAAATATCTAAAGAAGAAAAGAGAAGCAGCAAATTTCGTTAATGAAAATAAAAAATATATAGTTTATTCCGCGATAATAATTGCAGGAATATTATACATATATCCAATAGTAAGGTATACATCATCAAGTGCCTCATGCATAGATAAAACTACAAAGTATCTAAAATCTAATAAATTAAACAGATCTCAAAATGCAATGGACATAAATTCACTAGCTGTTGGATATTGTCATGGTGGTTCCTTACCAGAATAATCACATCTTAATCATTTAGATTTTCACCATCAATATCAAATGTTGGTGGTTTCTCAGGAGCCTTTCCCTCAAGTATAGGAATCAATTTAGAAATAAATCTACCCATAACCGGAACCCAAAATTTCGTGTAGGCGTTTTTGAGTATCTTATTCATTTTTGTTGTGTTGAATCATAAGAATTATTATTTTATTCACCAATATTCATTAATAATAAGTGATTGTCAAAATTTTTAACAGGAATAAATGACTGTTTTAAATTTAATTTTTCTAATAAATTGGGATTAGAAGTAATTACATACTTATATTTACTAATTACTTTAAAATCATCAATGATTCTAGAGGAAGGCAAATAATATGATAATAAAGTCTGAATCTTACTATCAACACTGAATAGATAAATGGTATTTGAGTTCATAATTGAAGAAACATCAGCATCTTTCAAGAAAAGTTTTGTATTATGGTTTGGATTACCTAGCACTCCAAAATTAAACAATAATGATAGAGAAATATATTGAGGAAGGGTTATACTATAAAAAAAATTAATTAGATTAGTATTTTGAAATTTAATATCAAATAGAAATCCAAGTGAAGTAATATAGGATAACATTATTATTGAGATGAGAATATAAACTAGTAAAGGATTTCCTTTTGAATAAAGAAATACTAAGTCTGAATACATAAGAATAGAAAATAAAAGAATAGATGATATTAATAAAAGTATAATGAAGATTAAATATCTAATAGAAGAGTCTGAAAACGAGTACCTCGATGAATTAGATGTTATGTAGTTACCAAAGATTATAGATAAGGGTGGTAAGAGAAAAAGATAATAATGAGGGTATGATGTAGACATGCATAATAATATGATTAAAGATAAAAGAGGATAACAATAAATCAATAATGGATAACTGGTAATAATATTGGATCTAGTAAATACAAAAAGAATAAGAAGTAATATTCCAATCGGAAATGTTAAATAAAAATAATTCAAGGGTACAAGTATTAAGTTATTAAAACCAAATTCACCAATAGCCTGTTTCTTTGCAAAATCAAAAAGGGTTGTAATACCAGAGATGCCAAACTTTTGAACTGAAAAATAGAGATTAAGAAATGTAGGTATAAAGCCTACAGCTATTCCGGAACAAAAGGAAAGTTTAAAAATAAATTCTTTTCTAAATAAATGATAAAAAATAAAAGGTGTAAGTCCTATAAAAGGAACAAAGGCCATATAACTTCTAATAAAAAAAGAAGTAGAAATAAAAAGGCCAGAACAAAATAAATTAAAATACTGACTTATATATTCTGAAGAATCAAACGATTTAAGGAAAAATAATATAACTAACAGAATACAAAGTACAAATGGTAAGTCTGGACTAGCATATCTTGAATATTGAATCCATAATGGCATTGATGAAAGTGAGAACAAAGAAATCAATGCAGACTTACGATTTGTAAGTCTTAATGCTATTAAGTATGAGGTTATCAAGCAAAGGAAAGAAGAAAGAATACTTGGAAGCCTTAGAGCTAGTTCACTATTTCCAAACAACCTCATAGATAATGCTATAAACCAATAACTTCCTAACGTCTTATGGTGAGGGGTCATGAATGGTGGAGAAAACCAATTAGCAGAGGACTCAATTAATCTTGCTCTTCTTGCGTAAAGTCCCTCATCATGAGCGACAAGACTTTGA
>QCND01000016.1 GCA_003213355.1 Prochlorococcus sp. AG-424-E20
ATGAAACGGTTTGCATTAATTGCAGTCCGCACCAAAGCAGCAAGTAAAGAGCAATAATTCGTGTGAAAAGTTTATTATTTAAAACTCTTTTTAGTTGCTGATTAAAAGGTTCTGATTGAGAAGTGGGCTTTCTGGCTTTTTTAGCAAATGGGGCTAGTCCCCAGCAAGCAATTATTGTGGTAAAAGTAGCAATAATTCCTGTTACTCTTCCCATCGAAGTATAACCTTCTACTCCTTGAGATAAGAAGCCTGCAGCCACTATTAATCCAGTGGTCCCAGCGATAATAGATCCAGTAAATCTTGCAGCATTAAGTCTTGTTCTAATAGCTATATTTTCAGTTAGTTCAGTAGATAATGCTGCAAAAGGTAGATTTACCGCTGTGTAAGCTGTCATCAAAAAAATTGCCGCGAATACGTAATAAGTTGTTTTCGCATCTATTCCTCCTGGAGGGACCCACCACATTGCGGCAAGGAATAAACCAAGTGGAACAGCACCTCCAATCATCCATGGAAGCCTTGGCCCCCATCTTGATCTGGTGCGATCACTCATCCATCCAATTAGAGGATCATTTATCGCATCCCAAAGTTTTGAAACCATGAGAAGTGAGCCTGCAATAAATGCGGGAATTCCTGCAGCACAAGTGAAAAAAAGAAATAGATAAGTACCTAACTGTATTGCGGCTAATCCCGTTCCAGCATCTCCCATTGCATAAGAGATCATTAGTCTTGTGCGATTATTTCCTTCGTAAAGCGATGTGGAATTATTCACTCTTTTTTGGATAATGGGACTCGCAAGGTAATAATGTAGAAAGCTAAATTAACTTTTACCCCATAAGGGAGTAGTTTTTAATTTTAGCGCGGGCGTAGTTTAGTGGTAAAACCTCAGCCTTCCAAGCTGATGATGCGGGTTCGATTCCCGCCGCCCGCTTGATTTTGATTCTCATAGCTTAATTTTTTTGGAATACTCGCTGGAGACCATAAGAACAAGACTGTTACTTTCAATCCGCACATTTGATTGATTCGCTAAAGGTTTTTTGGAGACATTTTTAGTTTTCAAAATAGAGGTATCAATGTATTTTTTCCAAGGAGAAATTGGGGTTGGCAAGTCAAAAAGCATTGATTCTTTGTAAGCATTAAAGCCAAGCCAGATTGCTGAGCCATCATTATTTTTGTTAATGCTAAATCCAAGAGTATGTGACCAGTCACCCCAGTCAGGTTTATTAACTTTAATGCCATGCCACTGAATCCAAAAATGAGATGTTTTGAACTTGGTATTATCTTTTTGACAAGCATAGATACTATCAGGACTGAAAAATTCAGATAGTTGTTTCCTCAGAGATATCAGCTTTAATACAAATTCTTTTAAGTCATGATCCCAATTATTCTGATTCCAATCCATCCAACCAAGTGGGTTGTCTTGACACCATGTGTTGTTATTACCTCCTTGGCTTCTACCTAATTCGTCTCCCATTAAAATCATTGGTACTCCTGGTGATAAAAGGAGTGTTGCAAGAAGATTTCTTTGTTGCTTTTGTCTTAAATTATTTATTTCTTCGTCAGTCGTTGGTCCTTCAACTCCATAATTATAACTATTATTATTGTTCTCCCCATCTCTATTATTTTCCCCATTTGCAAGGTTATGCTTTTTGTTAAAACTTACTAGATCTTTTAATGTGAATCCATCATGAGAAGTTATGAAATTAATACTAAATATATTTGCTAAATTATTATCATTATATAGGGATTTATTCCCTATTAATCTATCTTTAAGTGGCCAGATTGTGCCTTTCTCCCCTTTCCAAAATCGTCTAATATCATCTCTAAAATGACCATTCCAAGTTCTGAATTGTTTCGCAGGGAAATCACCCAGCTTGTAAAGCCCACCACAATCCCAAGGCTCACTGATTAATTTCACATCGCTTAGTTTAGGATCTGCTTCTATTTCTTCAAATAAGGGAGGTTTATCTAAAGGAATTAAATTTTCGCCTCTACTCAAAGCAATACCTAAGTCAAAACGAAATCCATCAACACCTAACTCAATGGCCCAACAACGCAATGATTCCAATATTAATTTTCTAACTAAAGGACGATTAGCGGCAATACTATTCCCACATCCACTCACATCTTGGTAATTTTCCTTTTCATCTTGATGGTAGTAAGTTTTAGGACCAAAATTTTTCCAACTTATACTTGGACCATTTTGATTCCCTTCTGTTGTGTGATTATAAACAACATCTATTAATACTTCTAGCTCATTATCATGGCAAACTTCTACCAACTTTTTGAATTGTTTCCTCGCTTCTAATGGATTACAACTATCTACAAAACCTTGATGTGGTGTGAACCAATTGATAGGGCTATACCCCCAATAGTTAACAAGGCCTTCAGGGGCATCATTAGAATCAAAAGCGAATACCGGAAGCAATTCAATAGCTGTAATGCCAAGACTTTTAAGATAAGGTATCTTTTCAATTAATCCTATAAATGTACCTTTCTTGCTTTCACTAATACTTGAATCATTACTTTTCGTGAATCCACCAACATGTAATTCATAAATAATAGTTTTATTCCATGAATGCCTAGGCCTAGGGTGAGATTTGAAATCAAAATAATCTCTTTTAGTTACTACTCCCTTCAGGCAATTAGCATAACCTCTATTCACTTTTTCTTTAGGATTTCTTATGTAATTGCCCCACCCTGTAATTGCTCTGGCACATGGATCTAAAACAACATGATCCTCGGCAGCTTTTTGACCATCAATCGATACCTTATATCCATATAACGTTCCTTCTGCTAGGCCCTCTATTTCAATGTGCCAATAATCCCCAGACCTATTTCTTTGATCTAAGGATATTGTTTCTTTTGCATACTCGTCATCTTCATTCTGGAAGATTAAAAGTTCTAAATTTGTTGCATGTGGTGCTGCGATAGAGAAATTAACCCCATCAAGAGTAATTGAGCTACCCAAAGGCCATGCTGAACCAGCTTTTATTTTTCCCAATTGTGGTTGTCCTTTACAAAAATAATCAAGTCACTTTCCCTACAAGTTAGGGGGATAGTTTGTTTTAACAAGTTATAAAAAACGAAATTCAATCTTAGAAGAAACTTGTATTTGTCACTTGATGCTTTTAAAAATGAATACCGAATCGTTTTAGCGAGAGAGCATCGTTGGCTTGATTCGATTGGGGGTTTGAGCGGAGTTCAAAGAGATTCTTATTCCAAGTGAAAATCAAATTTTTAGAGCTTTTAGGGATTGCAGCTTCAAAATGGATGTCTTAGAGCTAGAAAATAATCTGATTTTTCATTCATTATTCTCTTTTTTCGTGTGGGTATTATTTTGTAATACCAATAAATGTGCTGTTCTGCAGACCTTTGTTAATTCATGAGAATTTAAAAAAATGTCTGGTTTTTTGTTGTGAAAAATAATTAATTTCACAGTTCAGAGCTCTTCTTTAGAATAAATGTGGAAACATATCATTCCAGAAGTCTTTCCCTGACAAGCTTCTAGGGGGAAATAGAAAACTTGCATCTTTCTTAAGCTATCTAGTTCGAATCTTTGAAAGATTATTTAATGAAAAAAAAATGCAGATATATTTTTTAGAAAGCTTACTGTCACAAGCACTTTGGGTTGCAGGTAAGTGATTTGGTCCATACGATTAGCAAGATTGAGTTATTTGGAAACTAATCTCATATTGGTTTCCCTCCTCTTACTCCCTGCTACATACAATCCTTCCAATGAACAAAGCAGATTTAGTCAACCTGGTTGCTGCTCGTACAGAGCTAACTAAAACAGACGTCTCTCTGGTAGTTGATGCCGCCATAGATACAATTATTGATTCTGTAGTGGAGGGTAAGAAAGTCTCCATTCTGGGGTTTGGCTCATTTGAGCCCCGCGATCGTTCCGCTCGTCAGGGACTAAACCCTAAAACTGGTGAGAAGATAGCAATACCTGCTAAGCGAGTTCCTGCCTTTACTGCTGGGAAATTGTTTAAGGACCGTGTTCAGGGATGAGTTTTTAAAAAGCTGTTTTGCTTACTTACCTTTTTCTTTTCTATAAGGGACTCTTTAAAAATGAGCCCCTTTTTTTGTGAAAATCTAAACTTTGAATGATTAGAAAATAAGCTTTCTTTTTATTCACGCAGGTATTGTTAGTCATACACAAACAATTATCAACACATTTTATTGGAGATTATGTTTTGATTAGTTATACATTTGAAAAAATTAAATTCTTACTTGTTCTATATATATATATATTTATTCCTTTAAATCCACTGATAGCAATAGAATCTAAAGAATATATAGAAATTGATATTTTGGTATTGAGATGTTATAAAGACATTAAATCATGCAAGGAAGCATTGTTTGAAATAAATGACTATCAAAAAAGTGCTGCAATAAACAAAAAGTTTTCTTGTCAAACTAGATTGCTAGGTTTAGAGGCAAATTTAATAATGGCTATGAATTCTAATTTCAAAAGAAAAGAGGCTAAAAGTATTATTGATTCGATCAAGAAATATTGCTAAATAAAATCAATAAATTGATCACTTGATTATTGATTTCTGACTTAGGTAACAAACTAATGTGAAAAACTAGAACAAAAGATGTTTTTATCTGATTTGCCTAAGTAAGCTTAGAACTATAAAGATAAAGAAATTCCTCTAACTAAGAAAATGGGCTCCAAAGCTTTTAATTCCAAAAAAACTAATGATAAGGCAACGAAGACCAATAAGGTTAAGGAAAATAAGTTTAAGAAATCAACTCCTAATGATTCAGATGTATTAGTTAACCTGCCAGCTGGTATGAAATATAAAGTCCCAGGTAAGCGCCAGAGAGTGATTATTGGCTCAATAGTAATTGGTTTAAATGTCTTATTAGTTATTAGTGTACTTGTTTACTTTTACAATCCTGCATTTCAAGAGTTTGTTTATAATTTTGGACGATGATAGCGATTTTATAAAACTAATACCTGAACCATTAGGAACAATTTAGTGAGATTTCAAAAAATAGGAAAATATTACTAATAAAAGAGAAAAGTAAAGTTTGACTAAGAATTTGTTTTTTAGTTCTGAGATAGAATGTCTATATTTTAATGTTTTATTAGAGGATTTTTGCTACTAATGGTCCAAAAAAGAAGCCAGGAGAACAAGGCAAAAAAGATCCCTCAACAGAGAAAGACAACTCTTAAATGGGGAGCTAATGGTGAACTGTCAGCACTCGATATGGTTCGTATATTGGATCGCTTAAATGATCAAGATTTAACTGAATGTGAGATACCTTTAGAAAAAGTAAAAGAGAAAAAATTATAAATTCTTTTTTTTGTCTACGAGAAAAGCTAATATATCATTAATGATTGATTAGCTTTTATGAAAATAAGTATTGTGTTTATTTCTTTAATTGCAATAATTCTTGGATATTTATATTTTTTTACAGGCTATAAATCCGCTTTTGAAGCTGATCAGCAATGTCATTATGAATTACGATTGCAATCTGTTGAACTAGAAGGCTTGGGTTGTGATCACGATCTAGAAACTAATCAATGGATTCTTTATCAGAAAGGAATCAATGACAAGCCTTCTCAAGTAGTTGAACGTTATCGTTATTAACTTATAAATTTACTATTTATAGTTGGGAAAATATATATGGCAATAATTGAAGAGAGAAAAGCTGTAATGATAAATGTTGCAAACTGCCCTATTGATCCTGGAAGATATGTATTTTGAAGGAAATAAAAATCAATAAGTGAACCAATTGTTCCCCAAATAATCACCCAAGCAGATACATATGAGACACCAATTAATGTTTTTTTATTCATAGCTTTTAAAAAGTAAGTAAGTTAATGGAATAAATATAATATAAAGATTTGATTTCTAGCTAATTCCAAAAATTTTCAGCGTTGCTGGTTCGCCACCAAAAGCTAATTCAGTGAGTATGAGCATTAAAAAACCGATCATAGCGACTCTGGCATTAACGAGTTCAGCATTCTCATTAAAACCAAAAACTTGTTTTACCTCTTCGCCTTTATTATTTATCCATTTAGGGTACGAATTCAGGTCTTGACTTTGAGCAATTAGTTTTGGATCATTATTGGTTTGGATTGTTTCTGTATCATCTAGATTTGAATTGACACTTTGATTATTGGTTTCAGAATCATTCTCGGACATTTGAGTTTAAAGCTTTTTCTATATTCTAATTATAATCTATTTTGATATGAGTTTTGTCTTTTCGATATGTGGCCATACCTTTTAGATTTTTTTAATCATTAACTTTAAGCATCATTTAGAAAATAATCTAAATTTTTAACAAGAATCAGTAAAAATAAAAATAATACTATTAATTAAAATAGTATTATTTTTAAGTTGTATGTATTAGTAGTTTATATTCCTTACACAAAAAAAGAAAAGAGTTATATAAATGTAAAATGATTTTATTTTTCTCCTATTAAGTTTTGTTTGACTATTAATTGAGAGCTTGTTTTTGACTCATTTTTTTGCTAAAAAATTAATATATGGTTTTCTAAAATGAAAAGCGCCAGGCCTATTAGTATTGTTTTAGATTCAGCTTTCTTTTTTATTCTTTGTTTTCAAGAACTAATCAAAGAGCTTATGGTTGTATATAAAATGAAGCTTCTTTGATAACTATGTTGTTAAATCTTACTTGGCTAATTCCTGGAATACCATTAATTGCATCTTTTTTTATAGCTCTGCTCTTATTAAGTTTTAGCAAAACAATGAACAGGCTTACAAAGCCAGTTTCGTATTTTATTATTATTAGCTTAACCTTCTCTGAGATATTTAATTTTATTTTATTTAAAAAAAATATAGTAGGAAACGATCTTATTTTTAGTACTAATTTTGAATTAGTTGTTGATAGAGCAGCTTTATTATTTTCCGAATCAATAGGTTTAATCTTCTTATTGATTATGCTTTTTTCAGTTGCTAAATTAGAAAGAAGAATTGGCTATGTTAGGTACTTTATTTCCCTAGGGCTCTTAAGTGGATTAGTTTATTTATTCTCTTTTAGTGGCAGTTTATTTCATAACTTTTATGATCCATTAATATCATCTATAGATAAGATAGGTATTTCTTTCTAGAAAAATAAGTTTATAATCTATTGCGCTTGTTGGAAAATAATTTCACTTTGAATAATTGATAATTTTATTTTATCTTGTCATAATATCTAAGTTGTAATAAAATAAAAATAATTTTAGGATTTAAGGATTTTACTTTGAGCGTAAATTCATCTTTAGATCTTCCCAGCAATATTGCATTAGTTCATGAGTGGTTTACTCCAAGATCGACAGGCGGTGCTGAGAATGTTGTTCAGATAATTGATGATTTGTTATCTGAAATTGCATCACAACCAGAGCTATTTTCTTTGGTTAATGAAGAGAGGTTAGAAAAAAATAGCTGGTTATTTAATCGACAAGTAAAAACTAGCTTTATTCAAAAATTACCATTCGGGATCTCACATGTTCAACAATATTTACCCCTTTTGCCTTTTGCGATTGAGCAACTCGATTTAGAGGGATATCCATTGGTTTTAAGTAGTAATCATCTTGTCGCTAAGGGTATTTTGACTTCGCCTGATCAACTTCATATTAGTTATGTTCATACACCTGTTAGATACGCTTGGGATCAAATGAATATATATTTGAAAAGATCTTTTTTAAGAAGAATTGGTTTAGGACCATTAATTAGATGGCAATTGCATGCATTGAGGCAATGGGATCAATTAAGCAGCTCAAGAGTCGATTACTTGCTGGCCAATTCTAATTTTACGGCAAAAAGGATTTGGAAGTATTGGAGAAGGCGTTCAGAGGTTCTACATCCACCTGTAGATATAAATCGTTTTGAATGGAATAGGCCTAGGGACGACTTCTATTTAAGTGTATGTAGGTTGGTTCCTAATAAAAGGGTTGATTTACTTGTTAGAGCTTTTGATAGGCTCAAATTACCTTTAATGGTTGTTGGCGACGGAGTGGAAAAGGAATATTTAAAAGAGCTTGCAGGACCAACAGTTAAAATTGTTGGTTTTCAAAGCAAAGAGAAGATTGAAAGTCTAATGAGCAGATGTAGAGCCTTTGTTTATGCTGGTATTGAGGATTTTGGAATAGCTCCTGTGGAGGCGATGGCCTCAGGTGCTCCCGTGATTGCTTTTCGTAAGGGAGGGGTTTTAGATACGGTTAAATGTTTTCATTCTGATTCAGAAAAAGGAGCAACCGGCCTTTTGTTCCCTTATCAAACAGTAAAGTCCTTGGTTGAAGCAATCGAATTTTTCAAGGAAAAGCAACTGTGGAAAGATTTAAATCCTGAGTTAATTAGAGATTGGAGTAATTCTTTTTCTCAAGATTCTTTTAAAGATAAATTTGCAAAAATCGTAAATAGAGCTTGGAGGGAGCATGTCAATTCTTGTGACATTGCTACTAGTGACCTTAGTTCTTCATCATGAAAATCCTAATTAAGTAAGGTGTAAATTTATCGGAGTATTGAGCTTACTACCTCAGTAATTTGTGCAAACTAATCCTAGAAAATCTTTATTACGATGGTCTGAGTTCCGTAAAGGCTCCCCTACAATTCCGTATGAAGTCATCTCAAAAGAACCCTCCTCTTTGCCTGCTGTAGAAATAATAAGAAATCAAAGTCGATCTGGACGCACATTAAAAAGGATAGGAGATATTGTTTTTTCTTTGATTGTTTTAACTTTAGGCTCACCAATATTTATCTTAATTGGCATATTAGTAAAGTTAAGTTCTCCCGGATCGGTTTTTTATATACAAAAAAGAGTAGGTAGAAACTATAGAGAATTTGGATGTATAAAGTTTCGTACTATGTATAAAGATGCTGATAATTTACTACCAAACTTATTAGAGAAATATCCTCTTATGAGAAAGGAATTTGAAAAAGATTTTAAATTACGACAAGATCCAAGAATAACAAAATTAGGAAGATTTCTTCGGCGATCTAGTTTAGATGAATTACCCCAATTCTTTAATATTTTAAAAGGTGAAATGAGTGTTGTTGGACCTAGACCAATAGTTGGTAATGAGATTATTAAATACAGTCTTTTTATGGAAGAGGTTATATCAGTTAGACCAGGACTAACTGGACTATGGCAGGTTAGTGGTAGAAATAACCTTAGTTACAAAAAAAGGGTTGAATTAGACTTGTTTTATGCGAGAAATAGAAACTTCATTCTTGATTTAGAAATCATTATTCTTACGTTAGGAGTTTTACTCTTTCCAATGGATAGAGGTGCGTTTTGAATTTATAGATTCATAAATTTTATTATTAAGTAAAAACCTAGAATCCAAAGCAGCTCAAGCCTAAGACTAAGACTCAGTATTTTTCTGACTGAATTAATACTTGCAATAGGGTACTTTTCTGCAATTATTGGCTTGATCCTTTTTTTTCCTTTGTAATAGTTTACCCCCCCCATTTTCACTTCGGCACAATAAGCAAAAATTGCTTCAGAAATCCCTGAGTTTGGGGAAGAGTCAACAATTCCATCCTTCCAGGAATCTTTTATTGTTTTTAAAATTGATTGCTTTGTTTTGCAGCAAAAAGGAAGAGTAATTAATACAATTCTTGAGGGTATCCATACCATTAGATCATCCAGCTTCGCTCCAGTAAAACCAAGCCACTTTAATGTCCCCTCTTTGTATCCAATCATTGAATCAATCGTGCTCGATGCTTTAAAGATCCATGCCATCGCTAATGGCCCTGGCATAGATTGATTGAATTCCCAGAAAATAGTTCCTAAAAACATCCAAAATAATGGAGCAAAGATACCATCCACAGAATTTTCACTTGCTGTCTCAGCCAAAGCTCTAAGAATTTCATTTCTGTCTAAATTCTCAACATCTCTACCAACTATAAGACTTAATTTTTGTCTTAGATTACTTAAATTGTCTATAGTATTTTCTTTGCTTATTATATTTATAATTTCAATAATACTTTTATTTAGACTTCTTGAAGCAAGAGAACTGCTTATGATCAAACCAAAAAATAATGTACTTAAAATAGGATTTCTTATTTCAAAAAATAAAAATAATCTTTCTATAATCCATCCAGATATACCACTTAATGATAAAACTATAAAGGTAATTATTAATCCTCCTGTATATAACTTTGATTTATTTTCTTTCGCAATTCTCCCTGTTAAATCTTTTAAAAAATTAATAACCACACCCATGAATTGGACAGGGTGTGGCAAGCTTTTTGGATCACCTATTAAAAGGTCAAAAATAACAGCAACTAATATTAAGTGAATGATATCTAGTCTGATTTAAGCCAGCTAAACATCGAGCGAAGTGTTTTGCCTACTTTTTCTATTGGAAGTTCTGAGTCCTTTTGGCGAATTTTCTTCATTTCAGGTTTTCCTGCATCGCATTCTTTTACAAAGTTTTTAGCAAAAGTGCCATCTTGAATATCGGCAAGAATATTTTTCATTTCTTCTTTTGTCTCTTTGGTTATTAATCTTGGACCGCTTACGTAATCTCCATATTCAGCTGTATTTGAAATCGAATCCCTCATTGCAGTTAGACCTCCTTTAACCATAAGATCAACTATTAGCTTGACTTCGTGTAAGCATTCAAAGTAGGCCAATTCAGGTTGATAACCTGCTTCAACAAGAGTCTCAAAACCAGCTTTGACTAACTCTGAGAGGCCTCCACACAAAACTGCTTGTTCTCCAAAAAGATCTGTTTCGGTTTCTTCTTTGAAATTTGTTTCTAAAATTCCAGCGCGTGTTCCGCCAATACCTTTTGCATATGCCATCGCAAGTGCTCTTGCATTGCCTGAGGCATCTTGCTCAATGGCAAACAAAGCAGGAACCCCTTGACCATTTTGATACTCCCATCTGACGGTGTGACCAGGTCCTTTTGGGGCAATCATTACTACATCGACAAATGCAGGTGGTTTTATTAATTCAAAGCGAATATTGAAACCATGAGCAAAACTTAGTATTTTTCCAGCTTTTAAATGAGGTGCTATCTCTTTGGAGTAAACATCTTTTTGAAATTCATCAGGCAAAAGTACCATGATCCAATCTGCCCTCTTTGAAGCCTCTGCGACGCTTAAAACTTCCAATCCATCAGATGTTGCTTTGCTAGCTGATCGACTCCCTTCATAAAGCCCAACAACAACTTTGATGCCACTATCTTTTAAATTCAATGCATGCGCGTGGCCTTGCGATCCATAGCCAATAATTGCAACGGTTTTATCTTGAAGAAGACCTAGGTCTGCATCGGAGTCGTAAAAAAGTTTTGCCATGTGAGTTGGTATTTCAGAACTGAATTAAGGCTGAGCTTACGAAATAGAGTGCTATTGAAACCACTTTCATTGATATATTTTTTTGACTATCAAGACAATTTAATTAATAAGAACACCGAACTTTTCATCTTAACTTTCACTTGGATGTGTAATTACTCGGTCAATTAGGCCGTAATTTTTTGCTTCTTCCGCGCTCAAAAAGTAATCACGATCAGTATCTTTTTCTATTTTTTCATATGATTGTCCTGTCATTTCTGCCATTGATTTATTGAGCATTTCTTTAATTCTAAGAATTTCACGTGCTTCAATCTCTATGTCACTTGCTTGTCTTTGCGCAGTACCGCCAAGTGGCTGGTGAATCATGATTCTACTGTGGGGTAGTGCAAGCCTTTTTCCTTTTGTTCCTGCAGAGAGTAAAAAAGCACCCATTGAGGCCGCCAACCCAACACAAATAGTTACTAGGTCGCTTTTGACATATTTCATCGTGTCATAGATAGCTAAACCCGCGGTTACTGACCCTCCAGGACTATTGATATACAAATAGATCGGCTTGCTACTATCTTCAGAATCCAGATAAAGCATTTGTGCTACTAGGCTATTTGCAATTCCATCGTTTACTTCTTGACCAAGAAATAGAATTCTTTCCGCACCAAGTCTTGTGTAAATATCAACCCATCTTTCGAATTGACTTCCTGGAAGACGGTATGGAACGCTTGGAGTACCTATTGGCATGGCTAATTTCTGTTAGTAGTTGAGGGTAATGATTTTAAAAATTTGTAAAAATAATTTGTTTATGTAGGTAAAACTTTCTCGCCTGGTAAGTCTTTTCTACTAGTAAGAACGCGATCTATAATCCCATAATCAACTGCTTCATGAGGGTTCATGTAACTCATTCGATCGGAGTCTTTGGATAATTGATCTACTGGTTTTCCAGTGTTATGACTAAGTATTTCTAGCATTGCTTTCTTGTTGTGAATAACCTCATTCGCTCTGATTTGAATATCAGTTGCTTGGCCTTGCGCCCCACTTCTAGGTTGATGAAGGACAATAGAAGCATGAGGTAATGCTGCGCGTTGCCCTTTTGTTCCTGCTGAGAGTATCACTGCTGCTGTTCCCATCGCTTGGCCTATGCAAATAGTATGCACGGGAGGCTTGACGTATCTGAGAGTGTCGCAGATTGCAAAGGCTTCAGTTTCAAATCCGATTGCATCTCCTGTGTACCAGCTCGTTCCAGTTGAGTTTATATAAAAATAAATAGGTTTTTCAGAATTATCAAATTCCAGAAAAAGAAGTTGGGCAATAATTAGTTCAGTTACATTCATTCCGAGTTGTCTTTTGGCATCATCATCGGAAAATAATGGCAAGCCTAAATAAACTATCCTTTCTTTCAGAAGAAGCGATGGTAAATCAGGGGGCGGAGTTCTCATTACGGCAGAGTCGCCATAATATGGTGAAGATGCAGTCATATGGAGTTAAGTCTTCTTGGATTCGAGCCTAGCTAGATATAGCCTTAAGATGCTTTTGTTTTTTCATATTTGTTCGGGGGCTGATCATTTGAAGCTTTACTAAAAACCATTCGGCCCGTCGGAGTTTGTAATGCTCCAGTCACAACAACTTCTATTCTTTTACCGATCCATTGGAGACCCTCCTCAATAACTACCATTGTTCCATCTTCAAGATAAGCAATACCTTGTGAGTTTTCCTTACCTTCTCTAACTACTTTTAAATTTAACTTCTCACCAGGTTGAACTTCAGGCCTAACTGCAAGTACTAAATCACTCAAGTTAAGAACTTTTATTTCTTGGACTAGAGCTACTTGAGATAAATTGTAATCTACAGTGATTAATATGCCGGAAATATCTGAGGTTAATTTTAAAAGAATTTCATCAGTTCCTTCCCCTTCATATCTAGTACTGTTTATGACTAATCTTCTTCCATAACTGTCTCTTAATTGGTTAAGTAATTTTAGTCCTCTTCTGCCTTTTCCTCTTTTCTCGTTGTTACTTGAGTCAGATAGTTTTTGTAGCTCATCCATAACTGATTGGGCTACGATTATTTGCCCTTCTATAAGTCCAAATTTGAGTAGGGCCTCAATACGACCATCAATTATTACACTAGTATCTAGAACTTTTGCACTGGCTGGAGTTAGAATCCCATCTGCCATTAACAAAGATTCAGTGCTATTTGGATTGAAAAGACGTAAAACGGTTCGTCCATGAACATCCGCAAGGTTATATCCCAGTACTCCAAAAAAAATGTTGCTAAGTACAGCAAAAATAGGCTTTACAAAAAATAAGGCACTGGGTAAAGGTAAAAGAAGTACAGGAACTAATAAAAGGGATGCTATGACAAGTCCAAGAACTATGCCAACAGATCTACTAACTAGTAGATCTGTTGGCATAGTTCTTATTCTTTTAGTTAATTTATTTCTAAATTGCTGAAAAAGGAAGGCTATTAAAAGGCCTATAAGAGAGGTTAATCCTGATAAAGCAATTTTTAAATTTCTTAGATTAGTTACATGATCTAAAGTCTCTTCAGGTAGCCAATTCACTCCAATCCATCCAGTGATTGCACCTGATATGAGAAATAAAACCAGAATAACTAGATCTGCCATATATTCAGGTTATGCTTGCTTTTCGTTTTTTACTAAAGCTTTATTTATTTTCAAAGATTTGTATTGTAAAAGTGACCATTTATTTGGGTTTGTATATCTAAAGCTCAAATGGTAGCTCCACCAAGAAGTGCATATTTGCATATACCCTTTTGCCATAAAAGATGCTTTTACTGTGATTTTTCGATTATCCCTTTAGGTGATAGCGCTCAAACGCCAGATAGTCCAGGGATGACTTCTGTTAACGCATATTTGGATTTACTTCATAGAGAGATTTCAATTGCCCCCAAAGGTCCTGCATTATCAACAATCTATTTGGGCGGTGGCACACCTTCTTTATTAAAAAAGAATGAGGTAGGAGATTTATTGAAAAATCTTCAAAGAAAATTTGGATTTCAAGATGGTGCAGAGATAACTATGGAGGTTGATCCAGCAACATTTTTTGAAAAGGACCTGAATGGATTCATAGGAATTGGAATTAATAGATTTAGCTTGGGTGCTCAGGCATTTGATGACAGTACGTTGGCTTCAATTGGAAGAAAACATAATCGATCGCAATTAATTGAGGCTTGTGATTGGGTAAATAATTTATTTAAAAAAGGAATGCTAAGAAGCTGGAGTCTTGATTTGATTCAAAATCTTCCAGGATTAAATTTGTCCAAGTGGATTAAAGAGTTGGAACAAGCGGTTTTAACGGAGGCCCCTCACTTGTCAATTTATGATTTAACTATCGAACCAGATACTGTCTTTGGAAGACTACATAAAAAAGGGAAGTTGAATATTCCAATTGATTCTGAAGCTCAAAAAATAGATTTTGAAACCAATAGATTACTGAAAAGTAGAGGTTTTGCTAGATACGAGATTTCAAGTTATTCATTGCCTGGACATGCATCTAGACATAATCGTATGTACTGGAGTGGTTCTGGTTGGTGGGGCTTTGGGATGGGAGCAACAAGTGCTCCTTGGGGGAAAAGATTCTCTAGACCAAGAACAATTGCTGGTTATAAAAAATGGCTTGAACAGCAAGAGAGTCAGTTATTAGAGAAAACTTTGTTTGATGAAAAGTCAAAAACAAAACAAATGCCATTGGATGAACTGCTGATGATTGGTCTCAGAAGACGCGAGGGTGTTCATCTGGAGGAACTTGCTAAAAATGCTGGTTGGACACAAAAAGAATGCGATAAGAATTTAAAATCACTGGAGAAATTTTGGCTAAATTCTATCAATGAAGGATTTCTATTAAGACATAATGGTAGATATTTTTTAAGCGATCCTAAGGGGATGCAAATTAGCAATCAGATTTTGATTCAGATGTTTTTGTGGTGGGATTCACTTGATCGAGATCGTTAGAATTAATCCATTCTTTTAGGGCATTTATGCAAAGTTCTCGTCCTGCAAGTAAAGGTTTTGCAAAAGGAGGCTGCGCAATTGAAAGGCCAAGAATATCAGCGGTAACTCTTACCTGCCCATCACAATCACTCCCAGCTCCAATGCCAATTACAGGAATATCTATATCTTTCTTTAATCGGCTGGCAATTTCTCCTGGAATATGTTCTAGAACTATTGCAAAACATCCTGATTCTTGAAGCATTTTTGAATCTTTAAAAATTCTTTCTTGACTATCTTTATCCCTAGCTTGTGATTTATATCCAAGTTTATGAACCGACTGAGGAGTCAGGCCAAGATGCCCCATTACTGGGATCCCCATTCTAATAAGTCTTTTAATTACTAATAAAGTCTCAGGTTCTGCTCCTTCGAGTTTAACTGCTGAAGCAGAGGAATTTTTCAGGAGAGTTCCAGCCGCTTCAACTGCCTTGTCTTCTCCGCACTGATAACTTAAAAAAGGAAGATCACAAACTACTAAGGGTTGTTTTGAAAGAGGTTTACAAAAACCTCTACAAACAGCCTTTGTGTGGTGAAGCATTTGATCAAGTGTTACCGGAAGTGTCGTTGAGTGTCCCAAGACAACCATTCCAAGTGAATCTCCCACTAGAACAACATCAGCTCCTGCGGCCTCGACTATTGAGGATGAAATAGCATCCCAAGCAGTTAATACAGTTATCTGTTTTCCCAACTTTTTAAAACGAACCAATTCTGTGGTTTGCATTTAATTCTTAATAACGTGTTTAGGTATTGCTAGAATATTGCTGACTCGGCCCCATGCGGCTTTGACGCTTAAACCTGGTCAGGACCGGAAGGTAGCAGCCATACGGGATGCTCAAAGCAGGCGTGGACTCCGGGTCACCTTAATCCGAGTAAGTTGATAAGTCTCAACGATTTTGTCTTAGACGTAAAAACTCAGGGATTGATGCCCCTGCTTCCCTTGCTTCTGATTGTTCGTAAAGTGATTGAGGCGAAAGTCTTGCTCTATTCCTTTCATTTGAATAAATTTGATTACTGTCGAATCCAGTAGCAATAACGGTTACCTGAATCTCCCCCTCAAGTTTTTCGTCAACAACTGTACCTACAATGATATTTGCTTCTGGATCTACAACATCGGATATGACCTCAGAAGCAGATGTCATATCTTCAAGAGTCATATCTTTCCCTCCAGTTATATTTATTACACATCCTTTTGCACCATCTATTCGAGCTGCTTCTAAAAGAGGACTATTGATTGCTGCTTGAGCTGCTTCCAAAGCTCTTGACCGTCCAGAGCCTAAACCAATACCTAAAAGCGCAGTACCAGCTTCAGTCATAACAGAACGCACATCAGCAAAATCTACATTCACTAATCCAGGGCAAGTAATTATGTCACTTATTCCTTGAACTCCTTTCATAAGAACATCATCAGCGCTTCTGAAGGCTTCTTGCAAAGGGGCTCCGGAAATTACGTCTTTTAATCTGTCGTTTGGGATAACAATTAACGTATCAACATTCTCCGCAAGCCTTGCGATACCTTCGTCAGCTTGTCTTAAACGACGCTTACCTTCAAAACTAAATGGTTTTGTAACTATTCCTACTGTCAAAGCTCCACTTTCTTTCGCAACTTGAGCCACGACAGGGGCTGCTCCAGTTCCCGTACCTCCTCCCATGCCAGCGGCAATAAATACTAGGTCTACTCCTTCTAAGGCTTGCTGAAGATCAGCTCTCGATTCTTCTGCTGCCTTTTGCCCAATACTTGGATTGCCCCCAGCCCCAAGACCTCTAGTTAAACTTTGGCCAAGCTGGACTCTATGAGTAGCGGATGACTGGATAAGAGCTTGAGCGTCTGTGTTAAGCACCCGATATGTGACTCCATCAAGGTCACTATTAATCATTCGGTTGACGGCATTACTTCCACCACCCCCAACGCCAATGACCTCAATACGTGCAGATTGACTGGGTAGGATTCCTTCGTCCATGTTGAAACTAGATTTGTTTCCCATTCCCATCACCATATTCAGGATTAGAACTCGTTTTGGGCATTATGAACATCATCCATGAATTCTGTTGGCTTATAGCTTCAAATTGATTTACAAATTAATTTCCATGATTGCCCCTGAATTAACCTAGTTATATTGAAGATCTCTATAGAGTTATGTCATAGCAAGGGTTTTACCTTTCATCGCTCAGTATTCTTTCTACTTTTAATTCTGGTTTGGTTGGATCTTTTAGATCCACGATTTTTACTTTTGTGTTGATTAAAAGATTTGGTAATGATTTTTGTAGCTGGTTGAGTTTGTTGATTTGTTCGATTAAGCGATCAGTTCCTGAGCCTAAAAGGACTAAATCGAAGTGCTCGGTTTTTATGCTGATTTCTTGAAGAGGATTTATTTTGATTTTTTGAAGAGGGCTGTGAAAAATAAATCTATTTTTTATTATTAGTATGATTTCTTTTTTTTTGTTTGGGTTCCAATTTTCAATAGATAATTTTATTTTATTTTGTTTTGATTTATTTACAAATTGAATTGGTATCCAAGATCCTTCAATATCAATCATTCCTTTTTCAATATTGTTTGAGAAACCTCGACTTGCAAATGCGACTGGTTCTCTTTCTAAAAAATTTAGATGAATTTCTGGAGGGAAAAACTTTCGGCTTACTGAAACTCCTTTAATAGGAAGCTTTTTGATCAAATAAGATTCCACTTCTTTTGGATTTAATTCCAACAAATTTTTAGGATAAAAAATACTGGTGGTTTTTTTGATATCGTTTTTTGTTATTCCAGATAAACCTGTGATTTTTGTTTGAGCAAAACTTATTGGTTTCCAAGCTTGGTTTAAAAATGTAAGAATTAGAAAAGTTGAAGTGCTAGTAAAAAAAAGTAATTGCCAAAGTTCAGTAAAAAAGTTTTTATTTTGAGTAATAAACGAGACTTTTTTAGTTGATATCCGATTGTTTTTATGTGATGTTCTTTTTTTTCTTTTATGTGATTTCAAAGGTCGCATCTTGCTCTGGACATAAGTTTTTCCATCCATTGACGAGCACGCTCAGCATCTGAAAAAGGCACATCTATTTCTCTCCCTGAACCAACAAGTCTTAATCGACAACGTCCTTCAGATTCTTGTGTTAAAGGTGCTTCACCTGAGCTGAGAGCCATCAGCTCAACCATTTCTAATTTCTTAACTTCGAAAGTTGCTTCCTCCTTAAAGCTGCCAGCCTCAAAGCTGCTCCAGCATAAAATGCCAGCTTTTAATCGAGCAGCTCCTGTTCCATCAAGCTTTGCCAGCTCAGAACCTTTAGCCCAAACCAAGTATAGATTCTGTCGCCTTCGCTCTATCCATCCAAGGGATGCGATGAGGATAAAAGCCATCAGTAATGGCAACCAAAGGAGACCGTGAATCATTTTTTGAAAAAGATATCTAAAAATGTCATGGTTAATTCATTCTTTAGCTGTTTCTATGAGACTAGCAACAAGTTTTTCTAGTTTTAATCCAGAAGCTTCCCACAATGTCGGATACATGCTTGTTTTAGTAAACCCTGGCAAGGTATTAACTTCATTTATATAAATCTGTTGCGTGCTCTCTTGATAAAAAAAGTCGACTCTCGCTAAACCATAAGCATTAATTGCTTTACAGGCCTCGATAGCTAGATTTTGTATCTTATTGGCTACCTCTACATTTAAATCAGCTGGAATAATTGTCTTGCTTAAATGCGCATTATATTTAGACTCATATGTATACCAATCAGTTTGAAATTTAACCTCCCCAACAACAGATGATTGCATAATTGATTTTCCTAAAACGCCGCATTCAAGTTCTCTTCCTTCTATACTTTTTTCCACTATAATTCTCTCATCATACTCTGCGGCAACTGCTATTCCATTAATAAATTCTTTTTTTGAGTATGCTTTTGTTATGCCGACAGAAGAACCTAGATTTGCAGGCTTAATAAAACAAGGATAACTAATTATTTCATTGATTTTTTCATCAATAGATTTCATATATAAATTATTTTGGAAATCAGCTTTGTTTAAGCTTATATAAGGAACTTGAGGTAAAGAATATGATTTAAAGACTGACTTCATGGCTATTTTATCCATCCCCAATGCTGACCCAAGAACACCCGAACCTACAAATGGTTTTCCAGTTGATTGAAACAGTCCTTGGATTACACCATCCTCTCCATTTGGTCCATGAAGACAAGGGAACCAGACATCAATATCTTCCATTTTTGATAAATTTGTGAGATTAACTCTTCTTTTTTCAAAGATCAAATGATCTTTTTTATCAGATAAAATCGATTCTGAAAATACATAGTCATGCCAATAACCGGACTTATCAATATAAATTGGCCTTGCTAAATAACGTTCCTTATTACTTAAATGTCTTAAAGCCTCATAAATAGTTTTTGCGGATTTTATAGAGACTTCATGCTCACTAGATTTACCTCCAAAAACAACTCCTATAACTGGTTTATTGGATAACAACATATTTAATGAATTTGTTTTTTAATTATGTATCATTTTTGATATGTAATATCTTTTCAAATTAATTTGGCTGTTAGAGAAAAAGGACGAACATCAGTAATCTTTACCTTGATAAGTTCACCGGGTTTGTTCTCTACTCCATTTTCTAATGATCTTGGGAAAAAAGTAAGACGGTTTGTACGTGTTCTCCCCATTAATTGAAAACTATCTTTTGGATTAATATTCTCAATAAGTATTTCTTGAGATGTATTTTTATATCTTTGATTTCTTTCTTTAGCTATGTTTTCAACCAAACTATTTATTTCTCTAAGTCTCTTTATTTTTATATCTTCGTTCAACTGTCTAGGCCACGTAGCTGCTGGAGTATTTGGTCTAGGAGAATATGCGGCTGTATTGACATGATCAAATTTGATTTCATCAATTAACGATAAAGTTTGTTCATAATCCGTTTCACTTTCTCCTGGGAAAGCTACAATTGCATCCCCACTAATTGCAGCTTTAGGTATTTTATCCTTGATGTAATTAATAATATTTTTATAGCTTTCAATTGTATAGCCCCGCCCCATATTTTTTAGAATCTTATTACTGCCACTTTGAAATGGGATATGAAAGTGTTCGCAGACTTTTGGTAGTTCTGAGCATGTATCTATTAATTCCTTAGTAAAGTAGCGAGGATGACTCGTTGCAAATCTAATACGTTTAATCCCTTCAATATCATGAATGTATTTTAATAAATAAGATAGTGTTATTTGTGCAGAACCTTCTTTATTTTGACTTTGAAAGTCTCTTCCATAAGCATCGATATTCTGTCCCAGAAGAGTTATCTCTTTATAACCACTTTTTGCTAAATCCTCAACTTCTGATTTAATAGCTTCTGGTGTTCTTGATTGTTCTTTTCCTCTAACAGAAGGAACCACACAATATGTACAGCGCTCATTACATCCGTAAATAATATTTACCCATCCGCAAATGGAACTATCTCTTCTTGGAGTTGTTATGTCCTCAAGTATAAATTGTTCTTCAGTAGCAAGAACTTGTTGGCCATTATCAACTTGATTGAGCAAACTTTCTAGACGATTGCAATGTTGAGGCCCCATTAGAAGATCTATTTCTGGGACTCGTCTTAAAAGAGATTCTCCTTCTTGCTGAGCCAAGCAACCTGCAACGACAATTTTTAGATTTGGTAATGATCTTTTTCTTATTGCCTGTCTTCCGAGGTAGCTATAAACTTTTTGCTCAGCACTATCACGAATTGTACACGTATTGTAAAGAACTAAATCTGCCTTAAGTTCCTCTTCTGCAGGGTAATAACCCATATATTCAAGTATTCCTGACATCCTTTCTGAGTCAGCTTTGTTCATTTGACATCCAAAAGTTGTAATCCAATAGCTACCTTTTGGGACCTTAATTAGAGGTTGATTTGTTTTTTGGAGCTGAACTGTTGCCATCGTTAAGCTATATATTTTTTCTTTGAATTGAGATTATTCTAGGAAATTTAGTCAAAAGGAATTTAAATAAAAAAAGAATTTAAGGGCGGGTGAGGGGATTCGAACCCCCGGATGGCGGCACCACAAGCCGCTGCCTTAACCACTTGGCGACACCCGCCTCGAAATTAGAATTTTCAAACTTTTGTCATTTTGAAATCTCAAAATGATTCAGCTGTATATATTCTTCAAATATTCTAACTTGGAAGTTTCTAGAATTATCACTTTTTGTATGTTGATCACAACGCATTTCAAAGATATTGAAGTTACTGTGGACTTGTAAGGCCTTGAAAACAGGCTTTTGACTTAGTGATCGTGTTATTAAGTGACTTTCGAAAAAGAAGAATTCAATTTATCTACAAAAGCATCAGGTCGTATTGATGTGTTAGTACCCAGATGCTTGATTGGAGAGGGTGCAAATATTTTGGGAGTAAGAGTTGATTTTGAAGGGTTATGTTCGCTTCAAATTGAGTGGAGACATGGGAAAATCTACTCAATTAAAGGTTTAGAAGATGCTTCAAAAGTTCCTAATGAAATCCTTCTACCTAGACTTTCTGAACCTCATGCTCATTTAGACAAAGCATTTTCATGGTCTCGAGCTCCTAATTATAAAGGGAGTTATCAAGAAGCTTTAGTAGCCAATTTAAATGACTATAAAAGTAGGTCTCAAAGCCAATTGCTTTTTAGTGTTGAAAAATCTTTGAATCTAGCCCTTGTTAATGGTATCCGTGCAATTAGATCTCACATAGATAGCTTTGGAGAAAATGTAATGAAAGATTGGGATCTATTAGAAGATATTAGAAAAAAATGGCGAGACAAAATTTTCTTACAATTTGTGGCTTTAGTCCCATTAGAATTTTGGCAAACATATGAAGGTGAGCTTTTAGCGCAAAGAGTTGCTTTGAATGGAGATCTCCTTGGAGGAGTCATAGCGCCTCCTTTTAATAAAAAGAAGACATTTAAGTCTTTATTACATTTAGTTCAACTTGCAAATAGACTTAATTGTGATATTGATCTTCATATTGATGAGTCTCAGTCTTGTCCTGCTGCAGGGGTGAAATTGCTTCTTGAAGTATTAGGCCCTATTGAAAATGATATATCAATAACTTGTAGTCATTTGAGCAGTATGGCTTTACTAAAAGAAAAATCGATTTCAAATTTGGCAAAGGGAATGGCTGAAAACAAATTAAATGTGGTTGCTTTACCACTTACGAATTCTTGGCTGCTCGGTAGAAATGAACGATCCACTTTAATTAAAAGACCACTAGCTCCAATATTTCAACTTCAAAAGGCTGGGGTTGTTGTATCTGTAGGAGGAGACAATGTAAATGATGCATGGTTTCCATTCTCTAATTTTGATCCAATAAATTTAATGGCTTTTTCAATGCCAATTGCTCATTTAGCTCCCTGGGATAGATTGGGCCTTTCTCCATTTACTTCGTCCGCAGCAAGTATTCTTAATCTTCAATGGGATGGCGTTTTACAAAAAGGCAGTCCTGCCGATTTTGTTTTGTTAGATTCAAATAGTTGGGTAAAAGCTTTGTCTGAAAGACCTAAAAGAAGAGTAGTAGTTAATGGCGAATTCTTAAATGAATTGCCTAAAAACAAAAAATCAACATTCAACAATTCTCACCCATGACTAATACAGAGAAAGTAGAGTTGCTTTTAAGTGAACTAAAATCAGTATCTGGTCTAGAGATCTATCAAAAAACAAGTGATTTAAAAAGGTTCTCTAAAGACTTCTTTGATTATTCGCCAATATTAATTGATGAATTAAAAGATTGTTTGGCTGACATAGTCGTTCGACCGCTTTCGGTAGAGGCAATTATTGTTGTGGCTCAAATGTGTAATAAGTATTCAATTCCTTTGACCCTTAGAGGGTCTGGAACAGGAAATTATGGTCAGTGTGTTCCTCTTAACGGTGGAGTCGTTATGGTTATGTCTGGTCTTCGGAAAATTAGAAATTTCGATTCAAAATCAGGTGAAATCACAGTTGAATCTGGTTGTTTACTTAGAGATATTAATGATGAGTTGATCAAGCATGGTCGTCAGTTACGGTTGCTTCCAAGTACATGGAGAAGCGCTTCTATTGGTGGCTTTATTGCTGGCGGTTCAGGCGGGATAGGATCTGTTCGTTGGGGCTTCCTCAGAGATCCCGGGCATTTGCAGGCCTTAGAAGTAATAACGACAGAGGATTCACCAAGAAAACTTGAATTGAATGCAAACAATTCCGAAGCTTTAAATCATGCTTATGGAACCAACGGAATTATTACTGCATTGACATTGACAACTGCTCCATATGTAGAATGGCAACAAATAGTAGTCGATTGCTTTGATTTGGATCAGGCGGTTGACTTGTTAAGCAAATTTAGTTGTGCAGCACTGGATCTTTATTTAGGAACTTTGTTAGAGAAAGAAATTGTTACTTGCCTTCCCTCTGGGGCTGGCGAACCTTCAAGTAAACATAGGATTTTACTTTTGGTTTCACCTGATGGTGTTAGCACCATTGAGCGACTTGCGAAATCGGCTGGCGCTGATTTTGATGACTTAGGTCCAGAAAACCTTAAGGCAGGGACAGGCCTTAGAGAGCTTTCTTGGAACCATACGACTTTACATATGCGTGGCATTGATCCTAATTGGACATATTTGCAAATGCTTCTTCCTCAGCCAGAGGTAGAAATGATGAAAAAATTGAAATCCGAGTGGGGATCAAATCTTTTATGGCATTTGGAATGTGTTCGTCAAAATGGAGTTCAAAGATTAGCTTCACTTCCTCTTGTTAAGTGGCAAGGTAAAGAAGCTATGAATCAATTAATCAGTCAATGCAGAGACCTTGGTGCAGTGATCTTTAATCCGCATACAATCACTGTTGAAGATGGAGGTCTAGGTGTGATTGATTCTGATCAAGTGCAAGCTAAGAGTAACTTTGATCCTAAAGGGATTCTCAATCCAGGTAAACTCAAAGGGTGGAATCTAAAAGTCAATTGATTTAATTGCCATATTTTTAATCAATTAACTTGTCAATATTTTCCTTTTAAAAAGGTCACCTATTAAATATAGTGATCCTGAAATGATTGGTGGTGGAGAGGGCCATCTATGTTGTTTTTTAAGTGTTGACAAAACTTCTTCTACACTAAATGCTTCTTTGATTTGGTCTTTATATTCAGGGCAAAAACTTAAAATTTGATCTTTTGACCAGCTTTGTTGGCCAGGGACAGGAACTATCCAAGCTAAATCTTTCTCTCTAACTAGTTTATACAAAATGCCTATCATGTCTTTTCTTTTTTGAATCCCTAGTATCCAAATAATTCCACTTTCTTGATTAGTCCATGCGTCCCTTTCAATTGATAATTGATTAGCTGCATGAGGATTATGTGCACCATCAACAACTATGGGCATCCCTTCCCATTTTGTTGTTTGAAGTCTTCCAGGCCATTTAGCAAGAGATAAACCTTCTCGAAGTTGTCCTTCAGAAATATTCCAGCCAATATTTTTTAAGGATTCAATAACACCTTTGGCTACAGCTGCATTCTCTTTCTGTATTACTCCTGATAGGCCGAGTTCCCAGTCTGATGGGATTGGATCTACCCAATGAATGACTGCTTGTTTCCTTTTAGCAGTCTCTTCTAAAACTCTTTTTACAATATTGTTTTGAGTAGCTGTAATAACAGTGCTCTTTGTGGTTATTACAGCTGCTTTCTCAATAGCTACTTTTTCTAGACTATCACCTAAGTATTCACAATGATCAAGCCCAATAGCTCCAAATGCAATAATAGGTCTGTATTGATGCGCGGTTGTTGCATCAAGTCTACCTCCAAGCCCTACTTCAAGGATAAGAAGTTCGACTTGCCTTAAAGTAAAATATTTAAGTGCTATTGCAATAACAGATTCAAAAGGAGTCAAGCTATATTTTTTTGCAATTGGAGAAAGAGACAGGCTTAATGTTTGAAATTCTTCTTTTGATATTGGAACCTTGTTGATACATATTCTCTCGACCCAATCAACTAAATGGGGAGAAGTGGTAACTCCAGTTTTGATATTTACTAAGCTAAGAACACTATTAATAAAAGCGCCAATAGAGCCTTTCCCATTTGTTCCTGCTATGTGAATAGCAGGTGTTTTTTTGCAGGGATTTCCCATGGCATTAATAGCCAATGACATACGATCTATGCCCAGATTCATATCTTTATATTCTTTGTTCTTACTTTCAGAAATGAAATTCGATTGTGCTATGAAAGTTTCATCAGACATTTGTCTAGTCTCGATAAAAGCTCGTTGATTTCTTTTTTTGTAATAGTTAGAGGAGGGACTATCCTTAATACTTTTATACCAGCTGATACTAGAAGTAGTTTCTCTTCTAAGGCAAATTGGACAATATCAAGAGATGTTGTTCTGATATTGTCTTTTATAACGAGACCTTGGATAAGACCAACACCTCTAGTGGAAATAAATATGTCTGAATATTTATTTGAAAGTTTAATTAATCCTTCTTTTAATTGAGCACCTCTCTCAGTGACTTTATTTAGTAGGTCTCTTTTTTGTATTTCTTTCCCAACGGTTAGAGCTGCTCTGCAAGCGAAAGGATTACCTCCAAAAGTGCTGGCATGATCACCGGGCTGAAAGACATCAGCCAATTGATTAACCAATAGCGCTCCAATGGCATGACCTCCACCAAGCCCTTTGGCTAGTGTGAAAACATCAGGTTCAATACCAAGTTGTTCATATCCCCAAAGAGTACCTGTCCTCCCCATTCCAGTTTGGACTTCGTCAAATATCAATAAAACATT
>QCND01000017.1 GCA_003213355.1 Prochlorococcus sp. AG-424-E20
AGACATTATCTTATTAGAAAAGAAAAATACAACCCCAGATCGAAATTTTGGAATTGAATGGTTTATTCCCGCATTAAAAAAACACCGACGAGTGTTAATACAAGTTCTGATTGCATCATTTGTAGTACAACTTTTTACACTTGCTAATCCTTTACTTATTCAAGTTATTATTGACAAAGTTATAAATCAAAGAAGTCTTGCTACTTTAGAAATTCTTGGAATTGCCTTATTTGTTGTTACAATACTTGGTGGAATACTTGGTAGTTTAAGAACATTCTTATTTGCAGAAACCACAAATAGAATTGATACAACTTTAGGTGCAGAAGTTATAGATCATTTACTTAGATTACCGCTTAATTATTTTGATAAGCGTCCTGTAGGAGAACTTGGAACAAGAGTATCGGAATTAGAAAAAATTAGAAATTTTTTAACTGGTCAAGCATTAACAACGATACTTGATGCGATTTTTTCAGTGATTTATATTTTTGTAATGATTTTATACAGCTGGCTTTTAACATTTGTAGCTCTTGCAGTTGTCCCGATTCAGATAGCTTTAGTATTAATAGGTGCTCCTTTGATAAGAAGACAAATAAGAGAAACCGCTGAACAAAACGCCAAAACTCAAAGTCATCTTGTTGAAGTTTTAACTGGCGTTCAAACAGTAAAAGCTCAAAATGTAGAAATTGTTAGCAGATGGAAATGGCAAGATTTCTACCATAAATACATCCAAAAAACATTTGAAAGAACCATCACAGGAACTGCTTTAGGAGAAACAAGTAAAGTCCTTCAAAACCTTTCACAACTTTTAGTACTTTGGATTGGAGCAAGCCTTGTACTAAACGGAAATCTTACCCTTGGACAACTAATTGCTTTCCGAATAATTTCTTCTTACGTAACTAACCCTTTGTTAAGGCTGAGCAATATTTGGCAAGAAATACAGCAACTTAGAGTCTCCTTTGAAAGATTAGCTGACATTATTGATACTCCAGAAGAATCTGATGAGTTTGATAAAGCAAATATCCCTATGCCTAACATTAAAGGTAAGGTATCTTTTGAAAATGTTACCTTCGCCTTTGATTCAGAGAAAAGAGATGTCATTAAAAAAATTAATCAAGAAATACCAAGTGGAAAATTTGTAGGGATTGTTGGTCAAAGTGGAAGCGGGAAAAGCACTTTAATGAAATTACTACCAAGATTATATGAACTAAAAAAAGGAAGAATTCTCATTGATGATTACGACATTAGTAAAACTGAACTTTATTCTCTTAGGAGACAAATCGGAATAGTTCCTCAAGAACCTCTTCTATTCTCAGGAAGCGTGAGTGAAAATATCGCTCTTACTGACCCCAATGCTAATAGTGAAGATATAGTCAGATCTGCCAAAATTGCTGATGCTCATGAATTCATCATGTCACTACCTATGGGATATAGCACCAATGTTGGTGAGAGAGGTTCAGCATTATCCGGAGGACAAAAACAAAGAATCGCTATAGCCAGAACAATCTTGAACAAACCAAATATGTTAATAATGGATGAAGCAACCAGTGCACTTGATTACAGCACTGAGAGACGTGTGTGTGAAAATCTTAGAAAATATTGCAAGGGTTCCACAGTATTCTTCATAACTCATAGATTAACAACAATAAAAAACGCCGATATTATTCTTATGTTAGACAGAGGAATTATTGCAGAGACTGGAACTCATACTGAATTACTATCCAACAAGGGTAGATATTACGCTCTCTATCAACAACAGGGTGAAAGCTAATGAATAACAAAAAAGCACTAGGTAAACAATTACTTAAAAATTCTTATATTTCTACAAAAGAGAAAGTTAGAAACTACAAACAGTATTTCTCTAAACAATTCATCAAAAATGAACCATATATGATAGGTAAAAAAATATCATCTAATGTTGCAAACCTACTCGCTAAATTAAATCCCTCTATAAAATTTCAAAGCCTACAGAACTATATTGAAGAGAAAATAAAGAGTAATAATAATGAAGTTGTTCTACAGCCAGCCAAATTCTGGGGTGAAGCTATCACATGGAGTTTAATTGGAGGAACAACTTTTGCCATAGGTTGGTTATCACTAGCAAAGACAGAAGAAATAGTAGTAGCACAAGGAAAATTAGAACCTAAAAGTGGAGTCGTTAATGTCCAAATGCCTCTACAAGGAATAACAAAAGAAATATTAGTAAAGGAAGGAGATAAAGTGAAAAAGGATCAAATCCTTATTCTTCTTGATACCGATGTAACTAAAGCTAATCAAATTGCACTATCAAAAACATTAAAAATTAATCAAGAAATTTTAGATAGCTTAAAATATCTTTCTGATCAAGGTGCATCCAGTAAAATCCAATATTTACAACAATTAAACAAAGTAGAAGATATAAAAACAAAAATTAAGGAGAATGAAGTTACTATCAAGTATCAAAAAATAACTTCCCCTATAAATGGAATAATTTTTGACATGCAGCCTAAAGGTCCTGGATATGTAGCAAGAGTTAGTGAACCAGTTCTGAAAGTAGTTCCATTAGATAAACTTCAGGCTGAAATTGAAATTCAAAGCAGTGATATAGGATTTATAAGTGTAGGGAAAAAAGCTGATATTAGTATTGACTCCTACCCCTCTTCAGACTTTGGCGTAATTGAGGGTGAAGTTATCAGGATTGGCTCAGATGCGCTACCACCTGACCCAAGCTTGAATAAAAGTTATCGATTTCCAGGTATAATTAAACTTAATAGACAACATTTAATAATCAAATCTGGGAGAAAGCTCCCACTCCAAGCTGGAATGAGTATCACAGCAAACATAAAACTGAGAAAAGTAAGTTACTTACAATTATTGCTTAATAGTTTTAAAGATAAAGCCGATTCAATTAAGCAACTTTAAAACTTATATATGATTTATTAAAAGCTTTCTATCCAATCAATTTGTTTTTTCAAACAAAGTTTAATGTCATAATTTTTAGAAGCAAAATCTCTTGCATTATTACCTAAATCATTACGTAAGCTAGGGTTCTTAAGTAATGTTATTACCAGATTTGAAAGTTGATTAAAGTCGAAGAAATCAAAAAATAGTCCATTTACATTATCTGTAATCACTTCATGCAAGGGTCTAGTATTACTTGCGACAATTGCACAACCAATACTCATGGCTTCAAGAAGACTCCAGCTCAAGACAAAAGGATAAGTCAGATAAACATGTACTGAAGAAATTTGAAGTATTGAAATATAATACTGATATGGAATATTGCCTAAATAAAAGATTCTTTTTGTTTCACTTGTCGTTAAATTAGACTTGATTTCATTATAAAATATATTCTTCCAAGTATTACCATCAGGAGCTTGCTTTCCGTAACTAACTCCATGACCACCAACTATCAAAATTTTTGCATTTGGTCTTTCTTTTAATATTTTTGGAAGTGATCTCATGAAAACATGATAACCCCTATATGGCTCCAAATTTCTATTAACAAAAGTAATTATTTCATCTTTACTTGAAAGATTTATAGTGTTATTTATAATCAAACTTGCATGTTGATTAGGCTTCAAAAAACTTGTATCTATACCATCATGAATTACAGTGATATTTTTTCGGAAAAAAGAAGGAAATGTACTTGCCTGCCAAAAAGTAGGACTTATCCCTTTGTCTGCATTTTCAAAATGAACATAATTGTTTATGTTTTTCAATTGTATTCTATTGAGATCATATAAATCATTAGATTCAAATTCTTTATCAAAACCAACATCAGCTCCTGAAATCTTATAAAAGAATTCACAATAAAGTCCTATCTTTGCTTTTGGCCAGACATGATGAAGAAACATACTTTCTCCCCAACCGTGATGTGTAATAATTAAATCTGGACAAAATCCACTTTTTTTAATTTCAATTGCTTTTAAATAACATGCTTCACCTCTAATCACTTTCGTTTCAAAATCACTTACATATGGATGTATATCCTTTGTTGTTGACCTATTTATTTGATAATAAAAAATATTAACGCCATTATTAAGGGTTTTTGTCTTATTTTTTCCTAAACATAAAGCATATACAGAATAACCTTTTTCAAGCAAAGCTGGAGCTAAAAACTTAAATTGGCCAGGAAAGTTCTGGTGAATAAAAAGTATTTTCATCAAACTAATTTAATTAAATTCAGCTTAACAAGCCATACTAAACTCCTAAAGATTAAAGGTCTTCTACTCACTTTGAAAGCCAAAAGAAGATCACTCACTTTCATCGGTCCTTTACTAAGGTTCAAAAATAAACATTTAACCTCTTCTTGATTGGGTAAGATATTATTAGCGAAGGAGACCATTTTTAAGTTTTTTATATCTACGAATCGCTCAAAACTATTGTTTAATTGACTATCTACTAGAGATAATGTTGAATTTAAAGATAAATGATTTGTAGCATAAGATGAAAAACCTTGAAAAGGGTTTGTTCGTCCTGGCCAACTTTTTGAATAATTGGAAATAGGCTGAGATTCTTGTCTAAGAATTTTTAATTGGTTCCAAAGATCCTCATATTTTTTATAAATAATAGCCCAGTCATATATTTGTTTAGCTCGCTTTAAACCTGATTGTCCCATCTGCATTCTAAGAGATGAAGAATTCATTAATTTAACGAAAGCATTACTGGCTGCTAAAACATCTACTGATATTAAGCTAGAAGTATGACCACAATACATATCATAATTGTCGATATCTAAAGCATACCTCTGAGCTAAATCGGAACCTAGATCAGCTTCAGGAATCAAAGTAGGAATTCTAAAACCATCAACCTGGTCTCTTACTGTATCTTTATAACCATCCCAATCAGATACTACTACTGGCAGGCCAGCTGCCATAGCTTCAATGGGAACGATTCCAAAAGTTTCTTGAATATTATCTGGAAGAGAGCAAAAGATATCTGCAGATGACCAGGCAAGAGTCCTATTGTTAGATTGACGTCCATCTAGATGAATAACTTTAATGGAAGGACAAAATCTTTGTGCAGCTTCTAAAAAAGAGTTTGCAATAGCTTGATTAGAATGCCATCCACATTCAACCAACACTACTGACTTTGCAGTGTGTTTTGAAGCAAGCTCTAAAGCTTGGTACATCGCCAAAGGATGGGCTTTAGCATGAAAAGATAGGCGACCAGCATATAAAACTACAATTGAATTTTTATTGATTTTTAGGGATTCTCTCGATGAGATTTTTTGTGAATCAGTAAACGAAAAATCAGATGTATGAATTCCTAAAGGGATCACAGGCAATTCAGGAAGAACAATTCGAGAGATCCCCAGGCGATCTTTTAAAAATTCAGCTTTAGAATTAATAGTCTCTAAAACATGGTTCTTGACACAATTACTTGTACAGATCAATGCATCCCAGGGTTGAACAGGCGAGGTAATTAAATCAGAAATCGAATCCATTGCCCTGCTGCTACTAGTAGTATGAGTAATCCCACAAAGGCTCCAAGATTTATGGCCAAAAAAGCCCCTTTTAAATGCGAATTCCCCTAAACCTGGACCGGGAATAAAAAGATTGCCTACTTCATGTAACTTGTCGAATGAATGAGGGCTTATTTTCTCGATAGGCTCAAATCTATTATGTAATTTAGCTTTTGATTGAAAGGTATTTATATCAGATTCACCAAAGGGGTAAACATAGAATTTTTTACACTTTGTATATTTAAAAATTGCCCTAAGAAAAGATTCGCCAGCAGCGTTTCTTCCCATAAGTTTATTTTGACTTATGGAATATGCATCAGATTGATAAAAAATTGCTGAGTTAATTTGTAGCACCCTTTTAAAAATATTACATAAAAAAAGGCCTCGAGTAGAGGCCTTCTTTAAATTTTTGAAAGTTATTAGACAATAACAACATCACCAGTCGCAATGTCTCCAGAAGAAATACTAGTAACTCCTTCGAATTTCATAAGGTTCTTGGCTTCACAACTGTCACCGGAATCCCAAGCAGAGGCCGTAGCACCAGCAGAGATATAAGTAATCATTGCTAGATACATATCAGTACCATCAGAGTAGAAGGCTAACGTTGCATCATTGTTGGTCCATTTAGTATTAGTAGTAATTGCATCGTCACCACCTTCGACAGCAGTCACAAGTACTGCAGTGTTAGCGTAAGTAGTACGAGTAAAGACTAAAACGTCAGTACCTGCAGCAGTTGTTGTAGCACCACTGACTTCCGTGACGAGGGCATTACCTGTGGCCATGGCAGTCGTATTACCCATAACAAGATCAGTCTCCCTTGAACCTGTGTGAGCACTAGTAGCCTCCATGTCTGATCTATCAATATTAATTTTGTCACCGCCAGATGATCCGAATGCGAAATTCGAAACAACTGCTATTGCTGTTGTACTTGTGGACTCTGTGTACTCGAGAGTATCAACAGACGCAGTTGATGAAAGGTTAACGTCATCAGCTGCTCCAGAAAGAATGATAGTGTCCGCACCAGTACCAAGATTAATGGTGACTGCATTGGTACTACCAGCAAGATCTACAGCATTGGTTCCGGTTGCTTCGGTTAGATCAAGTCTTTCAAGAGTAACGATGGCATTATTAGCTGAATCCATCCTGAAGTGACCAGCTCCAGTGTGCTTAATAGTTCCAACAGTACTGACTTTTACATTACCTTCTAGATCAACTTCTGCTCCTGAGACAGCTGAGGTGGTGATATTAGAGACAGAAGCGAAATCAAGAGTTTTAGTCGTAATAATTGAACCAGATGTTGTTGCGTCAGCAGTAAAGGTAGTAATTGTGGCGCCTGGTGCAGAGATGTTTCCAGTTGTTACGTCAGCAGCATGAGAAGCATCAAGATCAATAGTCGTTAGCTTGTTAGCTGCAGCTGTTTCACCAAGATGACCAATCGAGACAGGTGAGGTGTTATCTCCACTTGTAGCTGAAAGAGTAAGAGATGTTAACTCAGCAGCTGAAGTTAAAAATGTTCCAGCAACACTAATAGGTGCATTAGTTGAAGTTGAAGACAAATTAACTGTTTGGACATTGGCTCCAGAAACTAAACCAGAAACAACCAAACCAGAACCAGCGACATTAGCAGTAACAGTTAGATAATCAGTGTCAGTGGCATCTAAGACTAGGTCGGCAGCAATGGTTACATCAACACCACTCTTTTGTGTAATGTTGACAGTTTGAGCATCATGAATAAGCAAGTCATCATCAACATTATTTGTAGAAGCGACTTCAAGATTAATGGTTGCCGTTGCGTCATCTGCATAATCTAGATTGATATCATCAGCTCCATCTTTGATGTTAAGAGTCATTGAAGAAGTCAAGTTATCAATATCAACATCGTCTGTATCCCCAGTTGTTGTGAGGTTAATGGTTGTCAAACCTGAGGCATCAAAAGAACCAGCAGTTTGATCGAAAATTAACGTCGCTACTTCAACATTAGACATAGTTCCAATCTTCTGACCTGTAGAACCCTTACTAATAGTTGCTGTAATTGTGTCATTGCCGGCACCACCATCAACAGAGTCAGAAAGACTAATGTTGGCAGCAAGGACGATAGTGTCATCACCAGCTCCTGCGTTAATACTATCGAAACCAGCTCCTGCAGTAATTGAGTCATCACCAGCTCCACCAGTAAGGACATTGTCACCAGTACCACCGGTAATTGTGTCGTTGCCAGCACCACCATCAACAGTATCGTCACCAGCGTTGGTTTCAAGAGTGTCAGCACCGGCTCCACCTGTAATCGTGTCAGCAACTGAACCACCTTTAAGAGTATCTGCACCAGAACCACCGGTAAGAGTTGTAGCAACACTAGTGTTACCAGCATCGATATTTGTAGTACCAGTCATTCCTGACGCATCAACACTAAGAGATGCAGATGTGCCATCAATATTGGCGTCGGTAATTGTCAAGTCACCGGAACCAGTTGAAGTAACGGTAACTGCACCTGAAGCTGTAATAGCTGCAAAATCGGTATCACCACCACCAGAAACAGTGTGAGTCTGAGATACAGAAGTTAAATTTCCAATATCAGTATCATTGTCTGAGTTACTAACAATAGTTGAGGTAATTGATCCGTAAGTATTGTCTATTGCACCGATATTGTTTCTAGCACCAACATTGGTAGTGAGATTTAGCGTCATTGCTAGGTCACTAGTGCTGTCAACAGTACTGTCAGCGTAAAGAGCGCCAGTTGTGAGTACAACACCGGAGCCTGTTGCTGTTGCCGTAATAGTACTTAGAAGCTCAGCGTTATTAGCTGTAGCATCTGTACCCAAAGCACCAATAGTTAGGCTTGCGTTGGTAGCACTAAGGTTAAGTGTGGTTAACCCATCAACGTCTACCATTGTTCCTCCACCCATGGTGATAGTACCGCTGGCTTTGGTAGTTGTTGCAGTAATTGTAGTTATCTCATCAGTATTCGTAATTGATCCAGTGTCTAACGAAGTCCCATCATCTGCTGTGAGGGTAAGTGTCTTTGTATCAGTAGCGTCAAGAGTTAGAGATGTTAGATCTGCAGTGGCTCCCTCACCGTTGATTGTGACATTGACAGCATCGGTAATGGTCAAATCATGAATTGCTGATTCAACGTCAACAGTTATAGACGCACCAGTAGCCATATCAAGTACTGCATCGTCAATGTTTAAGTTACTAAAGGTGGCTACGACTCCGTCCCTGATGTTGTTGACAGTTGGGGTGTAATCATTGGTTGCTGACGTGAAACTAATCGTTTCAAGTGAAGTCCAGCCAGAGGCATCAAACGTAAGGCTATCTGCACCCATGGTGATATCTACACCTTCAATGCTTGTAAGCGTTACAGATGTGTCTCCCGTAGCAGAATCAGCTAAATCAACTGCAGTTGTTATATCAAGATTGTCAGTTCCAGCTCCACCATCGATTGTGTCATCAGCGTTCAACTCAGCAGAGGTCATGAAGCTGAATGTGTCGTTACCAGCTCCACCTGAAATATTGTCGTTACCTGCCGCACCATCAAGAGAGTCAGCACCGTCGCCACCTACAATTGTGTCACCACCTGATGAACCAGTAATTGTGTCATTACCAGCTCCACCAGAGATTGAGTGAACCTTATCTGTAGCTGGAGCAGTTGCGAGAGTAATGGCATCACCAGCAGAACCACCTAGGACGGTGATGTTTCCATCTGAAGCAGTACCGGAAACAGTAAGTTTGCCATCTGTAGCACTTGCATCAATCGAAGCAAATGTCTCAGCATCGAAAGTAGTAACTGTTGCTGTACCACCTGTGACAGTCAGAGTGAAATCTTCTTCAGCGTCTACGTTTGCAATGGTTAGATCACCACCAGTCGAAGTAGCAGTAACGTCTATTGCAGATAGCTTGCCAGTTGTAGTTCCATCGGTTGTATCACCAGAGGCATTAAGTGTAATTGTTCCGTACTGATTGTTTATAAAATCAAATACGACAGATGAATTTCCATCTCCTGAATCAACTCCAGTTGCAGAGGTTGTAATGACCATTGCATTATCTGTAGGCGAATCAGTTGTGTCAGCAGTGATACTTCCAAATGTGATTGTCGAACCAACAGTTGCAGTTGCATTAATGACTGAGAGATTATTTGCATTATCTGTGCCAAACAATGTGTCAGTGGTTATGTTTCCACCTACACCAGTAGCAGTAATTGTCTCAATACTAGAGCCATCAACGATTGTGCCGACAGTAATAGTTCCATCGTGATCAGCTGTTGTCAGATTAAGAGTAGTTAGCTTATCTGTTTCGGTTATAGCTCCTGTATCTAAGTCATTAGTAGATGTAGTAGCAAGAGAAAGTGATGTTGTATCAATTGCATCAAGAGCTAAAGCAACAATGTCTCCAGTTCCAATTTTACCTGTAACAGTTACCGCAGCAGTATCAGTAACAGTAACAGAACCGTTAGCCTTGCTAACTTCAACATCAATAAAAACTGAAGCAGCGTCAGCAGTATCAATGGTAGCTGCTTTTGAGTTTTCAAGGATGTTAACTGTTACTCCTGAATTCAAACCTTGAACCGTATGGGCTAAATCAGAACCATTAGCGAATGTGACTTCTGTAACTCCTGTGAGATTTTTAAAATCAGTAGTAGTGGCGGATGCTTTACCAGTAAGTGTGAATTTCTCAACTCCAGAAACGGATGCTGCTGTGTATGTAGTAGTACCACCAGATGTCATCGTGAGCGTGTCAGTACCTGCTCCACCAACGATGGTGTCATCTGTAGTGAAATTCTCACCTAGAGTAAATGTGTCATTACCTGCTCCACCATCGATATTGTCATTACCGGTATCTGAGGTGAGTGTGTCATTTCCAGTACCACCAGAGATAACATCATTTCCTGCTCCACCGTCTAAATCATCATCACCTGCACCACCAACTAAGCTATCTGCACCTGCATCACCGTCAATAGAATCATCGCCTGCTCCACCAGTGAAGGTGTCTGCTTTAGTTCCACCGCTACCAGTGAAACCACCAGAACCTGCAGTGATAGTCATTGGAACAACTGAACCATTAGCAGTATCTCCAATACTTACGGCTCCAGTAGATGCTGAAGCGTCAATGGTTGCAAGATTATCGTTTCCAGAAACAGATGTAACTGTTGTATTTGCGCTACCAGTAACAGTAAGTTTAGTAGCATCAGATGCATTTAAAGTTGTAATAGTTGATGCTCCCGTACTAGATACGAGAGTTAACTCCTCTTCATGATTTGCAGTAAGTATTGCTGTTGTATCTCCTTTGAGAGTCACAGTGAGAGCATCAGAAGATGTATCAGTCTTACGATCAACAACGAAATCACCTGAAGCGGTAGAAGCCAATTCTAAGTCGGTGATAGTTGATGGAACATCAGTAAACGTTCCATCATCAGTAGTGCCGCCATTACCAGTAGCAACTAGTTTTGTGAAAGTATTACCGCTTAAATTATCGAAATCTTGATTCAAGACTGCATCTGTGACATCAAGTGTAAATGTCTCGAAGCCAGACACGTTTCCTTCCGAGGTGATTACAGCAGTGGTTATAAGATTGTCTGTACCTGTACCACCATCAATAGTGTCATCTATAGCTAAGACATGAGTAACTGTGTCGTTACCCGCTCCACCGTCTATGGATACTGCAGTTCCAGTTTGACCACTTGAATCTATTGAATCATTTCCTGAGCCACCAGTGACTGTAAGTACTGAAGTGCCAAGAGCTAAAGCTCCTGTTGTCAGATCTAGGGCTCCAGTCATGCCACTAGCGTCAACAGACTTGAGCTTGGTTGTACCACCAGTTGCTAAAGAAGACAGAGTTAAGTCTCCACTTCCATCAAGAACTATGGTTGTTAATGCAGCTGCTTCAAGCTCAAAGCTGTTACTTGCAGATCCTCCAGAGGATGTAGCGGTGATTGTTTCAATGCCAGCAATATTAATCTCTGTGGTTGCACCACCAGTAACTTGAGCAAAAGAAATTGTAGCCGAATCACTTGAACCACTTACTTCTTTGAAAGAAAGAGTGTGATCAACAGATGTATCACTGATAGATACTGTAGTTGTCGTTGGTAATCCTGAAATAGTAAGCGCACCAGCAGCTCCACCTGCATTAACCTTATTAAAACCAGACGCGTTTACCAATCCAAGTGTTGCCGCAGCATTAGCCACAACATTGATGGTCTCGATTCCTGTTATTGAAGCTGGAGTAACGCTAGACTTGATAGTTGCGTTTAAAACATCAGAAGATCCTGTTGTTCCACTAATTTTATCGAGAGAACCAAGTGTCTGAGTACCACCACTAGTTAGTGAACCATCAAACTTTGTATATGTAGTTGTAGGCTCATCAACACCTGTTGTCAGTGTAAATGCTGTATCAGATCCAGCGGTATTAGAGCCGTTAGCACCTATAACATCTACGTTTGCTTGAACTTCAGAGGCACTTGGCGCATTTGTAGAAGTAACAGTCTTAAAGAAGGTCTTAGCTGTTTCAAAATTGGTACCAGTAACCCAAGGTGAAGTGGATTTGGGTTGATAAGCTAAGAAAGCTGAGGAACTCTCACGAATATCTTCTGTGTAACTAACTGCTGCATTTGTTTTATTAGTAAGTGCAGTTAAGTCAGTTGCACTTGATCCATTATTAACAGCATATATAAGGTCATTTGCAATTGAAGCAAGTTCTAATGCTCCAGTCCTGATTTGATTAGACCAATAAGTTAGACCTGCAGTATCACCGTCGCGTCCAAAAAGGTTTTGGTATATCTGATTGACTTGAAGCTCGATAGATAATGATCCGTTGACAGCCTCGAATTCATCTTGTGCATACATGCTTGCCGCAAAAGATTTAGTCGTCGTGCCTTGCCCAACCCAGTAATCAAGTCCAGTCGGATCGGCAGCGCGCCCGAAGTACGCAACGTAAAGCTGTTGCAGTTGTGTAGCAGTAGCGTTTGCCATTCTTGGTCAGAGGGAGGTGTGTAATGTTCTAGTTCTCCGCAGTATTTACTCCACTGCGGTTGGAGCAGATAATATACCCTATAGGTATATGTTCTGACTACTACATGCCAAAGAAAGGTTCTCGGACATATAAGAATCTCGACGAACTATACGGGAAATTGGTATAAGTGCAATGTTTTAAGGACGGTTGACAAGGAAATGCAAACAATTTTTTACCTGTAAAATGACAAAAAAATACATAGTTCGTCGAAAAATTAGATTATTGATTAATCAAGTTTTTTAAAATTTATAAACTTTAAGTTAAAGATGCAAGAATAGCCAAACTACTGCAGCGCAACACTTTAAGGCTATATCAAACAGTAAAAAATAATTAAAAAGTTACTAGATTTTTTCTTACCAGTCGATCTGGTAAGAGATATCTGATGGCTGTACAGATTTATAAGTGCACACCCAAATTTAAAATTTGCGAAAAAAGATAGAAATCACGTTGAAGAATCTTCGTTATTGGCTGTCTATCAGTAAATTTTAATTAGCTCTGAATTAAGACACTTTTGATATATATTGCTTTTAATTTGTGTGAATTAATTAATTGACCAAAAAGATTTGCATAGTTTTTGGTTGTACGGGACAAGATGGATCTCTAATCTCTCGTTCACTTCTCAGAAAAGGTTATGAAGTCATAGGTGTTTCCAGAAGTAATCAATCTGATTATCAATATCTAAGTCAACTTGGTATTAACAAGTCCTTTGAGATTAAACACATTACCGAAGAAAACAATCTAAGTTACCTTCAAAAATTCATAGAGCTATATGAGCCTGACGAAATTTACAACTTATCTGCTCAAAGCTCAGTAGGTTTATCGTTTAATGATCCATATTCGTCTATTAAAAGCATTTACCATCAGACACTTAAACTATTAGAAGCTGCACGAAGATTAAAATTTGAAGGAACTATCTTTTTCGCTGGAAGTAGCGAAATGTTCGGAGAAACAGAAAATGGTGCTGATGTTTATCATCCACGTAGTCCTATAAGTCCATATGCTCATGCGAAAGAAGCAAGTTTTAATTTAGTAAAACAATATAGAGAATTTTATGATGTAAATTGTGTTACTGGAGTTTTATTCAATCATGAATCGACTTTAAGAACAGATAAATTTGTAATCCCGAAAATTATAAAAGGCGCACTTCAGTGTCAAAAAAACAAGAATCATAGATTAGTTCTCGGAAATATAGCAATTTCCAGAGATTGGGGATGGGCCGAAGATTATGTTGAAGCAATGCAGATTATAACACGCGCAAATAAAATAAAGGACCACGTTATTTGCACAGGTAAACTTATATCATTAAAAGAAGTAATAAAAAGAATCTTCAAAAAGTTAGATATGAATTGGGAAGATTACGTAATAATTAAAGAAGACTTAAAGAGAAGAAATGATATATCTAAAAGTTATGGGAATCCCATACCATTGAAAAAAGACTTAGGCTGGCAAAACGAAAAAAATATTGATGATATTATAAATTTACTTTTAAGTAATGAACTATAATTTTGTGATTTTTCAAGAAGAATTGAATTCACTATTTATTTCTATTGAAGTTATTACTGAGGATAATCGCTTTGCTAATAGTGAAAATCTATGTTTTTCTCGCCATAAATCTATTTTCAGGCTCTGCTTATTTGCTCTATTTGAAAAACTTTCATTGACTTTATTTTGAATCCAGTCTTCGATGCCTAAAGCCATCTGATTAGAGGATATCCCAGAGAAAACATTCACAACTTGGTTTACATCTTCAAAAATAGAAATCGGTGTCACAATAACCTCTGCTCCACTAGCTATACCCTGCCTCACTGAGGCACTAGATGATTCATTACTTTGCTGATATGGATAAATTACTAAATCCATTTTCGAAAGTAAATCTAAAATGGTAGATTCTTCATAATATGTTGTGTCGAGTGTAACGTGTTGATAAAGATTTAACTCTTTAATTAATAGTTTAATTTTCGCTATGTACGAATCATAATTATTACTATAAGGTGGTGTAAACAGGGTCAAGTTAACATCGAAATTCTTATTTACTAGAATAGAAATAGATCTTACCAATTCAAGAAATCCTTTATTAGGTAGACAATATCCTGTACTAGCCAAATTATATTTATATCGCTTTTTTTTAGAAAACCATCGACCAATTGAAATTTGCGGCAAGTCTGAATCTGTCTTAATAAAATCTTTAATTCCATGAGGGAAAATAGTGGAATTTTCGATAAGATTTAGTTCTTTTAATCGATTAAGATCAGAACAAGTATGAACCATTAAACGGTCTACAAGAGAAAGAGCCTTTTTAATCTTATTCAAAGATTTATGTTCATTATCGATTGGATCAATTGTAGAATGAAAAAAGATAATTATTTTTATTTCTTGTTCATGTAGAAAATAAATTAATTCACTAAAGCTATCGAAATCAAAAAAACCGTAATTAAATTGAATAACTATTGTAGTAAGATTAAGTTTCAAAATTATACTTTTAATCTTATCAGTGAAGGATTTATTTATGTCCCAACATCTAAATACATTTGATCTATCTTCGTTAACTAGGCAACTTTCATTTGGAGCAAGTATATATGTATCATGATCAATATAATCAAGTAAGTTTGAAACATAACTTGCTATACCGCATTTTGTATTCCAAGTCGTTAAAAATGCGATAGTTGTTTTTAAAAACGGTTTAAAATCTAATAACTTGTGTGCAAAATCTATATTTTGATTAACAACTTTCTCCCAAGAAAAATTATTTACTATAAAAGATCTAGCTTTCTCGACTTTAGATTTAAGAAGTTCATTACCAATTAATTTAATTTCCTTCATCTGATCTGCTAGATGATCAGGAGAAGGAGAAGCCCAAACAGAGTCGAATTGATTAAAATGACTTTTAGAGTACTCAAATTGATAGTCAACTAACCATGCATTCTCATTTGAAGAAAAATCAGCTTGTCCACCCCAAGAAGTCGTAATCACCGGTAATAAAGAAAGCATGGCCTCCGCGATTGGCAACCCAAATCCTTCTCCATGACTAGGAGCTATATATACATCGGAATAACTATAAAGATATCTTATTTCTGCTAAAGACAAATCTTTTTCAAGAACAATTATATGAGGATAATGATTATTAGTTTGATGATATTTTTTAATAAGCTGATGTATTTGATTATGTGGATTAGGAAAGGTCTTAATGATTAATGTAACATCATCTGTTGCTGTAAATGCCTTTCCATAAGCTTCTAATAAACAATCAATCCCTTTTCGAGGAAAGCAAGAAGAAATATGCAAAAACTTGAATTTTTTTGAGTCTAAGTCAACTGCCTTAATGTCTAATGACCTATTCAAATGATCTACACCTAAACCACAAACATGGATGGGTTTTTCAAATCCACAGTCTATTAAATTCTTTTTTACCTGACTTGACATCACAGTTATTCCATCTAAATATCGGTTAAAATCATTTATCCATTCTTGGGGCAATTCAGACTCTTCCCATCCATAAGCATGAAGCATATTTATCCTAGAAAATAAATCATTAACTCTTGGGGGGTATAAATTACGAGAGGTAACTAATGAACAATTTGAACCCTGCTGAATAGAGTCATTATATAGTTTATATATACTAGAATTATTCTTAATAAAGTTCAAATCAGGCTCGTAATCGCCATTGCCTTCTGTAGATAAAATAGTTGTATTTGGTATTATCTTATTTAAGGCTATGGAAAATTCTCTATTTAAAATTGCTAAGCTATAATTTGAATCAAAAGGTCCTTCAACTTGCCAAGAGAAAGGAACATTAGCATCAGTTTGAAACTGCTTAAAATAATTAGAGTTTATCTCAATTAAATTAATACTAGCCGCAAGTTTTTTTAAATATGCTTCGTCATTAGATAATAAATTATTCTCTTGTAAAATATTAGTTATGTTGTGTAAGATAAGTTGATAATTATTATTCTTAGATTGAATCATTGATTGCATATTAAATTTAACTCTTTTTGTCTTATCTGTGTTTTTAATAGTATTATATAATGCTGTTTTTGTTAACTCAGCTGTTCTATCCCATGAAAAATGTAAAGAATTTTTTAATGCCTTTATTGATAAAGAGTTAAAGAAAGATTCATTCGTCAGAGCTTTTGTAATTAAAGAAGTTATTTCGCTTACATTCGTTGGATCGAATAAAGCATCCTCATTTTGAATAACTTCTGGAATACTTGTTGAATTAGAAGCAAGAACGACAGCCCCACATGACATAGCTTCTAGAGCAGGCAACCCAAACCCTTCATGTAATGAGGGAAAAACAAATAGCTTGCAATTTCTATATAGTTCCGCTAATTCCTCGTCCGAAACATAACCTAGCAAAACAACATGATTTTCTGACAAATTATAAGAAAAAATCCAACTTTTAATTAAAGTAATTTCTGCTGGCAAAAGCTTACCAACAAGGACTAATTTATAAGTTAAAATTAACTTTTTATCTAGTAAAGAATAACTGTGAATTAGGCTCTGTAAATTCTTTCTAGGATCCCCCGCACCAGAATAAAGAATGTATTCACCTGCGTTAAAATTTTTAAAATTGATATCTCCCTTACTTTTACTCAAAGGTGTAAATACATTCCTATCACAACCGGCGTAAATATTATAAATCTTATTCTTATCAACTGATAAATAGTTATATGCTTCGTTAGATGATGATTTTGAAATAGACAGTAAACAATCAACTTTATTAAGATATTTTATCCTATTTAAATAAAACTCTTTAAATACAGGATTATTATCTAGATATATCTCAGACTTTATTAAAGGTATTAAGTCGTAAAAAATTGTTGCTACTGGTGGCAAACCAAATTCGTCATCCAATTCAACAACACAATTATCTTTAAATCCTTCAAAAAAACTCGTAATCAAGATAATGTCACAATTTAATAGTGAAAAAGCATAAGAGCGTAATTGCTGAGCGATTAATGAGTTTGCCTTGAGATAAGTAGAATTTTCTTTTGTGAATTTAGGATATGTCCATTCAAAATATTGAACTTTTTTAGTATTTGATTTAACGAAAGCAAAGAATTCCTTATCAAATTGATCTAAAGATTTATTTGCAACTAATATAAATTGATCATGCTCACAAGAGTTTTTTATTAAAGTACGTATAAGAGTATAGGAATAGCGTCCAATACCTCTGGTTTTGCTACCTCTAGACTGATAACCTTGAAGGTCTATTGCAATTTTCATTATAGTATTATTTCCCTTTTAATTTTATATTAATGTCAGATAAGATATCTCTTGACCGTAAATTAGAGTCAAATAACTTTAATAGTTTAATTTCATTCTGATTAATATCAGATTTTTTCTTAATTGTGGACCTTTTAAATGGATACCTTTTTAATTTATATAAATACTGACACTTTATAGTAAATAAAATACTAAATAATCGAGAATAAATACTTTTTAGAAAATGTATCCTCAATATAAATGGTAAACTTAATTTAGCGATTCGTACTGGGTGTACTTTTAAAAAATTTATAATTCCTTTAAGTTTACGATATGATTTTACAGGCAAACTATTTGATATTCGACTGAATATAGACATAAGGTAGTCTATTTGACTCCTAAGTAAATTCAATTGATGATTTATCTCATTGTAATTTTTCTGATATTCCTTATCATAATCTGAAATTATTTCAAATGCATTTTTTTCGATGTTAATACTCTTAAACCAATCCGAATTTTCATCAAATAAAGATTGATCTGTAGAATGGTTTAATCTAGAAATAATAGCCACATCTTGGGCAGCTCCAAAAAATAAATTAGACAATTCACTTTTTTTTGACTTGGAAGTTTGTGCACTATTAAGTAAAAAGTAATTTGTTTCTCTAAAATCAAAATAATCCAAAGCAAATTTGATCGCCTCAGGATGTATATGCGTTGTGTGTGTAGGATCCAAATAAAAATTTTTAGAAGAGACTAATAAATTATCAATACTAGGTGTTTCAAGAATCAAAACACCTCCAGGAACAAGCAACCTTTTAGACTGTTCTAAAACTTCTAATATCAACTCAAATGAAATATGTTCAATAAAATGAAAAGAAGTTATTAATTGGAAAGAGTTATCTTTAAAAGTTTTTAAAACCTTTAATGCATCACCATGTACAACATTTAAACCTTTTTCAAAACAATATTTATACATACTCAAATTGTTATCTATACCGGTAGACTGAATTCCTAGTTGTTGGCATTTAAGTAACCATTCTCCTCGCCCAGAGCCTATATCTAAAAGGCTACACTTTGGAAACCTATATAAAATCTCATTTAATAGCCCATCATAAAAAATTAATTTATGATTTAAAGACTCACTACTTCCGCGGAATTTATTTTCAAAAGCCAAATAAAATTCTGAATAATTCATGCAAATCAATTACAATCTCCACATACACCCTATCACAAAATAAAACTTACATTAAATAAATTGATTATACAATTTTAACTGAATAATCTATTTATTTTTTTTATTTAGCCAATTAATATTATCCAAGTACCATTTGACAGTTAACTTTAAACCCTCACTAAATTCCATTTTAGGTTTCCAGCCTAACTCATCTTGTATTTTAAAAGAATTAATTGCGTATCTTCGATCATGACCAAGCCTATCTTGAACTGATGCGATTAGATGCTCATATGATTCAGTTCTTGGTCTTAATTTATCCAAAATCATACAGATTGTACGAAGAACAGCTTCATTGGTTCTCTCACCATAACCCCCAATACAATAACTTTCACCAATCAAACCTTTTTCAGAGACTAATAACAATGCATCAATGTGATCATCTACATAAAGCCAATCTCTAATTTGTTGTCCATCACCATACATCGGTATTGGCTTCTCAGAAATTGCCCTGGAGATTGCTAGAGGTATTAATTTTTCTGGAAATTGCCAAGGTCCATAGTTGTTACTACAATTAGTTATTAAAATAGGAAAACCATAAGTATGAAACCAAGCCATAACCAAGTGATCACTTGAAGCTTTACTCGCTGAATAAGGACTCCTTGGAGCATATTGAGATTTTTCATTAAATTTTTTATTTCCGTCTAAAGATCCATAAACTTCATCGGTACTAACATGATGAAATCTAAAATTATTTCGCCTATTATTAGATAGTTTTTCCCAATGATTACGAAGAGCCTCTAATAAATTAAAAGTACCTATAATATTTGATTTCAAAAAAATCTCTGGTCCTTCAATAGATTTATCAACATGACTCTCAGCTGCAAGATGAAATACTATGTCTGGATCAATTTTTGAAATTAATTCATCTAAATTATTTCTATTAAAAAGATCTTCTTTTATAAAATAATATCTTTTTTGAATTTTATTTTTATTTAAATAATTATCTATTCCAGTAAGATCACTTGCATAACCTAATTTGTCCAAATTAAATATCGTTGCTGATGTTTGACTTAATAGACGTCTTACTAAGGCACCTCCTATAAATCCTGCTCCTCCAGTAATTAAAACACGTAAGTTTGATTGATGTGACCAAGTGATGCTCATTACCCTTCCTTCTTTCTTGTCGATTTATCTAAAATTAGCTTTTCTAATTCTGTTCTCCAATGTATTGGTTTTTGAGACAAGGCTAAAAAACTTTCAGCGCAATCTAATACCGAAAAAGACGGCCTTTTAGCTTTGGTAATAAACTGGTTAGATTTGATAGGTATTACTGTCGAAGGATTGCTGATTAGTCCCATTTCTGTACTAATTTGTGTTATTGCCACAGCTAGATCATACCAACTGGCAATGCCAGAGTTAGAACAATGAAAAATTGACGGGATTTTTGAACCCTCAGATTTCTTTTTGATAATTTTCCAGCAAGTTTTTGCTAAATAACTCGTGCTGGTGGGAGAGCTGATTTGATCATCAACTACTTTAATTAAATCTTTTTTTTCCTGGAGAGTTAACACTTTTGAGACAAAATTAATGCCTTCGGGTCCTACTAACCAACTTGTACGGACTATTATCCCTTGATCACTTGGAAATAATAACGATTCAATATATTTTTCTGCAAGTAATTTAGTTTTACCGTAAACATTTATTGGGTTTCTTTTATCTTTTATCTGATAAGCTTTCGGGACGTTACCCTCAAAAACATAATCAGTGCTAATTTGTAAAAAGTGACCGCCAAATTCACGTATAGCTTCTGCTATGGCACGAGGTCCATAGCTATTAATTAAAAACGCAAGTTCACAAGAATCTTCAGCTTGATCGACCAAGGTATATGCTCCAGCATTAATAACCCAATTTGGTCTAATCTCTTCAACAAATGTTTTACACTGATTTAAATTTGATAAATCTAGTTCATTCTTCGTAGGTATAATTAAATCTAATTCATTTTCATTGAAGACATATTTAGAAGATTCAATTAAAGCTTTTCCTAATTGACCTTGATTTCCTATAATTAAAGCTTTCATTAATTCCATTCCTAAAATAAATCATCTGAATTAATTTCAGAAATATTTGGAGCATTTTTATCTTTATCAGATAAAGTATAGGAATGATCTATATTAGGCCATTGAATAGAAGTAAATTCGTCATTCCACTTTAATACCCGCTCATCATCTTGATATCTAAATTGATCAACTTTATATAAAACTACAGACTCTTGAGTTAAAGAAAGGAAACCATGTGCAAACCCAAATGGAATCCATAACTGATAATGATCCGATGCTTTCAATTCAATTCCATACCATTCACCAAAAGTTTTTGATGTCTTTCTAATATCCACAATTACATCAAAAATAGAACCATAAAGGCACCTGATTAGTTTTGATTGCTGATGTGGACGTTTTTGAAAATGCATTCCACGAAGAACACCTTTTTTAGAGAACGATTGATTATCTTGTACAAAATTGACTTCCTTATCAAGAAATTTATTAAAAACATTTTGATTCCAACTTTCTAGAAAGTATCCACGTTTATCTTTAAAAATTCGAGGCATTAATAATAATGGGCCTTGAATTATGTTGCCTTTATTTGAATAGATTAACTCGCTTTCCATATTAATAATTAGTGCCTAAATTCTTAGAACTCAACTCATCATTAAGACCCGATATTAATCGAAGCAAATAATCTCCATATCCACTTTTCGAATATTGATTAGCTTTCTTCTTTAATTGATCGGCATTTATCCAACCCTTTCTCCAAGCAACTTCCTCAGGGGAACCAACTTTCATACCTTGCCTATTTTCAAGTGTTTTAATATATGCCCCTGCTTCATGTAAAGAATCAAAAGTTCCTGTATCCAACCATGCCATGCCTCTCCCCATAATCTCAACTTTTAATAAACCTTCTGCAAGATAAAGTTGGTTAATTGATGTAATTTCCAACTCACCCCTACGAGAAGGAGAAATTGTTTTTGCTCTATCAACAATCGATGAATCATAAAAATATAATCCAGTTACAGCAAATCGACTTGATGGAGTTTTAGGTTTCTCTTCAATTTTTATGGCATTATATTCATTATCAAATTCAACTACACCATATCTCTGAGGGTCTAGAACTGGATAAGCAAAAATGGTAGCTCCATCAGTCAGATTATTTGCCTTACTTAATTGTGTAATAAAATCATGACCATGAAAAAGATTGTCACCTAATATCAAAGCCACTGGTGATCCATTTAAAAACTTTTCGCCAATCAAAAAGGCCTGAGCAAGACCATCAGGAGATTGCTGCTCAGCATATGTTATATCTATACCCAAATCAGATCCATCACCCATCAATCTTTCAAATTGATATCTATCAATAGGAGTAGTAATCAATAAAATCTCTCGAATTCCAGCCAACATTAATGTTGATAAAGGATAAAAAATCATTGGTTTATCGTAAACAGGAAGAAGCTGCTTGCTCACTGAATTAGTTAAAGGTGCCAAACGTGAACCAGTTCCACCAGCAAGAATAATTCCTTTACGTTTCATAAAATCAGGTTATCTTCAGGATGAAAAAAAGCAAAGATTTGAACTCTATCCAAATTATTCAACATGCTCCTGGAGCTCCAGGATTAATCATATTAGGTATGGGACCAAAAAGACGTCTAGTCAATGGTTTACAAAAACTTAAGGAGCTACTTGATGAAGAAACTTTCTGGGCAAATGGAAGAGATTACTGGAGTTTACGGACCATGCTTTTCAACAGCACTGAAATTATTAGCATATGGGAGAACGATTGCCTAATTGGATTTGGTAGAGCAACAAGCGATAAAATTTATCGAGCTGTTCTTTGGGATATTGTTGTTAAATCTGAATTTAAAGGTTTTGGAATTGGAAAATTAATTGTCCAAAATCTTATTAATCAAAAATCAATCAAGAATGTAGAAAGAATATATTTAATGACAACAAAAAAAAGCAGCTTCTATTCAAGGTTTGGATTTAAAAAAGAGCTCAAACAAAAATTAATGATCTTATCTAAAGATCATTAATCTTAGTATTAATTTTTCAAATAGGAATAAAAATTTTTATTTAGTATCCAAGGATATCTAAATATTACAATGGAATTTAAGTTCAAAATTGATATAAATAGCTTTTTATAAAGCGGATGACGAGATTCGAACTATCGACATTCTCCTTGGCAAGGAGATTTCAGCCTTAAACATCTCCTAGGTGTAGACTCGAAAATACATGCAATAACTGAGTTTCTATAAAATCTGCCCTTTTCTGCTTAAGCAGGCTGACGCACGATATTGCAAATATGCCTTAGAATATGCACTAGATAAAAATATCTCCTCCCCATGTCAGAACTGGGATTTCAAGATTTAAGAAAGCTTATTTACAATGCCCTAAAGGCAAAAGCAAAGGGTGGACTATTGAAAAACAGTCTGGAAAAGTGAAGCTTGTCAATCGCTGGAATAGTCTGGTAAATATAAAAAACAAACATGCATTTTGGATATTTCTTGGGAAGAATCTCGATCGCCAGAGATTCTTATGGCAATTACTCGTATTCAAGAGATGCTTTTATCTAAAAAAGTTTGTTATTAGCAGAGGCAGCGCGAAGATATAACGCCAGTCTTGATGCAACCGATTCGACAGTAATTAGCCACTCAAAAAGTTGGAAAGATGTTGCCCAATGTTTTATCAATCAAGAAAAAATTGGGCAATATCTTTTAAAAGTTAAAACTTCAAGCAAGTTATAATGCTAATCATTAGATCCTTTATAGACAAATAAATGTGACTGAGGGGAAAAAAAATCAAAAAAAAGAAGACTCTGAAGTCAAAACATTCCAAGTGCCATTTGCTTTAGAAAAGATTAAAGAAAACATCGCTATTACTACTAATACTCCCTCTAAACCTTCGAAAGAACAAATAATCAATCAAGCATTTAAGTTTCATTCAGAGGGAAATGTTGCAGAAGCAGAAAAATATTATCAATATTTCATTAATCAAGGATACAAAGATTACAGAATTTTTGCTAATTATGGAGTCATATTAAAAGATACTGGCAAATTAAAAGAAGCAGAGATATTAACTCTTAAAGCAATTAAACTAAGGCCTGATTTTGCAGTAGCACATTATAATCTAGGAACCATATTGAGAGATACGGGCAATTTAAAAGAAGCAGAGATATCAACTCGTAAAGCAATTAAACTCAAGCCTAATTTTGCAGTGGCACATTACAATCTAGGAGGCATCTTGAATGATCTTGGCAAATTAAAAGAAGCAGAAATTTCGTATCGTAAAGCAATTAAACTCAAGCCTGATTTTGCAAAAGCATATTCCAATCTGGGAAATATATTGAGTGATCTAGGCAAACTAAAAGAAGCAGAGTTGTCATGTCGCAAAGCAATTGAACTCGAACCTGATTACGCAGTTGCACATTATAATCTAGGAGGCATATTGAATGATCTTGGCAAATTAAAAGAAGCAGAATCATACATTCGCAAAGCAATTACGCTTAATCCTGATTACGCAAATGCTCATGTTAATCTTGGAACTATTTTACATGATCTTGGTAAATTACAAGAAGCTGAAAAGTCATATAGAAAAGCAATTAAACTAAATCCTGATTATGCAGAAGCACATGCCAATCTGGGAAGCATATTGAAAAGTTATGGCAAATTAAAAGAAGCAGAAATATCTACTAGAAAAGCCATTGAGATTAATCCTAAGCTCGCAAATGCTCATGTTAATATTGGAACTATTTTGCATGATCTT
>QCND01000018.1 GCA_003213355.1 Prochlorococcus sp. AG-424-E20
ATTAAATTCCGACTAACTGGGACAACAATTTTCACACTTTTATTATCTGCTAGTTGCTGGGCCTTTGAGCAAAGCTATACTCCTCCCTTTAATGTTGAGGGCTACAAATATGCTCCTATTGTTTACGACAATGGATTTGATTTAGTTGTTGCACAAGCATCTAATGATTTCCCTAAAGAAGCAATAAAACCAACATTGTTACAAATAGCTGGGAATTTGAAAGGGGGAGGAAGAAATGGCGCTCAGGTCAAAGTCAGGCTCAGAAAAATAGAATCCGCTGGTGATGGAATAAGTAAACCAATTATTCTAGGTGAATTAATAAATGATTTAAAAGAATCAAAGATAATAGAATTACCAGACAGGAATTATTCTGCAAGTGAAAATTTATCAAATGATGCTGATATTGAAGAAATTTCCTTATTAGAGACTGATGAGTAATAAGTCATTATTGAAAAATCTTCCTAAAAGCTTTTATCAAGAAGAAAAAATACTCATATCAAATAATATAAATACATGGGATTCTTTATTATCTATTAGTGATGAAGAAATAAATAATCTAATCTATGGAAGCTTGGGGAGTGTTCGCAATCTAAAAAGACTTAAATGCATAGCATATTTTATATGTACTTTAGATATTCAACTTAGAGAAGCTGCCTTATTGATGCACTCAGGGTTAATTTCTAATAAGGCCATTTCACGACTTACGCCTCAAGAGCTAGTTCAAAAGACTGGGCGCTTTGAAAGAACTCTACGAACAGGAAGAATTCCAATAATAGATCTAAAAAAAGCTCATTTTTTAATAGAGAAAGCAAAACAAAATTTATTTAATGTACCCAAGTGCCATTAGGTAATAGAATATAATTAATACAATAGAAACTTGGTAAACTAATTGAAATGAATGGTTTACTAATCACTTTAATATTTGCATCATTTGGCATCAATCAAGGTGTAATCGCTCAATCAAGACTTCTTGAAGGTGTAAAAAGGAATCCTGATGAAGCGAAGTCTATTTGTGAAAGCTTTAGAAAACTAAATAAAGAAAACATTTCAGCAGGTTCACAAAAATCTATTCAAAAAATCTCAATTCAAAAAAATATAAGCGAAGGAGATGCTGAGATCCTTTCTATGTACGTAAGAGGTCTTTATTGCCCAGAAACTTTTTAAAGAGATAATGAATTCAATAAGATACAGAGACGAAGACTTACAACTTAGAGACGGAACAGTACTCAAATCTCGAATCTGGTCGCCTCAGGGGAATGGACCATGGCCAGTCTTACTTATGCGCCAGCCATATGGAAGAGAAATTGCTTCTACAATTACTTATGCCCATCCATCTTGGTGGGCTAGCAAGGGCTATCTAGTTGTCATACAAGATGTTCGTGGTCAAGGTGGGTCTGGAGGGGAATTTTCAGGTTTCAATCAAGAAGCTTCAGACACTAGTCAAACTCATAATTGGGTCCGATCCTTGCCTGAATGCAATGGTCTACTAGGTACATACGGTTTTTCATATCAAGGATTAACACAGCTCATTGCGGAGGAAGGTACTCCCCCACCTGATTGCATTATTCCTGCAATGACAGGCCTTTCGGAGGATGAACATTGGAGTTGTGAAGGAGGAGCGTTTTGGTGGCACTTGGGAATTGGATGGGGTTTGCAATTAGCCGCCCAAAAAGCACAAAGAGAGAAGAATTGGAAAGGTTGGCATGAAATCCGTGAAAATCTTGAATCGAAAAAATATTTATATAACGGTCATGATTTACTTGAAAAGTATGACCCAGAAGGGATGGCATATAAATGGCTAAATCTTTCGTCAAGCAAATCTCCTCAATGGAAAACTCATAAGCCATTAAGTAGCTGGTTAAAAAAACCCTTGCTTCTAATTGGGGGTTGGTGGGATCCTCATTTGAAAGGAATTTTAGATATTTTTGAGAAAGCTAAAAAGGCTGGAGGCAATCCCAAATTACTAATTGGTCCTGCTACTCATCTTCAATGGTGGGAGGGAGCACAACGAACCCAGTTAGATTTTTTTGATTCTCATTTAAAAGAAAAAAACAAAGAGAGTCATTTCTCTCAAATCAATCTTTGGAATTTAACCACTAAGGGTTGGGAGCTTTCGGTTCAAAACAAAACGCCCACTTGGAGTCTTCGAAGCGAAGGTTTAGCCTCAATAAATCATCTTGAAGGATTCCTAGCCCCGAATTCTGATTTAGAAGCAGATAGTGAGGTGAATTTAGTTCACGACCCATGGAGACCCATACCTTCCATCGGAGGACATCTGAGTGATACCGCTGGTGAAGCAAACAGATATCAGCTTGATATTCGACCTGATGTCGCAGTATTTACATCAGACCCTATTTTGAAAGATCTTAGGCTGGAGGGCATTCCAACTCTTTTTTTAGAAACTAACTGTGACAGGGAATGTTTTGATCTGTTTGTTGCATTATCAATAATTCCTAAAGCGGTAGAGAATACTGTTACTCAACTTTCGACGGGTGTACTCAGAATTGCTGATTGTGATAAAGGTATAACAAGTGCTAGAGAAATCAGACTTCAACCTATTCTCGCCACATTTAAAAAAGGGGATCGTTTAAGAATTTCAATTTCAGGATCTGGATGGCCAGCAATTGGAATAAATCCTGGTCAGAGTAAATATTTGTGCGAAGGACCTAGCCCTAACTGCCTAGTGACAACAATTTCTCTCTTACTTTTAAATTCAAAACTTAAATTTGAATCACTTATTTCCTCTTAGGGGTTCAATATTTACTTGTAGAGGATTAAGCTTACTAGCTATTTAAGCTATAAATCATGACCGTCTCTATTCTATTAGATTCTTTGAAAGACGACGGACAAAGACTTTCTGAATGCAGACATGAAAGTCCATTTTCAATTCTTGGCCCTCAACCATTTAAAGATAAATGGATCATTCGAATATGGATGCCTGAGGCAAGTCAAGTTGAACTGATAACACAACAAACTAAAATTAAGCTACAAAATCCCAATCATGAATGGATATTTGAAGGGGTTTTAGAAAAAGATCCAGGTACTGACTATCAAATAAAAGTAAATAGAGGAGGAATTGAACATTTTCAACATGATCCTTGGAGTTTCCGAAAAGAGTGGATGGGTGAAATTGATAGACATCTTTTCGCGGAGGGAAATCACCATCACATATGGCGAAAAATGGGTGCACATCTCACTGAAATAGATAAAAAGCAAGGAGTTATGTTTTGCTTATGGGCGCCTCATGCAAAGAGTGTTTCCGTTATTGGTGATCTCAATTCATGGGATGGACGCCATCACCCAATGCAAAAACGTCTAGGAGGAATTTGGGAACTATTCATACCTGGTCTAAGTGAGGGAGATTTATACAAATATGAAATCAGGAATGAAAAAGGACATTGCTACGAGAAAGCCGACCCTTATGGTTTTCAACATGAAGTAAGACCAGCAAAAAGCTCAGTCATATCAAAAATCGACTCATTTCAATGGAGTGATCAGTCTTGGATATCCAATCGTGACAATAGAGATCCTTTAGAGCAACCAATTTCGGTTTATGAAATGCATTTAGGAAGCTGGATGCATGCTTCCTCGGACGATCCATTTATCAACTCAAACGGAGAGCATAGAGCTCCAGTTCCAGCTGCAGATATGAAGCCTGGCTCAAGATTGCTTACATATAAAGAACTGGCAAATAAGGTCATTCCCTATGTCAAAGAAAGAGGCTTCACTCATATCGAGCTTATGCCAATTTCAGAGCACCCTTTTGATGGGTCATGGGGGTATCAAGTTACAGGTTGGTATGCGCCTACAAGTAGATTTGGATCACCAGATGAGTTTCGTGCCTTCGTTGATTCATGTCATAAAGAAGGAATAGGAATCATTCTCGATTGGGTCCCGGGCCACTTCCCTAAAGATCAGCATGGACTAGCTTATTTTGATGGCAGCCATCTATACGAGCATTCAGATCCCAGAGTTGGAGAGCATAAAGAATGGGGAACATTAATTTTCAATTACAGTCGAAATGAAGTTCGTAATTTTCTAGTTGCAAATCTAATTTTCTGGTTTGATCAATTTCATATAGATGGCATACGTGTTGATGCAGTTGCCTCAATGCTTTACAAAGACTATCTTCGTCCAGAGGGTGAATGGATACCTAATGAAGATGGAGGGAATGAAAATTTTGAAGCAGTCAGATTTCTACAACAGGCTAATCACGTTCTTTTTCAACATTTTCCAGGTGCACTTTCTATTGCAGAAGAATCAACGACATGGGCTGGTGTAACCAAACCAACTGACATGGATGGACTCGGTTTCAATCTAAAATGGAACATGGGTTGGATGCACGATATGCTCGATTATTTTGAAATTGACCCATGGTTTAGACAATTCAATCAAAACAACATTACTTTCTCCATTTGTTATAACTTTACCGAAAACTTTATGCTTGCTTTAAGCCACGATGAAGTTGTTCACGGGAAAAGTCATCTCTTACACAAAATGCCTGGCGATGACAGGCAGAAGTACGCTAATACACGAGCCTTACTTGCATATATGTGGACACATCCAGGTAAAAAAACAATATTTATGGGAATGGAATTTGGGCAGCGCCAAGAATGGAATGTTTGGGATGATTTGCAATGGGATCTTCTAAATTATGAACCTCACAAAGGAATACAGAAATTAGTAGATGATTTGAATAATTTATATAAAAGAGAACCTGCTTTATGGAGAAATGATTTTGACGAATACGGATTCCAGTGGATTGATTGCGATGATAATAAAAATTCAGTAATCAGTTTCATGAGAAGAGAAAAAACTGATGGAGAATGGCTAGTAATAGTGGCAAACTTCACACCTCAAAACCACTCCAATTACAGAATAGGTGTGCCTGTTGACGGATTCTATGAAGAAATTTTCAATACAGATGCGAGTCAATATGGAGGTTCAAACCTAGGGAATATGGGAGGGAAATCAACAGATCTATACAACATACATGGCTATGAAAATTCTATAGATCTTTGCCTTCCTCCTCTTAGCGTTCTGGTTCTAAAGCATAAATCCAAGAAGAATTAAGCTTCCTCGAATAGAAATGTTTCAACCTTGACTTAAAACCTAATTTCAACTGTCGTCTGGATGTAAAAATTCAAAAGGTATGTCGAACTTTTGCAGAGAACGTATTTCATGATTTTCAAGTTACTGCTTCATGTAAGTTTTTCGAATAAAAGGACAAAATAATGAACGAAACTACTCCTTTACTACTCCGTGCAGCTCGCGGAGAAAATGTTGAAAGGCCCCCAGTTTGGATGATGAGACAAGCGGGGAGATACATGAAGGTATATCGCGACCTTCGTGATAATCATCCAAGCTTCAGGGAAAGATCCGAAAACCCCGATCTTTCTTATGAAATTTCAATGCAGCCTTTTAAAGCTTTTCAACCAGATGGAGTGATACTTTTTTCAGACATCTTGACTCCTCTTCCTGGGATGGGAATTAACTTTGACATCGTTGAAAGTAAAGGACCCTTGATAAATGACCCAATAAGAAGCCTCAAACAGGTTAAAGACCTAAAGCCCCTTCAACCAGAAGAAAGCATGTCTTTTGTTGGGGAAGTCCTTGGAAGGCTAAGGGAAAGCGTTGGGAACAAGGCTGCAGTTCTTGGGTTTGTAGGTGCTCCTTGGACTCTTGCTGCATATGTTGTAGAGGGAAAAAGCAGCAAAAATTATGCAGTTATAAAGGCGATGGCATTCCAAGAGCCAGAACTACTGCATCAACTTTTAAATCACTTTGCAGAATCAATTGCGAACTATTTGTCCTATCAAATTGAATCTGGGGCCCAAGTAGTTCAAATGTTTGATTCATGGGCAGGACAATTAAGTCCACAAGACTATGACGAGTTTGCTGCGCCTTATCAACAAAAGGTAGTCAATTTAGTAAAAGAAAAACATCCAGATACACCTATGATTTTATATATCTCAGGTAGTGCGGGAGTGCTTGAAAGGATGGGACAAACAGGAGTAGATATAGTCTCTCTAGATTGGACTGTTGACATGGCAGATGGACTAAAAAGGCTGCCTCAATCAGTGGGAGTCCAAGGGAATGTTGATCCGGGACTTTTGTTTGGTACTCCTGATGCGATCAGATCAAGAATTGTTGATGTCGTCAAAAAAGCGAAAGGTAGAAAACATATTCTTAACCTTGGTCATGGAATACTTCCTGGAACGCCAGAAGAGAATGCAAGAGTATTTTTCGAGGCTGGTAAAAATGTCAATGAACTTATAAAAGTCTCATCTTGAAAAACGAAATAATTCTGATCACTGGAGCAAGTGGATGTGTTGGACAATACATAGCAAATTGGCTAATTGAAAACTCAACTTCAGAATTATTTTTATGGGTTAGAGATCCTAAAAAAATTACTTCAATAAATTTAGAAAACCCAAGGATTAAAATTTTAGTCGGAGATTTGAGAGAATCAAATAAATTCAAGGAAGAAATTTCAGCAGTCAACAGAGTTATTCATACTGCAACTGCTTGGGGTGATCCAAAAAGAGCTAAAGAAGTAAATATTGATGCAGTAAAAAATTTGCTCAATTTACTAAATCCTTCCAAAATCAAACAAATTATTTATTTTTCAACTGCAAGTGTTCTTGATAGAAACTTAAATTTGTTACCCGAAGCTTTTACCTATGGAACAGAGTACATACAAACAAAAGCACAATGCCTTAGAGAGCTTGAATCTCATCAGCTTGCAACGAAGATCATAGCTGTGTTCCCAACACTAGTTTTTGGGGGACGTTTAGACGGTAAAAGTAAATTTCCAACTAGTTATCTTACCGAAGGACTTAGAGATGCATTGAGATGGATCTGGCTCGCTAGATGGATAAAATTATTCTCAAGGTTTCATTTTATTCATGCAGCAGATATCGCTTTCATTTGCGGGCATCTAGCTACCTCTGATTTCGAGCCAGTACAACCTTTTTCTGCCACTAAAATAAAAAAATTAGTTTTAGGGCAACCCTATACAAGTATTGATGTAGTAATTCAGACGCTTCTAAGATGGAAAGGAATGAGAAGAGTCCCTCAAATCCCTATTTGGACTTGGCTTGTTGAACTTTTAACTATCTTACTACCAATTCAAATTACAAACTGGGATAGATTTAGTCTTAGACAAAAACACTTTATACATGAGCCCGTAACCTGTCCTGAAACCTTTGGAGGTATCAGTCATGCCAAAACGCTAAGTCAAGTTTTACATAATTCTGGTTTAACTAAACACTAAAATGGTAAACAGAAGCTAAAGTAGTAAAATTAAAAAAAGAAGAATTAATTTCATGATTCGTTCTATTTCTACTGCGTTATTTGCTTTCTTTGCTTTCCTAGTAATTGGCGTATCCAATGTGAATGCTTCAACTGTTGAAGTTAAGCTTGGTACCGATGCAGGAATGCTTGCTTTCGAACCAAGCACCCTAAACATAAGCGCTGGTGACACCGTAAAGTTTGTAAACAACAAGCTAGCTCCTCATAATGCTGTTTTTGACGGAAATGATGATCTAAGTCATCCAGATTTAGCTTTCGCTCCCGGAGAGTCTTGGGAGAGAACTTTTAGCACAGCTGGCACATACGACTTTTACTGCGAGCCTCACAGGGGCGCAGGCATGGTTGGAAAAATCGTAGTCAACTAAAATCCAAAAGAATTTAAAAAAGATGGGGTCGCCCCCATCTTTTTTTTTGTAGAAAAATATATTTCAAATTCAATCAAATGCACTGAGCATATTTTTTTAGAAAAGAAGCTTTTGCAATTTAAAACATCAAAGGATTTATACTACTTGCGAGAAAGTGCTAATTAGTGTTAGGTATTATCTGTAAGAATTTTAATTACGACAAAACTGCTAATCAATATAAATAATAGCTCTAAACTAGATCAAATTAAGATATTAAAATTCAACTAATTTGTTCCAAAAGCTTGAGTGATCTCATAAATTTATTTTATAAAGTCAAGCAAGGTCGGTTTTCTGATATTTATACAATCAGCAGACTTTAATAGTATATATTTTGATATTAATTTAAAGTATGAGGATAAATCCTGATGATTTTACTAACAGTGCTTGGCAAGGGATCATTGATGCAAAAGATTTAGCATTAAGAGAAAAACATCAGACTTTAGAAACAGAACATCTTCTTTTTTCTCTTCTAAGGAAAAATGAAATCGCAATAAAAGCAATAGAAAGATCGGGCGGGGCAACAAAAAAACTACTTACAGAAATAGAAAATTTTATAAAGAATCAACCAAAAATGCTGCAGGCCCAAGAATCGATTTTCTTTGGCAAAAACATATCTTTATCAATTTCAAGAGCAGGAAATATTCAACAATCTTTCAAAGATGATTTTATTTCAAGCGAACATTTAGTGATTTCCCTATTTGATGACGAGAGAATTTGTCATAGGTTATTCGAACAAAATCAAATCAAGAAAGGGAGCCTTCTTGAGGCTATAAACACTCTTAGAGGTGACAAAAAAGTGACCCAGAAAAATGCTGAAAATAGCTACGAAGCTCTGCAAAAGTACGGCCTAGACCTTACTTCTGCCGCCAGAGATGGAAAATTAGATCCTGTAATTGGAAGAGATGAGGAAATCCGAAGAACGATTCAAATATTAAGCCGAAGAACTAAAAATAATCCCGTGTTAATTGGGGAAGCTGGCGTTGGTAAAACAGCAATTATTGAGGGCCTAGCACAAAGAATTATCAACGGTGATGTTCCTACAGCCCTTGAAGACCGTCAACTAATTTCCTTAGACATGGGGGCATTAATAGCAGGTGCAAAATTCCGTGGTGAATTTGAAGAGAGACTTAAGTCAGTTCTTAAAAATGTCACAGATTCAGAAGGGAAAATAATTTTGTTCATTGATGAAATACATACCGTCGTCGGAGCAGGAGCGAATGGTGGTGCAATGGACGCTAGTAATCTCCTAAAACCAATGCTTGCTAGAGGTGAACTGAGATGTATTGGAGCAACAACCATCAATGAACATAGAGAAAATTTTGAGAAAGACCCTGCGCTGGAAAGAAGATTTCAGCAAATACTTGTAAAACAACCCTCAGTCCAAGATACAATTTCGATCTTACGTGGACTAAAAGAAAGATATGAAGTCCATCATGGTGTTCGTATATCTGATAACGCTCTAATAGCTGCGGCGATATTGAGTGATAGGTATATACCCGAGAGGTTTTTACCTGACAAAGCTATTGATCTAATAGATGAATCAGCCTCACGTTTAAAGATGGAAATAACATCCAAACCAGAAGAAATTGATGAGATTGATAGAAAAATCATCCAACTTGAGATGGAGAAATTATCTTTGGAAGGTGAGTCAGATACTTCAAGTAAAGAGAGACTCGAATTAATTACTACAGAACTAGCATTGTTAAAAACAAGTCAAATTGAGGTAAACAAAAAATGGAAACAAGAAAAAGAATCAATCGAAGAAATTTCAACACTTAAAGAAGATATTGAGAAAGTACAATTAGAAATAGAAAAAGCAAAAAGGAATTATGACCTCAATAGGGCTGCTGAACTTGAATACGGCACCCTTGTTAATTATCAACAAAATTTAAAATCTAAAGAACTTAATCTGAAAAATTCCTCTCAAAATTCCGAAAAATCACTTTTGAGAGAAGAGGTTGTAGCCGATGATGTAGCTGAAATAATTGCAAAGTGGACATCTATCCCCGTTAAAAGACTGGCTCAAACTGAAATCGAAAAATTACTCAATCTTGAATCTGAGCTTCAAAAAAAAGTTATTGGTCAAAATAAAGCCGTTCAATCAATATCTTCTGCAATACAAAGATCTAGGACAGGACTTAGTGATCCAAGCAGACCAATCGCAAGTTTTTTATTTTTAGGACCGACAGGCGTGGGGAAGACAGAATTGTCCAAGGCTTTGGCTTCTCAACTTTTTGATAGTGAAAATGCCTTAATCAGAATAGACATGTCTGAATATATGGAAAAGCACTCCATAAGTCGCTTAATTGGCGCTCCTCCCGGTTACGTTGGTTACGAAGCAGGTGGGCAATTAACAGAAGCAATCAGAAGAAAACCTTATTGCGTTTTGCTCTTCGATGAAATTGAAAAAGCACATAAAGATGTTTTCAATGTATTGCTTCAGATACTTGACGAAGGCCGAGTAACTGATGGACAAGGAAGAACAACAAATTTCAAAAACACTATTATTATTCTCACCAGTAATTTAGGAAGCGAATTAATCTCTGAAAATGATGTAACTAATAATCCGTCGACAAATATAGATGAACTAATTAATCAAGAATTGAAATCAAATTTCAGGCCTGAGTTCCTAAACAGACTTGATGAAATTATTAATTTTGAACCACTTACAAAAGAAACTCTGTTTAGAGTAGTCGATTTACAATTAAACCGTTTAAGAGAAAGGTTAGAAGCTAAAGGAATCGAGCTTGAAATTGATGATGACGTCCTATCTTTGATTACTGAAATTGGATACCATCCAAGCTATGGTGCTAGGCCCTTAAAAAGAGTTATTCAAAAAGAATTAGAAAGTGAAATAGCAAAATATATTCTTAAAGGCAAATATAAGGAAGGAAGCACTATAAAGATAGAGAATAAAGAATCAGAATTAATATTCAAATAAAAAACTAAAGCGTTAATTTTATTTCAAAAGGAAGACTTGAGGTATTAAGGATTGAACCACTCAGGGAGGGAGGTATAACTAGCGGAATTAACATCATTTTCGTGTGCTATTGCTCTCCAACAACAAGATCTACCTCTCTCTCTTGAAAATAATAAATCATTTGCCCATCCCCACACTAATTCAGCAGTTGATTCCATGCCAACATTGTTCATAACTCTGAGATCTAGTACTTCTTTAGAGTGAAGTTCTTTCCATGTTCCAAGAAGAGGATCATCAGAATTGACTAGAAAAGTATGATCAAAATGATCTTTCAACTGCTCTTCCAAAGGTCTCAGGCTAGAGAAATCGACAACGAAGCCATTTTCATCAAGTTTGTTTGAAGCAAAACAAAAGGTAAAGCTTCGACTGTATCCATGAACATAACGACAGTGACCTTTATGTTTCCATTGACGGTGAGAGCATGGATAGTCTTTAAAATGCTTTGAGCAATTGAATGGAATATCTTTAATCGTCATAAAAAGATGAATAAAAAACCAATAGAGGATTAAATTTAAATAATTAGAGTTAAAAAGCCTAATTGGCTTAATTAAAAATGCTTTTTATAGATAATCTTCATTTTGATCAAAATGGCTTAATCCCAGCCATAGCGCAAGATTGGGTTGATGGCTCAATTTTAATGATGGCATGGATGAATAAAGAATCTATTACAAAAACATTAGAATCTGGTGAAGTTCACTATTGGAGTCGTTCAAGGAAAGAACTTTGGCACAAAGGAAAAACGAGCGGGCATTTTCAAAAATTGAAAGGAATCAGGACTGATTGCGATTCAGATACAATACTTTTATCAATTGAGCAAATTGGTTCAATCGCATGCCATACAGGAAAAAGAAGTTGTTTCTTTAAAGATTTAGAAACAAATGAAGACGTTCTTTCCCCTCCATCTGATGCTTGTAGTGAATTGTTCAAAGTCATAGAGAGTCGTAAGAGTAATCCTGAGGAGGGAAGCTATACAAATACTCTTCTGAAGGAAGGCGATAATAAAATCCTAAAAAAGATAGGCGAAGAAACAGCAGAATTTATTATGGCTTGTAAAGATAAAAATCCTATTTCAGTTGCTAATGAGGCTGCAGATCTACTTTTTCATATGCAAGTTTCTTTAGCCCATCAAAACGTTTCTTGGGAAGAAGTTCTAAAAGTTTTAGTAAAAAGAAGAGGCGCTCCCAGAAGAAATCAATAGAAAAAGAACCAACTCTTATATAAATTTTTTTACTTATAAATAAGTTTCTTTAGTAGAAAGAGAAACAATTAAATTAATAAAAGTCTTGAAAGAGAAAAAAAACAAATCAACCGATTTTCTTAAATCTTTGGTAATTTATCGTTTACCTAAAATCAGGATTAGTACTTAAAAATAATTTTTCGAGACTAAAAAATCTTTAAAGAGTTTTATTGATCAAAAAACTACGTTAAAGAATGTCTTTCATATCAATGATTTTAAGATATTATAATCAAAACATAATTTATCTAATTGCATTTCAAAAAAGCCAACTTAAGCACAGAGGAAACTTTTTTAGATTAATTGGCCTAGTGAAGGCATTAAGAATAGACAAAAGGATTACTAATAAATTCCGAACACTTTATTACGCCTATTGAAAGTAAACAATTTTTCTCTAGGTTATAAATATAAGGAGGAATAAATCGTGAGTTCTTTAAGCGACTTTCTTGGAGAAATAGGAAGACACGAATTGCTCACACCAGAGCAAGAACTCACATTGGGTAGAGAAGTGCAAGCAATGGTTGCACTTAATGAACGCTGCCAACAAGCTGGAGGCAATGGACCAGAGTGCGAATATTCAAGCGCAGAGAAGAAAAGATTTAAGGCAGGGGAGCGGGCCAAAAATCAAATGATTACAGCAAATTTGAGGCTTGTTGTGAATTTAGCCAAGCGCTATCAAGGCAAAGGGCTTGACCTTCTTGATTTGATTCAAGAGGGTACGTTAGGGTTAACAAGAGCTGTTGAGAAATACGATCCCAAAAGAGGTCATCGATTTTCAACTTACGCTTACTGGTGGATTAGACAAGGACTAAATAGAGCTCTATCAACGCAAAGTAGAACAATACGCATCCCTGTAAATATAAATGAAAAACTAACAAAACTTCGTGCTGCCAAGTCTCGACTAATGCAAGAGCTTGGGGTTCATCCCTCAACTAGCCAAATAGCCATGCAAATGAAAATTCCTTTAGAGGAAGTAGAAGAATTACTTGCATGCGAGTTGAGAAGTATCACAGTGAGCTTGCAAGGGGCAGTCAAATCTAAAGCAGATCCATCTGAGCTTGTCGATATTCTTCCAAGTGAGGAAGTACCTCCCATGGAACTAGCTGAATTAGCAGAAAGAAGTGCATCAGCATGGTCGTTATTGGATAAATCAAATCTCACGCCCAAAGAGAGAACGATACTAAGTCTTCGATTTGGCCTAGATGGATCGAATGAATGGAGAACCCTAGCCGAAGTAGCCAGACAAATGAATTGCAGCAGGGAATATTGCAGACAAGTAGTTCAACGTGCATTAAGAAAATTGAGAAAGACAGGGATTCAAAGTGGTCTTTTAGAGAAAAGTATTTAATTATGGTTAGTTCAAGTAAATCCAACAAAGAAGTATATGAAGCAGAAGTACTTGAAAGTTCTGTTATCGACGAGGGGGTACTTAAAAAGATCTTATTAAGAGCAGGCAGATTAATTGCACAGCCAGCTTTAGAGGGATTTGAACTCATCATGGATAATTCAACTCCTCCCCAAGTGAGGCTATCAATTATGGGAGCACTCACTTATTTAATTGTTCCTTTTGATTTAATTCCCGACTTTATTCCTGCCTCAGGTTTTAGTGATGATCTTGTGGCACTAACAGCCGTCATTAGTCTATGGCAGCATCACATTACTCCAGAGATAAAATTCAGAGCAAAATCTAAGCTTGATAAATGGTTTCCACTATGAGCAAAGAGCGCTGGTCAAAAGATATCGAAGAGGATCTAGTACTTCTAATCAAAGATTGGTTAAGGCAAACAGGTAGAACCCAATCAGAACTTTGCCAAAGTCTTCATCTCCCTTCAGCAAGAATGCCAACTTTAATTGAGTCTTTAAAAAAAGATTTTAATTCTGGTGGAATTCCAAAAATTGCAAATCGACTTTGTGAAGTTGAGGAGTTATGGACAAACGATGAAGAAGGGAAAACAAAAAAGAGCTTTGAATTAAATTCTTCTGGACAACTTGATCTTCTTGACGAGATTTGTGAGGATCTTTCAAAAATTAATTTCAATAAATAAGTTTTACAAAACCATGAAAAAAAATGCAAACTTTTTTTTCATAAAATTAAGAGGTTTTTTTCTAATCAGTATTTGTTGCACATTTTTTTATTTAAGTTTGCCGAAAGGACTCAATGCTATTGAAGCAGCTTCAGGGAGAAATCTTTTTAACCACAACTGTGCTGGATGTCATATTAATGGTGGGAACATAATCAGAAGATCAAAGAATTTGAAGATTTCATCATTAAAGCGTAATGGAATTGACAATCCAGAAGCTATAGCGAAGATCGCAAGACAAGGGGTAGGGATAATGAGTGGTTATGAAGATGATCTAGGAGAAAATGGCGATCGCATCGTAGCTAATTGGGTCTGGGAGCAAGCTCAAAAAGCTTGGATCCAAGAGTAAATTTCGAAATCAGTCCATATTCCCTCTCTCCAGTAAACGTCCTCTTTGATAAGACTTCTTATATATTCAATGTCCCCAGATTTAAATATCCCAAAAACATATCTATTACATTTTGTCGGGCCTAAAGTTATTAATATACCTTTTTCCTTAAGTAATGAAAGTCTTTGAAGATGCTCTTCCCTAAAAGGTGTTCTCTTTAGTAGAGCATCTTCACAGTAAGACCCCCAAAGGACAAATTGATCCATGGTTTTCAAGTTAAATAAAGACAATATTTCTCAAGATAAAACATAGAAAAGAATTCAATATTCAGCTTGATCTGTTGCTATTTAAAAAAATATTAATTAGTTGCGGCTCTTAGTTCTTTACAAAAAGAACCAGCTTCCTCGACTTTCATTTCGATCGAGGCATTAGCAATTCTTTTAACTAAAGCACTACCAACAATTGCGCCATCAGCGCCCCATTCTCTAACTTGTTCAATGTGTTTTACATCCGAAATTCCAAAGCCCACAGCAATTGGACTTGATGAAGAATCTTTTAGTTGTTTCACAAGAGATCCTACATTATCTTCTAATGATGACCTTTCTCCAGTTACACCAGTAACACTTACAAGATAAGTGAATCCACTAGAAGTCGCTGCAATTTTTTTCATACGATCCTTTGGAGTTGTAGGAGCAACAAGTAAAACCAAATCAATTTCCTTAGATTCAGCAATACCAGAAAGTTTTTCTGCTTCCTCTAGAGGAAGATCTGGCACGACAAGTCCTGAAACACCTACTTGCGAAGCTTGCAAGCAAAATTCTTCCAAACCTTTATTAATAAGTGGGTTTGAGTAAGTAAATAAAATTATTGGTATTCTCAATTGATCTCTCAATTCAAACAACATTTTAAAAACCCTGTCAGGAGAGGTTCCTGCAGAGAGAGCTCGAGAAGCTGCTAATTGAATAATCGGTCCATCTGCTAAAGGATCACTGTATGGAATGCCTAGCTCAATCATGTCAGCGCCATTTTTCTGAAGCTCTAACAAAATCTTTGCTGTAGTTTCCAAATCAGGGTCACCTGCCATAAGAAAAGGCATTAGTGCAATTCTTTTCTCCTTTTTTATTTTGGAAAAAGACCTACTGATATTTGTACTTTTCAATGTTCTAAGCCTTGGGTCTCTTTCTTTTTTATCATTTTTGTATCCCTAAGAGTAAAAAATTATTGAGACTTAGTAATTAAAACTTATGTTTGTTCAATACTTTCTTCCTCAACGGATTTTAGTAATTCATTTTTTTCTTCATCTGTCATTGCCTCAAACTTTTCTCTGATTTTTTCATCAGTCAATTTTGCATAAGCCTCTCTGTATCTTTTACGTTGCTCCATAAAAGTCATATTCCCAGAAAAAACCCTAAAAAGGTAAGAAGCTGTCCATGCAATAATAATTAAAATTAATATTGACTGTGCAGCAATACCAGCTGATATTGATTCAAATCCAAGTAACTGAAATACTTCAAATCCCAAGCCTCCTAAAACAAAAACAATCAAACCTATTTGAAAAACCTGTGCTCTAGTCAAAGTTCAATACTCCTCTTTCCCATTCATTCTTAAATTAAGAAACGGCGCAAATAAAACCATTCCGGGAAAGAAAAGAAACACAAGTCCATATATAAAAAGGCGTTCAAACTTTCCCATAACATTCCAACGATTATTCATCCAATAAAAAAGAAATAAAGGCACTACAAATAAATACATCCCCCCCAATACCGCATAAGCAGATAATGTAATTATCGGATTAACAGCTCCAATTAATCCAAAAGGGATTAAACACACAATCGAGAACAAAGACATTACTTGAGTGAGGGGAGTTGAACCCCCAGGGCTAAAAATCGGCAAACAGATTTCAAGCTGGGTGGCTTCATCGAGAACACTGACTGTGACTCAAGGATTTTCATTAGTAGGATTGTAGTTCATGGTGAAAAATGTGCAGAGTTTTAAGTTCAGTAGATGACATCTGTTGGCGGTAATTAACCTAGGGTTATAGGATTGAAGAACAACTTGCCAGCGTGGTGGAATTGGTAGACACACAGGACTTAAAATCCTGAGATCCGCAAGGGTCGTACGAGTTCAAGTCTCGTCGCTGGTATTCATTTATTAAGAGCCTCAACAAATCTATCTAGGGGTGGATATTCGTATGTAAATAAACTTGCACAGCTTTTAAAGTTTTCATCAACCAAAAGTCATTAAATCAAATTGTTTTACATCAGGACCAGCAATCTCGCTACACATCCTCTATTGCCCAGCTAAGAGTTTCTCCTGAATGAAATGGTTTTACAAAATCATTGGGATCACCATCTAATCCAACATCAATCATTTGAGGTACGTAATTATCTTTTCTAACTAAAGTTATTCTCTCTGTGTTTAAAGGTAATCCATAAAAAGTTGCTCCATTAATACTTGAAAAAGCTTCAAACCTATCTAGGGCATTTTCTTCTTCGAAAACTTTTAAATAGCTTTCCAAAGCGAAAGGGGCATTAAAGATTCCTGCACATCCACATGAACTTTCCTTAAATCTACGAGTATGAGGTGCTGAATCAGTTCCAAGGAAAAAGCAGGGTTTGCCGCTAGTAGCGGCTTCTCTTAGAGCAATACGATGGATTTCACGTTTAGCTGTGGGTAAGCAATAAAAATCACTCCTTAACCCACCATCGAACATTGCGTTTCGATTGATATGTAGATGATGGGGTGTGATTGTAGCGGCTATATCAAACTTACTGTTTTCTACAAAGTCAATTGCATCTATGGTCGTGATGTGTTCTAAAACCACTTTAAGGGATGAAAATGTTCGTAATAGTGGTTCAAGGTGACGCTCAATAAAAACAGCTTCTCTATCAAATACATCAACATTGAAATCGGTCACTTCTCCATGAATCAATAATGGCATACCAATTCTTTCCATCGTCTCAAATAAATTGCCGACTTTACTTATATCTGTAACCCCATAAGAAGAATTAGTTGTCACATTAGCTGGATAGAGCTTTGCCCCATGAAAGACACCTTCTCTAAAGCCTCTCTCTAAGACATTCGCAGGCATATTATCTGTAAGATATGCTGTCATTAATGGGGTAAAAGAAACACCTTCAGGGATAGACTGGAAAATTCTTTTTTTATACTCTTGTGCTTGGCTTAAAGTAGTTATTGGCGGATCAAGATTAGGCATTATGATTGCACGGCAAAACACATCTGCTGTATGACTTAAAACACCTTTAAGAATCTTTCCATCTCTCAAATGCAGATGCCAATCATCCGGCTTTAATAATGAGATTTGATTAACAGAAGCAATCACAGGATTAAAGTTCTTTCAATGTATATCTTATGCAACCTTGATCTATAAGTCTTCAAGTATCCATAAAGGGCTAAGATATTAAGATAATACCAAATGGAAATAATATAAATTAATTCACTAATTTAGTTTCTCAATAAATCACTCAATTATGCCATCAATGTTATTGTCATTTTTAGAGCTTATTGCTGGGATACTTTTACTTTTTAGCGGTGGAGAGTTCTTTATTCAAGGATCTGTAGCTTTAGCCTTAATCCTTGGGATTCCTCAACTAGTCATTGGTTTAACAGTAGTATCTCTCGGGACAAGTGCACCTGAACTATTTGTGAGTGTCAACTCCTCCCTCAATGGATCAGATAGTCTCGCTTTGAGCAATATTGTTGGCAGCAATATTTTCAATGTGATGGTAGTTCTCGGAGGAAGTGCTCTTTTACGACCTTTAAGAGTTGAAAGTCGTCTTGTAAGAAGAGACATTCCTCTTCTTTTAGCAGTCTCAACTGCCGTTTGGGGGATGGCCGCTTCAGAGCTGATAACTTGGCAATTTGGAGTAGCTTTAATAGTTGCGCTAATAATAAATACCACTTGGGAAATTCGCACAGCAAGAGAGGAACCTCAAAAAACCCAAGAAGCAGAGCCAGAAATCAATATAGAAAAAGACTCAACAAGTTTATTCAATGCAGGCGTGAAATTATTAGGTGGTATTTTCTTGCTAACTCTTGGATCGCGACTTTTAATAGAAGGCGCATCTACAATTGCAGGGTTGTTAGGGGTAAGCGAAGCTATAATTGGATTAACGATAGTTTCACTGGGCACTTCTTTACCTGAGTTAATAACGTCATTAGTCGCCGCTATTCGTGGTCAAACTGATCTAGCGATAGGCAACGTGATTGGAAGTTGTTTATTAAATCAATTACTAGTTTTAGGTAGCTGTTCTGTATTATCTGGAGGCAGTGGTTTAGTGGTTGAGAATTTACTAATAACTAAGGATATTCCGGTAATGGTAATTACTACACTTGCGTGCATGCCAATTTTTTGGACAAAAGGAATAATAAGTAGAGGAGAAGGTGGCGTTTTATTAGGATTGTATATGCTTTACATTGCAGACAAAATAATACCTCTAACTCTACCAACTTTACATACAGCATTCAAAGAATTAGTTTTTATAGCTATATCATTATCAATAACAATAATTATATACAAAACTATTGTTTACTGGTTAAGACAAAGAAAAAGTTCTAATAACTAATGCCTTATCTAAATCATCTCATTGTCACGAATTCCTCGGCTATCGTAGGATGCAAGGCCATTGTATTATCAAAGTCAGATTTTTTAGCCCCTAGCATTAGAGAAATTGATGCCATCTGAATAATTTCAGATGCACTATCACCAATCATGTGACATCCCAAAACTTTATTATTATTATTATCGACTATTAGCTTTAAAATGCATTTAGAGCCAGTCTTTGGCAATGATTTAGATAAGGGTCTAAATATTGATCTATATACTTTAATGTTATCTTTCCCCATCGACTGGATAGCCTTCTCTTCAGTCATGCCCACAGAAGCTATTTCAGGCTGACTAAATACAGCATAAGGAACAAAATTATAATTAACCTTATGGTCCGATTCGCCATAATTTCTATCAGCAAACTTTCTACCCTCATCAATTGCGACAGGTGTCAAGTTGATCCTGTCGGTAACATCTCCAATAGCAAAGATATTAGAAATATTTGTTTTACCTTCACAATCAACTTTAATTTTATTTTCAAGAATTTCTATACCCGCTTGTTCTAATTTCAACCCATCTAAAAATGGCTCTCTACCAGTAGCGAAAAGCAATCCATTCGAGTCAAACTCTTTACCTGAATTTGTTTTTATAATTAAAGATCCAGGAGTTCCTTTTAGTGAAGAAATCTTCTCGCCAAAGCTTATGTTAACTCCTTTATTTTTCATTGCCTCGGTTAATGCTGAAGAAAGTTCAAAGTCAAACCCTCTTAAAATCCGGTCACCTCGTACTAATTGAGTAACCTCAACACCTAAACCGTGCAATATGCATGCAAATTCGCAAGCAATATAGCCTGCACCAACAATTGTAATTTTTTTCGGAAAGCTCTTAAGAAGAAACATATCATCACTTGTCCATCCTAAAGATGCCCCCTCGATACTTGGTCTTTTAGGTCTGCCTCCCACTGCAATCAAAATTCTTTCTCCATAGAGTTCATTTAAAGTCTCTCCATTTTTTCGATCATTTACCGCAACACAATTTGCATTTCTAAACTCACCCCAACCTTTAAAAAGCTCAACATTAGCTTTATTTAAAAAATTCTCGTGTAATTCATTCAGCCTTTGCACTTCCTTACGAACATTAGCTAATAAAACTTCTGACTTGATCTTTAAATTATCAAAATCAAAGCCATAAGATGTTGCAGACAAAAAATTCTCAAAGAGAGAAGAGCCACAAACTAATAATTTTTTAGGAACGCAACCTCTTATTACACACGTTCCTCCGACAAGATCGCCCTCAACGATCGCTACAGATGCTCCATAACTAGCTGCTTTCTTTGCAGCAGCTAATCCACCGGATCCGGCACCAATGACAATTAAATCAAAAGAGCTTTTCAATTTTACAACCTAGTATTATTTCCCTATTCTCGTTGAAATAAATGAATCCAACCAGAAATGCAATGAGTTGGGAAGAATTAGCAATATATGCAGCCGATCCAATTGATCAAATCAATGGGTTAAACAACCCATATTCCTCACTTCGTCTTTTTAATAAAAATGAGTCCGAGGCAATAGTTACTCTTTACAGAGACAATCATGCTTGGTGTCCTTATTGCCAAAAAGTTTGGATTTGGTTAGAGCTTAAAAAAATTCCTTACCGGATTAAAAAAGTCACAATGCGTTGCTACGGAGAAAAGGAAAGATGGTATTTAAAAAAAGTGCCCTCAGGTATGCTCCCTGCAATAGAAATTGAAAATCATGTAATCACAGAAAGTGATGAGATCCTATTTGTGTTAGAAGAAATTTATGGTCCTTTAGGTCAATCTCTAAATGAGAAGAAAGTCTTAGAGCAGAGGAAACTTGAAAGAGAACTATTTTCATCATGGTGTAATTGGTTATGTCGCAACTCTCTTTTCCAAGCCCAAGAAGAACAAAAGAAAGAGAATTTCAAAAATGTTGCAACTAAATTTGAAAAAGAACTACAAAACCATGCTTCAGGGTGGCTAACACCGGTCTCAACAGAGAATGGTGAAAAGCCTGGATCAGCAGATGTAATTTTCATCCCATATGTTGAAAGAATGAATGCCTCATTGGCTTACTACAAAGGATACTCATTAAGAGATGAGCACCCTTTTATAAATGTGTGGCTTAAAAATCTTGAAAAAATTGATGAGTATAGAGGGACTCAAGGAGATTTTCATACTCATGCTCATGATTTACCTCCTCAAATGGGAGGTTGCTTTACTTATTCAAATAAAAAGCAACAATTATTTGCCAAAGAAATTGATATAGGTTCTGGATTAGGGCAATTAGAACTAGAAGATTTCAAAGTTGACAAAGAATCGGAACAACAGTTTGAGGCCTTAGCTTTAGAAAGAGTTATCAAACATAAAGAAAGGATCATCTCTGTAAGCCCAATGAAAAATAAATTATTTGATCAGCCATTGAGAGCAGCCTTAACTTCTATGATCTCAAAAAAAGATTGCCGTCCAGAGGAGAATAGTGCCTCTGCATTACGTTACCTCCGAGATAGAATTTCAGTACCAAGAGATATGCCTTTATTATCAGGGAGATTATTTAGACAAGCTCTTGAGCGCACAGCAAGTATTGATGGTAGTGATTTAGGCCCTGAAATACCTACACGAAATAGGCTTGATCAAAATCCCATACAGTTTAATTAATAACTATAAAATCCCTCTCACTATCAAATATTAAATTCAACGACGTTTTCGTGAATCGATCTGAAGAAGATCCTTAACTTTTTGAACTTGACTTGCTAATTGTGGCTCACTTGATAATTTTTTTTCTACTTGTTCAATGGCATACATAACTGTTGTATGGTCCTTTCCACCAAAAGATTCTCCAATACGAGGAAGACTTAAATCTGTCCCATGGCGCATTAAATACATGCCTACCTGTCGTGCCTGACTAACAGGCCTACGTCTACTTGGACTACGCATTTCCTCCTCGGTAACTCCAAAAACCTCAGCTACTTTTTCTAGTACTTGCTTAGGTTTAACTTCTACTCCTTGTCCAGTAGGATCAAGCATTGGTGCTACTGATTCCACTGTCATTGGCAACCCAGTTATAGAGGCAAATGCGACAGCACGAGTAAATGCTCCCTCTAACTCTCTTATATTAGAAGTGAATCGTCCAGCAATAAACTGAATCAAATCTCTCGGCAAACGCATTCTTTCATGCTCAGCTTTCTTTTGTAATATTGCCATTCTCGTCTCCAAATCGGGCGCTTGGATATCTGCAATTAGTCCCATTGAGAATCTTGAAATCAATCGTTCCTGTAAACGAGGTATTTGACTTGGAGGCCTATCACTTGTAAGAACAATTTGCCTTCCTGCCTCGTGCAAAGCATTAAATGTATGGAAGAATTCTTCCTGAGTATATTCCTTACCTTCTATAAATTGAATATCGTCAACCAAAATCAAATCAGCTTCTCTATATCTATTTCTGAAAGCTTGCATTCCATCTTTCCTGATTGCAACTATTAAATCATTGGTAAAAGTCTCAGTAGAAACATATGCAACCTTTGCTCCTGGATCGATTTCCAACCTGTAATGACCTATAGATTGCATGAGATGTGTTTTACCTAGGCCAACTCCACCACAAATAAATAATGGATTAAATTCCCGACCAGGGGCCTCAGCTACTGCCATTGCCGCAGCATGAGCCATCCGACTATTAGGACCAACAACAAATCTATTAAAAACATATCGAAGATTCAAACTCGGTAAAAATTTTTTTATTGGAGTTTGTTGAGATTTAACGTCGGGATTCTCACTAGT